>JAIENU010000196.1 GCA_019751125.1 Burkholderiales bacterium | reverse complement strand
ATGCAGCCGCCGTGACGCGCAGGGTCAGCGGATGACCAGCGACTCCGGGAAGGACTTGACGCCCTTGGCCAGTGTTTTGGGCGCGGTGCGGCGCAGGCCGGCACCACTGCCCTGGCGGACTGCGGCCTCGGCATGGCGCGCGTTTTTCTGCATTTCCTGCATGTAGAGGTTCTTGCCGCCAAAGTGGGTCTCGGCATAGACGTAGGCGCGGTTCAGTTTTTCGTCGAGGCGCTTGAGTGCATTGACGTAGAACGCCGGGGTCTTGCTGATCAGGTCGCGCCCGGATTTGTAGACCACGATCTCGCTGCCGTCGGGCTGTCTGCGGCGGGCGATGCCGCCGAGCACGAATTCGGGATAGAGCCGGTCCTGGCATTTTTCGAGATAGCAGCGGTCGGACATCTGCGCGATGACGTCGGCGCTGCCGAGCATTTCGCCGACGCGGCGCATCAGCGGATCGGACATGCGGATGGTGGTGGCGTCGCGCTCGTAACCGGTGAAATGGATCAGCACCGAGGCCGCCTGCGCATGCTGGCGCAGGCCGATGCGCGGCAGGTAGCGGCGCAGGAAACGCGAACCACGGCCGACATGGGTGAGCGTGTATTCGGCGCCGTAGCGGTGCTTGCGGTCACTGCGCCGGCGCAGGTAGCCGACGTCATGGAACAGTGCGGTGATGATGCCGACTACAAAGTACTGCGCCGGCAGCGGATTGCTGCGCGCGTTCTCGCGCTGGTAGCCATTGAGCAGCCGCGCCATCGCCAGCGTCACGTCGAGCACGTGCTGGATGTCGTGGTATTCGGTATCGCAGGGGTAATAGTCGGGATGTTTGCCGTGGTACATCTTCGACATGTCGCCGAAGGCGCGCACCATCGCCCGTGCATCACCGCTGCGGTAAAGGCCGCGGAACAGGCGCACGACCTCATCGCAGACTTCGATGGCGTCGGTGGTGCGGATCTTGTCAGTGATATCGAAATCACTGCGGCGCATGGCAGAGTCCCCGTTGGCGTCAGGCTGTTGTGTTCAGCGGCTTGTTATTCCGGTTGTCGTTATTCCAACTGTCGCTGAAACACCGGCATGTGCTTGATATTGTGCGCCAAATCGCCGGCCAAGTCTGTGATCAATTGCCGCCCGCGCCGGCGGCGGCACGCATCAGGCGGTCGCGTACCGCCAGCCATTCGGGCTCATCGGGCGGCTGCTCGACGAGCATCGCGTCGCAGCCCGCCTGGTCGAGCGTGCGCAGGCTGGCATATAACTCATGAGCATAAGCCGCCGCATCCCGCGGGGCGGCCTGCCAGACCAGGCCGTCGACCATCGGCTGCAGCGTGGTGCGTGCAAGCACAGCGACCCGTTTGCCCTGGCGCGCGAGGCTGTGCGCGAGCTCAACAATCAGGTCGCCTTCCATCAGCATCACCGGGGTGCGCGGCGCATAGTGTTTTTCCAGGGAGCCGGACACCCGCGGCGCCTGGGCGTCGGACGCGGCGAGCGGCATGTCCAGGACTTGCTCAAGCTGCTGCGGGGTGATCGAGCCCGGCCGCAGCAGCACCGGCGCGGCGCGCGAACAATCCACAATGGTCGATTCAATGCCGACATCGGCCGCGCCACCGTCAAGCACGCAGGCCACCACATCGCCGAACTCCTCGCGCACATGCGCGGCCGTGGTTGCCGACACGCGGCCGAAGCGGTTGGCTGAGGGTGCAGCCACGCCGCCGCCGAATTCACGCAACAGCGCTTGGGCGACCGGATGCAAGGGCACGCGGATCGCCACGGTGTCCTGGCCGCCGGTGACGGCATCGGGCACTTTCGGGCTGCGTTTGAGCACCAGTGTCAGCGGGCCGGGCCAGAATGTTTTGGCGAGGGTGTGCGCGGCCGGCGGAATGTCGCGCGCCCAGTTCGCGAGCTGCACGGCATCGGCGATGTGCACGATCAGCGGATGATCCGCCGGCCGGCCTTTGGCCGCGAACACCTTGCGCACCGCATCCGCATTTGACGCATCCGCACCGAGGCCGTAGACGGTCTCGGTGGGGAATGCAACGAGTTCGCCGGCCTTGAGTTGCGCGGCGGCACGGGTGATGTCGGTTTTTGGTACGAGATGCGTCATCTCGCGAGTATCTCGCAGGACAATAAAAATATCAATATAAACAAATACTTACATTATTCGAGTCGGCACTCGCCGGTATTCCGGATGGCCTCGTCGAGAGAGCGGATCTGGCTGATGATGCGCAGCAGCTTCTGCCCGCAGGCCGTCAGCGCGTATTCGGTGCGCGGCGGCACCTCCGCATACACCCGCTTGTCGAGCAGGCCGTAACGCGTGAGTTTGCGCAGGCGTTCCGACAGCACCTTTGTCGAGATGCCGGCGATATGGCGTTCCAGCGCGCCGGGCCGCGCGATGCCGGAGCCCACCGCCTGCAGCACCGACACCGACCATTTGCAGCCGACCACATCCTCGAGCTGGCGGTATTCGGAGGCTGCAGACAGATTTTTTTTTGTGTTCATAGTCGCCGATTTACACCAAAAAGTGCCCGGGTTTCCGGAAAGTGCCTGCTGTTACCGCACGTCGCGGCGGTCCAGGATGGCGGCGTGTCTGTCGCACAAACCCACCGTCCAAGGAGACCTGCATGAAAAGCAAAGCCGTGTTTTATCACGCCGGATGCCCCGTGTGCATCGATGCCGAACGCAATGTCGCGATGGCCATCGATCCGGCGAAATACGAAGTCGAGATCGTGCACCTGGGCCGGGACAAGGCGCGACTGAAGGAAGCCGACGCCGCCGGCGTGAAGTCGGTGCCGGCGCTGGTGCTGGACGGCGCGCCCTTCCACATCAACTTTGGCGCTTCGATCGACGCGCTGCGCTGATTCCGCCACCGCAATGACTAAAGGCGCTTGTGGTCAGCGCCTTTCTGCTGTCATCAAACCGGAGGGCGACGGCTAGACCGGTATCGCCAAAGGCTTGAACTGCTTCGACAGCTTCAGCCCCTGCGACTGGTAGTTGGAACCGATGTTCACGCCGTAGATGGTTTCCGGTTCGCCGAGCAGGCGCTCGTAAATCAGGCGGCCGACATCCTGTCCGTGCTCGATCAGGAAAGGCACATCGTGCGAGCGAACTTCGAGCACGGCGCGCGCGCCCTTCAGGTTGTTGGTGCCGTAACCGAAACCGGGATCAAAAAAGCCGGCGTAGTGGATGCGGAATTCGCCGACCGAGGGATCGTAGGGCACCATCGACGCCGCATAGCTGTTGGGGATACGCACCCGTTCGCGCGACACCAGGATGTAGAAGTCATCCGGATTCAGCACCAGCGAACGGTCAGCCGTGCGCTGGATCGGCTCCCAGAAATCGAGCGGATCGTAGTGGTTGATTTTTGAAAGATCGATCAGCGGCGCATGGTGTTTGGCGCGATAGCCGATGACGCCGTTGCTCGAATCACCCTCGAGATCAACCGACACCCACAGGCCATTCTTGATCATCGCCGGCTGCGGGCCTTCGCTGTCGGAATACACCAGCTGCAGCGTCTGGTCGAGCTCGGTGAGCTTGGTGTCCGACGGCGGCGGATTGCCGCGGATAAAACGGATTTGATTGAGCCGCGTGCCCTGCTGAGCCAGCACGCTGAAGGTATGCGGCATGATTTCCACATACAGCTTGCCGCGGTAACCGGCGGCCACGCCTTCAAACTCGGCGCCGGCATCGGTGATCAGCCGCGTGAAAATGTCGAGGCGGCCGGTGGAGCTTTTCGGGTTGGCGCTGCCGGCAATGTCGGCGGGCAGCTTCAGCTCTTCCATCAGCTCGGCGATGTAGACACAGCCTTTTTCCAGCACCGTCGGCTTGCTGAGATCAATCTTGTGCATCTGCAGGCGGTCGATCTTGGCCTGCACCGTCGAGCCCTTGCCCGGCAGAAAACTCGCGCGCACACGCCAGGCGGTGGCGCCCAGGCGCAGATCAAGGCTCGCCGGCTGGATCTGCGAGGCATCCACGCCGCCTTCGGCACTGATGCGCCCGCCTTCGATCAGCTTGGCGATATCGCGGTCGGGCAGGATGCCGGTGGTTACCGCATGCGCGGCATCACGGTCAGCCTCGAAAAAAAGCTTGCCGGCTTCAGCGTTCATCTCAGCTTCCCAGCAGCATGGTTTGTGCCTCGCGGTATTTCTCCGAGGTCTTCTTCAACACATCCGCGGGCAACCGCGGTGCCGGCGCCTTCTTGTTCCAGGGCTGGGTTTCCAGCCAGTCGCGCACGAACTGCTTGTCGAAACTCGGCGGGCTGATGCCGGTGCGGTATTCGGAGGCCGGCCAGAAGCGCGAGGAGTCCGGCGTCAGCGCCTCGTCGATCAGCACCACGTTGCCGGCGGCATCGGTGCCGAACTCGAACTTGGTGTCGGCGATGATGATGCCGCGCGTCGCGGCAAATTCGGCGGCAGCCTGGTAGAGCTGGATCGAAATTTCCTTGACCTTCGCGGTATGCGCGGCGCCTATGGTTTTCACAACATCCTCGTAGCTGATGTTTTCATCGTGCTGGCCGGCGGGGGCTTTTGAAGCCGGCGTGAAAATCGGCCCGGCAAGCTTCTCCGCCTGCTTCAGGCCCGCAGGCAGCTTGATGCCGCAGATCGCGCCGGTCTTCTGGTAATCGCTCCAGCCGGAACCGATGATGTAACCGCGCACCACCGCCTCGACCAGCAGCGGCGTGTACTTTTTGACCACCATCGCGCGGCCGGCGATCTGGTCGCGCTCGTTCGGTGCCACCACGGTGGCCGGGTCGATGCCGGTCAGGTGGTTGGGCACGATGTGTTTCAGCTTGTCGAACCAGAAATACGACAGCTCGGTCAGCACGCGCCCCTTGCCGGGAATCGGATCATCAAGGATCACGTCGAAGGCTGACAGCCTGTCGCTCTGCACCACCAGCAGCTTGTCGTCGCCGACGGCATAGATGTCGCGCACCTTGCCGCGATGCAGGAAAGGCAGGCTCTTCAGATCAGTCTGGTACAGCGGGGCATTGCTCATCGTCGTTCCGGTTGGATGGATCAGTCTTTCCAGTCAGGATACAGCGCGGCCCTTGCGGCCAGCGCGCTTTTCAGCGCGCTGTCGGCGCTGTCACCGAGCACGCAGTAGTGGCCCATCTTGCGGCCGGGGCGGGCCTCGTGTTTGCCGTACAGGTGCAGCTTGGCATCGGGCATCGCCAGCACCCAGTCCCAGGCCGGGGCACCGCGCTGCCAGGCTTCGCCAAGCAGGTTGACCATCACCACCGGCGACAGCAGGCGCGTTTCGCCCGGCGGCAGGCCGCACAGCATGCGCACCTGCTGCTCGAATTGCGAGGTCATGCAGGCGTCGATGGTGTAGTGGCCGCTGTTGTGCGGCCGCGGCGCCATTTCGTTGACCAGCAGCTCGCCGTTTTTGGTGACAAAAAATTCCACGGCAAGCACGCCGCAGTAATCGAGCTTGGCGGCAATTTTCAGCGCCCAGTCGGCGGCACGCTGCGCGAGCTCGGGACTGACCCGTGCCGGCACGATGCTGACATCGAGGATGCCGTTGCGGTGGCGGTTCTCGGCCACCGGAAAGGCGGTGCCCACGCCATTGGCGCCGCGCGCCACCACCGCCGAGATTTCACAGGCGAGGTCGATGCGCTGCTCAAGCACGCAGGATTCGGAACCCATGTCGGCAAAAGCCTGTTTCGCTTCGGCGACATCAGCTACGCGTGCCTGACCCTTGCCGTCGTAGCCGAAACGCGCGCGCTTGAGGATGCCGGGGAACAGTTTCCTGTCGGCAACATCCAGATCGGCGTCTTTTTCAATCACTGCGAAAGGCGCAACCTCGATGCCGCAGCTGCGCACAAAGTTCTTTTCCTTCGCACGGTCCTGCGCGATGGCCACCGCATCGCCTGCGGGCCGTACCGCGCAGTGTTTGGCCAGCCAGCGCAGGCTTTCGGCAGGCACGTTCTCGAATTCGGTGGTCACCGCCTCGCAGGTGTCGGCGAGTTGCTGCAGGGCCTCGACATCCTGATAGGCCGCTTTAAGGTGCACGTCGGCAATCGCGCCGGCGGGACTCAGTGGATCGGGGTCGAGCACGGTGACGCGGTAACCCATGCTGTGCGCGGCAAGCGTGAACATGCGGCCCAGCTGGCCGCCGCCAAGCATGCCGAGCATGGCATCCGGAAAAATCATTGCTATTTCTTCACCGGCAGCTTCATCGCCCGCACCGAAGCGCTCTGCTTTTTGCGGAAGGCGGCGAGTTTTTTCGCGAGCTTCGCGTCTTCACGCGCGAGCATCGCCACCGCGAACAGCCCGGCATTGGCGGCGCCGGCTTCACCGACGGCAAAGGTCGCCACCGGAATGCCCTTGGGCATCTGCACGATGGACAGCAGCGAATCGAGGCCCTGCAGCGCGCGCGAGGTGACCGGCACGCCGAGCACCGGCACGATGGTCTTCGCGGCGAGCATGCCCGGCAGGTGGGCGGAACCGCCGGCGCCGGCGATGATGCAATGCAGGCCGCGGGCTTCGGCGGTTTCGGCGTATTGATAAAGCAGATCCGGTGTGCGGTGCGCGGAGACCACCTTCGCTTCGAAGGTCACGCCGAATTGCTGCACCATCGCCACCGCATGCTGCATCACGTCCCAGTCGCTCTGGCTGCCCATGACGATGCCGACGCGCGGTTTTTTCGCTGCCGCTTTTGCTGCCTTTTTCACCGCAGGATCCCTGGCACGAATGGCCGGTAATTAAAGCAATATTTTACAGTACGGACATGCGGTCACGAGCGCGGATGAGGACTGCTAGAATCGCCGGGCGCCCTCATGGCGCACGTGCTGCAGTGGCAACACTCACACGCCCCGCCGCCCCACCCGAGGAGTAACAAACGATGTGGCTGTCCGCGCACGGCGCTCGCGCCGCCTACGCCCTGCTCGCACTGCTGCCGGCGCTGCCGGCCGCCGCGGCCTATCCCGAACGCCCGATCCGCATGGTGGTGATCTCGGCGCCGGGGGGCACCACAGACATCATGTCGCGCATGCTGGCGCAGGCCCTCGGCGAGCGTCTCGGCCAGCAGGTGGTGATCGACAACCGCCCCGGCGGCGGCGGCATCGTGTCCTCGGAAATCGTCGCGCAGTCGGTGCCCGACGGTTACACCGTGCTTTATTCGCACACCAGCTTTTCGGTGATGCCCAGCCTGCATCCCAAGCTGTCCTACGACTCGATCAAGAGCTTCGAGCGGGTCAGCCTGTTCGCGCTGTTCCCCGGCGTGCTGCTGGTCAACAACAACCTGCCGGTGAAGACCGTGCCGGAGCTGATCGCCTACGCCAAGGCGCGTCCCGGCAAGATCAACTATGCCGCCGGCACCACCGGCGCCACCGCCCACCTCGCCGGCGAACTGTTCAAGTCGATGGCCAAGGTCGACATCGTGCATGTGCCATACAAGGGCACCGGTGCCCAGCTCACCTCGGTGGTCAGCGGCGAAACCCAGATGACTTTCGCCACCATCCCGGCGGCACTGCCCTTCGTCAAGGCCAACCGTGCCCGCGCCATCGCCATCGGTTCGGCGCGGCGCTCGCCGGCGATGCCGGGCGTGCCGACCGTGGCCGAAACCGGCCTGCCCGGCTTTGACGTCAGCGCCTGGAACGGCGTGATGCTGCCGCGTGGTACACCTGCGGCGATCATCAACCGCCTGAACACCGAAATGAAAAACGTGGCGTCAATGAATGACATCAAGGAACGCGCCGCAGTGCAGGGCGCGGAACTGGCGGTGTCCACGCCGCAGGAGTTCACCAAACACCTGCAGTCCGAAATCAGCAAATGGGGCAAGCTGGTGCGGGAAGCCGGGCTCACTGCTAACTAATTGTTTTTAAAGGGAAATTTATGTCTCATGAAATAGGGATGCGCCCCGGCGACGAATTCGCCGGCAAGGTCGCGCTGGTTACCGGCGGCGCGCGCAACATCGGCCGCGCCATTTCGCGCGCGCTCGCCGCTGGTGGTGCCACGGTGATGATCAATGCCAACACCTCGCGCGAGGCCGGCGAGGAAACCGTGGCGATGATCCAGAAAGCCGGCGGCCGCGCCGCGCTGTGCATGGGCGACATCACCGACCCGAAGGCCGTGCAGCATCTGGTCGATGAAACCGTGAAGCAGTTCGGCCGCCTCGACATGGTGGTCAGCAACGCCGCGATCCGCGCCGAGACCCCGTTTGCAAGCATCACTTATGAAGAGTGGAAGCGCGTGATTTCCACCGTGCTCGACGGCGCCTTCCTGGTGTCGCAGGCTGCACTGCCGCACCTGGTCAAGGCGGGCGGCGGCTCGCTGGTCTACATCGGCGGGCTCACCGGCCACAAGGGCGCGCTGCACCGATCGCATGTGGTGGCGGCCAAGGGCGGCCTCGCCGCGATGACCAAGGCGGTGGCCCATGACCTCGCTGAAAACAACATCACCGTGAATTGCGTGGTGCCGGGTCCGATCGACACCGTGCGTGGCCTGCCCGGCGCGCCGGCCCGCCCCGACCACCGCAAGACCCTGCCGCTGGTCGGCCGGCGCGGCGAACCCCAGGAAATCGCGGCCATGGTGCGCATGCTGTGCGGACCCGAGGCACGCTACATCACCGGACAATCCATTCACATCAACGGCGGAGTGATCATGCCATGAGCCAAAAATCAAAAAGCAATCCCAAAACCACCGTGTCGCCGCTGATGAAGACACTGGCCACCTATATGGCCGCTGCATCAAAAAAACCGCTGCCGAAACAGGTCGCCGAAAAAACCAAACACCATGTGCTCGACACCATCGCCGCAATGGTTTCGGGCTCACGCCTGCTGCCGGGCACCAAGGCCATTGCCTACGCGAAGACGCTGGGCGGCGCGCCGCAGGCGCTGGTGATCGGCTCCAAGATCGTCACCAACGCCGAGCAGGCTGCGCACATCAACGGCATGCTCGCCCACGCCGACGAGACCGATGATTCACATGCCGCCTCGCTGTCGCACCCCGGCTGCGCCATCGTGCCGGCGGCGCTGGCGATGGGCGAACGCGAAAAATCCAACGGCACGCAACTGCTGCGCGCCGTGGCCCTCGGTTACGACCTGTGCGCTCGCCTCAACCTGTCGCTGCATCCCTATGATTTCCGCCAGGCCGGCCACTCCACGCACAGTTTCGGCCCCGGTTTCGGCGCGGCGGCTGCGGCCTCGCTGCTGGCGGGCCTGGACTACAACGGCATGCGCCACGCACTGTCCTACACCGCGCAGCAATGTTCGGGCATTTCCTGCTGGATGCGCGACGAGGAGCACATCGAGAAGGCCTTTGACTTCGGCGGCATGCCGGCGCGCAACGGTACCGCCGCGGCGTCGATGGTGGCCTCGGGCTTTACCGCGGTGGAAGATGTGTTCTCCGGCGAGCGCAACTTTTATGTGGCCTACGATGAAACCCGCCGCATCGGCCTGAAACCGCAACCGCAGCGTCTGATCAAGGATCTGGGCAAGGTCTACGAGATCATGAACACCAACATCAAGCGCTGGTCCGTGGGCTCACCGATCCAGGCGCCGCTCGACGGCCTGCTCGAACTGATCCGCGAGCACGGCGTCAAGGCGGCAGACGTCGACAAGCTGGTGATCCGGGTCGCCCACCAGGCCGCCAACACCACCGACAACCGCAACATGCCCGACATCTGCATGCAGCACCTGTGCGCGGTGATGCTGATCGACGGCATCGTCACCTTCAAGTCCTCGCATGACGAGAAGCGCATGTTCGACAAGCGCGTGCTCGACCTGCGCAAACGCATCACGCTCTACGGCGATGACGCACTGACCGCGGCGCTGCCGTCGCGCCAGGGCATCCTCGAACTGAAGCTGAAGAACGGCAAAACCCTGCACAAGCATGTGAAAGCAGTGCTCGGCACCGCGCAAAACCCGATGACCCGCGCCCAGGTCGACGAGAAGTGCTACCACCTGATGGCGCCGATCCTTGGCGCGGCACGCTCGCGCAAGCTCTGCGATGCGGTGTGGAATATCGAGAAAATCGGCAGTATCACCAAGCTGCGTCCGCTGCTGACCGCCTGAGCGATAAATCACTGCAACGGCATCAGGATCATCCCCCGTTCGCGGGGGATTTTTTTCGGAGAGAACATCATGGCGTGGAAATTCGAGCTGCTGAAAAAACCCGACGGCCTGCCGATCACCGAAGGCCCGGTGTGGGATGGGGAACACATCTACTTCACCCACATCCACGCCAACACCATCTTCCGCTGCGATCCGAAGACCAACGCCATCACGCCATGGCGCACCGGGCTTGACCGCGTCAACGGCCTGGCCTTCGACGCCCAGGGCCGCCTTTTCGGCTGCTGCCAGGGTGGACGCAGCGTGATGCGCTTCGATCCCGACGGCAGGAATGTGGTGATCGCCGACAAGTTCGAAGGCAAGCGGCTCAATACGCCGAACGACCTCGCAATCGACCGCAAGGGTCGCATCTGGTTCACCAATCCCTGGAATGACGGCAACGTCGACAAGACGGAAAAGGAAGAACTCGACAACCGCTCGGTCTACCGCCTCGATCCGCAGAAGGACGGCACGTATTCCATCACCCGCGTCGTGTTCGACACCACCCAGCCCAACGGCATCCTGGTGTCGCAGGACCAGAGCACGCTGTATGTTGCTGAAAGCAGCTTCACCGCAGGCATCACCCGCGAGCTGCGCGCCTATCCAATCCGCGATGACGGCAGCCTCGGCCCGTACAAGACGCTGTTCACCTGGGGCGAGGACTATCGCGACATCCACCGCGGCATCGACGGGATGACGCTGGACGCTGATGGCAATATCGTCGCCACCGCCGGCTGGGAAGTCGCCGGCGCCGGACCGATGATCTATGTGTTCTCGCC
>JAIENU010000052.1 GCA_019751125.1 Burkholderiales bacterium | reverse complement strand
CCGATGCCCGACCGCATCCGTGCCTGGGCGCTGTACGACAACTTCAAAACGAAAGAGGGCGAACTGGTTTTTGTCGGGGTGGTTACCGATACCCAGTGGAAGGTGTTCTGCGAATCGTTCGGCCTGATGGATCTGTTCAACGACCCGCTGCACAAAACCAACCCGCAGCGCGTCGAGGCAAGGCCGCGCATCCTGCCCGTGGTCAGCGAAATCTTCGCCAAGATGGGCAAGCAGGAACTGATGGATCGCTGCGAGAAACTCGGTTTGCCCTTCGCACCGATCGCCAAGCCCGAAGACCTGTTTGATGACAAGCACCTCAATGCCTCGGGCGGTCTGACGCCGGTGCGGCTGAACAATGGGGTCAAGACCAAGGTGCCGGTGCTGCCGGTGGAAATGAACGGCCAGCGTTTCGGCACCCGGCTCGACATTCCGCATGTGGGAGAGCACACGCGGGAGGTGCTGAAGTCGGTGGGTTATGCCGAGGCGGAGATCGAGGGTTTGGTCAGCAGCAAGGTGGTTGCCGCGGGCTGAGCATGCTCAGCAGCCCGCCATCACCTTGCCCCACTTCGCATCCGGCCTGATCTTCAACGGCTGCGGTGCGGCAGCGAGTGCCGTGCGCGTGGTCGAGGTGATGTTGAGCAGCACTGGCTTGCCGAACTCGGCTTCGAGGATGGGCACCGCGTGGATCGCGAACCACAGGCCGCCGGGCAGCAGCAGGGCCTGGGCTTCGGGGGCAGCGGCGAGTGCGGCGCGGCCCAGCTCCAGCGCCAGCTCATGGTCGGCGAGCGGGCTGGAGATCTTGTTCTGGTCGAGGTTGCGGCCTTGGGCACGCAGTGACACCACTTCAATGCCGGCTTCCTTCAGATAGTTCGACAGCGCGGTGTTGACGTGTTCGGGCCAGCGTGTGGCCAGGGCAAGTTTGGTGACGCCGAAATGCTGCAATGTCGCGATATGCGCTTCGAGGTCGGTGTCGCAGGCGATGCCGGTGCGCTGTGCGCCTTCATCGAGGATTTCACGCATCTTTTTCCGTCCGAGCACTGAAGCCACCGGCACGCCGCTCAGTGCGATGCGGTCAACTTTCTTGCCCTTGAGGCGGTCGAAGGCAGCCCACAGTGCCGGCAGTTCGGTTTCGACCGCGGCGAGGCTGTATTCCTTCAGGTTCAGGCCGGTGGTTACCAGCATCATGCCGTCCGGTGCGACGCGATAGAACTGGTAGGCGTCCATGTCGGTGTAGAGGTGGGGGATGACGTAACCGAGGGTGAGCCAGGGACTGACGATGGGCATGCTTGCCGTTCCGTTGCAGTGGTGGGAAAGGCCGCATTATCCACGACTCGCGCCGGTTACCCGCGTGCCGCCGGTTTTCGGTATCCTCGCGGTTCTTTTTCATTCCTTTTTTCGAACCCTCCGGAATTTCGCATCATGGCTCAGTACGTATTCACGATGAACCGGGTCGGCAAGGTTGTGCCGCCCAAGCGCGTCATCCTCAAGGACATTTCGCTGTCGTTTTTCCCCGGCGCCAAGATCGGCGTGCTCGGCGTCAACGGTTCGGGCAAGTCCAGCCTGCTCAAGATCATGGCCGGTGTCGACAAGGAATACGACGGCGAGGCGACGCCGATGCCCAACCTGAACATCGGCTTCCTGCAGCAGGAGCCGCAGCTGAATCCCGAGCAGACTGTGCGTGAGGCGGTGGAGGAAGGCCTGGGCGAGGTGTTCGGCGCGCAGAAAAAGCTCGACGAAATCTATGCTGCCTATGCCGAGCCGGATGCGGACTTTGACAAGCTCGCCGCCGAGCAGGCCAAGTACGAGGCGATACTCGCCAACTCCGGTTCGGATACCGAGCACCAGCTCGAGATCGCCGCCGACGCACTGCGCCTGCCGCCATGGGATGCCAGGATCGACAAACTCTCCGGTGGCGAGAAGCGCCGTGTTGCGCTGTGCCGGATGCTGCTGTCGAAGCCGGACATGCTGCTGCTCGACGAGCCGACCAACCACCTTGATGCCGAGAGCGTCGACTGGCTGGAGCAGTTCCTGCACCGCTTTCCCGGCACCGTGGTCGCGGTGACCCACGACCGCTACTTCCTCGACAACGCCGCGGAGTGGATTCTCGAGCTCGACCGCGGCCACGGCATTCCGTGGAAGGGCAACTACAGCTCCTGGCTGGAGCAGAAGGAAGACCGGTTGCAGAAGGAAGAGGCCACCGAGTCAGCGCGGCAGAAGGCGCTGGCGAAAGAGCTGGAATGGGTGCGCCAGAATGCCAAGGGCCGCCAGGCGAAATCGAAGGCGAGGATTGCGCGCTTCGAGGAGCTGTCGTCGTTTGATTACCAGAAGCGCAACGAAACCCAGGAAATTTTCATCCCGGTGGCTGACCGCCTCGGTGAGAGCGTGATCGAGTTCAAGGATGTGTCCAAGGGCTTCGGCGACCGGCTGCTGATCGACAAGCTGTCGTTCGCGATTCCCCCCGGCGCCATCGTCGGCATCATCGGCCCCAACGGCGCCGGCAAATCGACGCTGTTCAAGATGATTGCGGGCAGGGACCAGCCGGATTCCGGCGAAGTGGTGATCGGTTCGACGGTGAAGCTCGCCGTGGTGGACCAGTCTCGCGAATCATTGCCCGATGACAAGACGGCCTGGGAAGCCATTTCCGGCGGGCTCGACATCATCAACGTCGGCAAATTCGAGATGCCCTCGCGCGCCTACCTCGGCCGCTTCAACTTCAAGGGCCAGGACCAGCAGAAAAAAGTCGGCACGCTGTCCGGCGGTGAACGCGGCCGGCTGCACCTTGCACACACGCTGTTGAAGGGCGCCAACGTGCTGCTGCTCGACGAACCGTCAAACGACCTGGACGTTGAAACGCTGCGTGCGCTGGAAGACGCGCTGCTCGAATTCGCCGGCTGCGTGCTGGTGATCTCGCACGACCGCTGGTTCCTCGACCGCATCGCCACGCACATCCTGGCGGCGGAAGGTGATTCGCAGTGGACCTTATTCTCCGGCAACTACCAGGAATACGAGGCCGACAAACGCAAGCGGCTGGGCGAGGAGGGCGCCAAGCCCAAGCGCCTGCGCTACAAACCCCTGAAAGTGTGACTATACAGGGCGATATTTCGTAAGCCATTGTTTTTATTGATAAAAAATAAGGCCGCCCTCGGGCGGCCTTATTGTTGACGGATATGCCTTCAGATCAGGCGACGAGCTGCTTCACCGTCTGCTCGACAAAACGCAGCGTGACCTCCTGCATTTCCTCGGGCTTGAGGTTGCTGATCGGATGCGGCAATTCGATGTAAGGGTGTCCTTCCATACCCTTGCCCTTGAACTGGAACACGGCGGCATTACGGAATGCCTGGGTGATGACCACGGTTGCCGGAATGCCGCGTTTTTCGAATTCGATGGTGTCGTGCACACTGCACAACGTGCAAGACCCTCATCCACCGACGGCGGCAATGGCCACCTGCACTTCCCTGGCCATGTCGTCGATCAGCGCGTCGGTCGCGGGCTTCGAGTAGTGTTCCTTGCTGCGGATGACCACGCGCGCGACGCCATATCGTTCACGCAGCGCGGCCCCCAGTGTTTCAAGAATCAGTGTGCCCTGTTCCTTGGTGTTGTCGAGCAGGCCGACGACCTTGCCGGCAAGATCCATCGGGCGCGGCGCGAGCGGGACCCGGCTTTTGCCGCCGCCGGCTGTGGGGTCGATGAATCCAAGTGCTTCGTTCATGGCGTTTCTCCTGGTCGGTTTCGGGAAAGAGGTCAGGTTTCGTAAGTGCCGTGCACGGCGCGGCTGCCGCCGCTCCAGCCGTGGCAGACGGCGGTGCAGGGGCCCCAGCCACCGGCGACAATCAGCTGCAGGTCTTTGGGATCCTTGATCGCCGGAATGAAAAAATCGTCATCGTCCGGATTGACCTTGATCGGGAAGCCCAGCGCGCGTTCACGGCGCCAGTTGCCGCCGTTTTTGAGGTCGCGCACACGGCGGCCGGCCAGTTCGCACAGCTTTGCGTGGACATCGGCCCGGCTCATGCCGGCATTCGCGCAGATCGTTGCATGCTGCGGGCCCATTGCCACCACCATGTCCGATTGCGCATGCATGTTCCATGAGCCCATGGCGACCATTGAGTCGGCGATGCCGTTGAGCAGGCGCTGCGGCTCCTGGCTGACATCGTCGAAGCACAGCCGGGGGCTTTCAACCATCGCGCAGGTGATCACGTTGTCCGAGGCTGCGTAGCCCTTGGAGCAGGCCAGCGTTTCCCAGGGGCTGCGTTCGGTGTTTTCGGTGATGCAGGCGGTGTAACGCAGCGGTGTGGCGAAAATGGTTGCCGAAGCGATGCCGGCGATGCCGCCGCCGAGGTTGAGCATCATCAGGCGGATCGCGCGGCCGATGGTGGCGTTGGCGCGGAAGCTCGGACCAAAGCAGCCGTTGCCACCGTGCAGGCCGATCTTCTGCGCATGAGGGCCGTTGACGATCATCAGCGGTGCCACGCCGTGCATGGTGCCCTGTACGCCATTCATGTTGAATTCCTCGCGCAGCATCAGCGTGATGCCGCCCAGCACCACCGGCAGATATTCCGGTTTGCAGCCGGCCATCACGGCGTGGATGGCCACCGTGCGCACGGTGGCCGGCTCCATCGCCGGCGGGATGCTGCCAACCGGTTCGTCGGGGTCGCGCCGGATGCCGGAGAGCATCCATTGCACGCGGGCCTCGGTGGGTGTGACTACCGGCAGGCCATCCGACCACTGCTTGTCCAGGAAGAATTCGAATTCGTCGACAACGGCATTCATGTTGGAAGTTCCGGAAATTGCGGGATCAATGACTGGGGCTGTTCAGACCTTGTAGCTGCCGTGCACGGCACGGCTGCCGCCGCCCCAGCCGTGGCAGACCGCGGTCAGCGGACCCCAGCCGCCGGCAACAACAAGGTGAAGATCGCGCTCATCCTTGATGACCGGCACGAAACAGTCATCGTCGTCGGGGTTCACGTTGATCTTCAATGCACGCTCGCGGCGCCAGTTGCCGCCGTTTTTCAGGTCTCGCACACGGCGGCCGGCAAGTTCGCGCAGGCGGCGGTGCACGGCGTTGCGGTCCATGCCGGCGCTGGCGCAGATGGTTGCCTGCTCCGGGCTCATCGCGACGACCATGTCCGAGCGCACATGCATGTTCCATGAGCTCATCGCCGCCATCGAGTCGGCGATGCCCGTCAGCAGCCGCTCCGGCTCCTGGCTGACATCGTCGTAACAAAGCCGCGGGCTCTCGACCATGGCACAGGTGATCACGTTGTCCGATGCCGCGTAACCCCTGGATTCGGCAATGGTGCCCCAGGGGCTGCGTTCGGTGTTCTCGGTCAGGCAGGCGGTGTAACGCAGCGGCGTCGAGAACACTGTTGCCGAGCCAACGCCGGGAATGCCGCCGCCAAGGTTGGTCAGCATCAGGCGGATTGCGCGGCCGATGGTGGCATTGGCACGAAAACCCGGACCAAAGCAGCCGTTGCCACCGTGCAGGCCGATCTTCTGCGCATGAGGGCCGTTGACGATCATCAGCGGCGCCACGCCATGCATGGTGCCCTGCACGCCGTTCAGATTGAATTCCTCGCGCAGCATCAGCGTGATGCCGCCCAGCACCACCGGCAGATATTCCGGTTTGCAGCCGGCCATCACGGCGTGGATGGCCACCGTGCGAACGGTGGCCGGCTCCATCGCCGGCGGGATGTTGCCAACCGGTTCGTCGGGGCTGCGGCTGGTGCCGGAGAGCATCCATTGCACGCGGGCCTCGGTGGGTGTGACCACCGGCAGGCCATCCGACCACTGCTTGTCCAGGAAGAATTCGAATTCGTCGACAACGGCATTCATGCTGATGGTGCGCTCCGCGGATTTATTCGGGTTTGATGCCGGCTTCCCGGATCACCCTGGCGTATTTGGCCTGCTCGGATTTGATGAAGGCGGCGAACTCTTCCGAGCTTGTCGAAACCGGCAGGGTGCCGAGTTTGACCAGCATCGCGGCAATCTTGGGGTTGGCCACTGCACGCACCATTTCACGGTTCAGTCGTTCAACAATGTCCCTGGGGGTGCCGGCCGGTACGAGGATGCCGTACCACTGCGTCACTTCGTAACCGGGCAGCAGTTCGGTCATCGCCGGCAGTTCCGGGATCGTGCGTTTCTTGCCGGTGGTGGCGATGGCACGCAGCTTGTTGTTGTTGACGTGCGGGATCACCGAAGGCCCGCTGCCGAACATCATCGTGCTTTCACCGGTCAGCAGCGCGATGGCCGCGGGACCGTTGCCTTTGTAAGGCACGTGGAGGATTTTCACGTTGCCCATCAGGTTGATCAGTTCTCCTGCAAGGTGCGGGCCGCCCAGATTGCCGCTGGAGGCATAGGTCAGCGTGCCGGGTTTTGACTTGGCCAGGGCCAGCAGGTCCTTCGGGGCACGCACGGGCAGGGAGGGATGCACCGTCAACACATAATCTGACAGTGCCATCAGGCTGATGGGCGTGAAGCTGGCGGCAGCGTCATAGGGCAGCTTGATGCCCGAGCCCGGCAGGATGGCCAGCGGCGCGACGTTGCCCAGCACCAGGGTGTAGCCGTCGGCAGGGGATTTTGCGGCGAGTTCCGTTCCGATCTGGCCACTGGCGCCACCGCGGCTGTCGACGATGACCTGCTGGCCCATCTGGTCGCCGAGTGCCTGGGCGATGATGCGGGCGGTTGCATCGGTACCGCCACCCGGAGGGTAGGGCGAAATAAGGCGGACGGTTTTGGCGGGATAGGGCTGGGCGATGGCAGTGGCGGCAATGCAGATGGCCGCCAGGCCGGTCAGCAGCTTGGTTATGGTCATGCGGACCTCCTCGTGGATTGGCTAACCGTGACGCCAACGACGCACGGATGCGGCCAGGTCCGCCGGTCTGGTGTTGCCGGCTTGTCCGGATTCTGGCCGGGAAATTCTAGAGATGACCCCTGCCGCCTGCCCAAGAACTTTTTTTCAGCGCACCGAACTTTTGGTTATGGTGTCCGCGACGCGCGCAGGCCGCGCCGCAGCGCATTGCGCACCTGGGCCGCCGGCCATTTTTTCGAGAACATTTCAATGAAGTCGAACATGTAGCGTGTGAGGTATTTGCCGGAGCGCAGCATGATGTGCGTCGTGGACGGGGCGATCAGGTGGTCGACCGGCGTGGCGCGGATTGCAGTGTCCACCTTCGGGTCATGCGCCATGCTTTGCAGGATGGCGACGCCCAGACCAGAAGCGACATAGGCCTTGATGACATCGGCATTGGTTGCGCTCAGCACGATTTTCGGGGACAGCCGTTGTTTCTCGAAGGCCTGGATCACCGTCCAGCCGGAACTGAAGCTGGAGTCGTAGACGATCAGCGGATATTTCGCGATGGCAGCGAGTGTGACGCGGGAGAGTTTCTGCAGCGGATGACCGGGAGGGGTGATCAGGCAACGTCCGATGGGATAGGCCGGCAGCATCACCAGCTGTGGGTCGGGTTCGGCCGGGCCGGTGGTGATGCCGATGTCGGCCTGTCCGTTGCTGACACGCTCGGCGATCTCTGCCGGCGGGCCCTCGAAAAGACCGAGGCTGACCTTGGGGTATTTTTTGGAGAAGGCGCTGATCACCGGCAGCAGCGGGTAACGCGCATGCAGGTGTGTTGTTGCAACACGCAGGCTGCCACTGTCGGCCGAGGAGTAGCCCTCAGCGATTTTCTGGAACTCCGCCGAGTCGATCAGCAGGCGCTGCGCAGCCGCCACCAGCTCCTTACCGGGATCAGTCAGGCCGGCGATGCGGTTGCCCTGGCGGAACAGGATTTCCACGCCGAGCTCCCGTTCGAGCTGGCGGATCTGCTTGCTGACACCCGGTTGCGAGGTGAACAGCGCCTGCGAGGCGGCGGTCACGTTGAAGCCGTGGTCAACCACGGCGCAGAGGTAGCGCAGTTGCTGGAGCTTCATCGCCAAACCATAACCAGAAGTTTTGGGTAAAGCAAATAAAAGTCTTTTACAGCATGGCACCCGGCTTTTTATCCTGCGCCCCGGACTGAACAAAGTCACCCCAACAAACCGGCCATGGAGATTGAGCAATGGATGCCGTTGTCAGTGAAGTCATGCGCGTGGTTCCCCTGAATGCGCCGATCGGCGCCGAAATCCGCGGGGTCGATCTCTCCCGGCCCCTGGATGCGGCGATCATGCAACATATCGAATCGGCCTATGACCGTTATTCAGTGCTGGTCTTCCGCGACCAGCAACTGACCCCGGAGCAGCAAATCCGGTTTTCCCGTCATTTCGGGCCGCTGGAGATCCATGTGCTTAAGCCCTACCTGTTGCCGGGCCATCCGGAAGTGCTGGTGGTTTCCAATATCAAGGATGACGAGGACCGTTTTATCGGTTTGCCCGATGCCGGGCAGACCTGGCATACCGATACCTCCTATCGCGAGCGGCCGAGCCGCGGATCGGTGCTGTATGCGGTGGAGATCCCGCATGGCGATGACGGCCAGCCGCTTGGCGACACCTTGTTCGCCGGTACCGCGCCGGCCTACGAGGGGCTTTCGCAGGAGATGAAGAGCTTGCTCGATGGCAAAAAAGCAATACACAGCTACGGCCAGCGCAAGCGTATTGCAGGAAGCCAGCGCGCCAAGCTGACACGCGAACAACTCAATCAGACCCCGGATGTCGCGCATCCGGTGGTGCGCACCCATCCCAAGACCGGACGCAAGGCCCTTTATGTGTTCGAGGGTGAATGTGTCGGGATTGAGGGCATGCCGGAGCGCCAGGCTTTGGACCTGATCACGGAACTGACAGAACACTGCATCCAACCCAAGTACATCTACCGCCATGTCTGGCGCAAGGGCGACGTGGTGATGTGGGACAATGCTGCGACCTTGCACCTGGCGACCAGGGATTACGAGTTGCCGCAGCGCAGGCTGTTGTACCGGACCACCATTGAGGGTGGCATTCCGCGCTGATTTTTCTGCAGGACCACAATAACGAGGGCCGGCATCATCCACTGCTCAAGGCCTTGTTTCAGACAGTTCTTCGGACGGGGAGATGCATGCAGGATGTGACGAGGTGGCTGGCCCGCCGGGTTGTTGAATCGCGTCCCGGTGATGTTCCTGCTGAGGTGTTGCGCGAGGCCGGGCGTGCGCTGCTCAACTGGTGTGGCTGTGCGATCGGCGGCTCCCGCCATGAAACGGTTGACCGCGCGCTGGCGGCAGTGCTGCCCTTTGCCGGCCCCGCACAGGCAGGGGTACTGGGCCGTGGCGAACGCATGGATATCCTCAATGCGGCGTTGATCAACGGCATCAGCTCGCATGTCCTTGATTTTGACGACACCCAGGCCGAGGCCATACATCCGAGCTCGCCGGTGTTTCCGGCGCTGCTTGCGCTGGCCGAGTGGCGCGGTTTCAGCGGTGCAGAGCTTGCACATGCCTTTGTGCTGGGCGTCGAGGTCGAGTGCAGGATCGGGCGCTCGGTGTTTCCCCAGCATTACGACGCGGGCTGGCATATCACCGGCACTGCGGGCGTCTTTGGCGCGGCAGCCGCTGCCGGCAAGCTGTTGCGACTTGGTGAGCAGCAGATGGCCTGGGCGCTGGGCATGGCGGCAACCCAGTCCGCCGGATTGCGCGAGATGTTCGGCTCGATGTGCAAATGCCTGCATCCCGGGCGCGCAGCGCAGAACGGCCTGCATGCAGCCTTGCTCGCCCGAGAAGGCTTCACCAGTTCGGAGCAGGGCATTGAAGCAAAGCGCGGATTCGGCCATGTGTTGTCCACGCACTTTGATCCCGAAGTGATTGTCGGCGAATGGGGCAGGCATTACGAGCTGTCCTCCAACATGTACAAGCCTTTCGCTTGCGGATTGGTCGTGCACGGCGCCATCGACGGCTGCATACAGCTGCGCAATGAATACGGGCTGAGGCCGGATGCGATCGAAACCGTTGAACTCGCGGTTGCACCACTGGTGCTGGAGTTGACCGGCAAGCCTTCACCGCTGACGGGCCTTGAAGGCAAGTTCAGCGTGTTTCATGCTGCTGCGGTTGCCGTCGTCCGCGGCGAGGCCGGCGAGGCGGAATTCAGTGATGCCTGCGTGCAGGATGCGGAGGTTGTGACCCTGCGCAAGCGGGTGCGTGCCACAGTCGATGACAGCCTGCAGTGGACCCAGGCCCGGGTCGCGATCCGTTTGCGTGACGGTCGCCTGCTTCAGCGGGAGGTGCTGCATCCCCTTGGTTCGCTCGAAAGACCGATGAGTGATGCCGACCTCGAAGCAAAATTCCGCAGCTTGACCGCGGGGATTCTCGACAAACGTGGCGCTGATCATCTGCTGCAACTTTGCCGTGATCTGCAGTCTTTGCCCGATGCCGGTGTCATTGCCAGGGTCGCCGTTGCGTAATCAAAAATCCGGGCAAGGGATCAGGAGGGATTCATTCAGACACCTTGTGTCGGCACCACGGTGCCGGCAGTGCATCCCGCCCCGGTGTTTTATATAAGCAATTGTTTTTATTGAATAATTTATTTAAAGCGCGGCGTTCGTCGCGCTGCTGCTGACGATAAAAACCGCGGCGCATTCAAGTCGCCGCCCCGCGCCGCCGTAACCGTGC
>JAIENU010000098.1 GCA_019751125.1 Burkholderiales bacterium | reverse complement strand
CATGGCACTCGCCCGGGGCCCTGAAAGGCACGCTAAAAGCCTGAATTTTAGCGTGTTTCAGAGGGCAAGGTGGTCTGACCGCCCCTCCGGCCAGCCGCCCGGTTTGCCTGTATTACTTCGCCACGATACCCCGCTCGCTTACCACCCTCGCCCAGCGCGCCGACTCCTCGCGGATCGCCCGGGTGAATTCCGCCGGTGTGTTGCCGACTGGCGCCAGCGTCAGGTCGGCAAAGCGCTTGCGCACCTCAGCCTCCCTCAGCACGGCAATGGTATCGGCATGCAGGCGGGTGATGATGTACTGCGGCACGCCACTGGGTGCCACCAGTCCGAACCAGCCGAGGTTCTCGAAGCCCGGAATGGTTTCAGCAACGGCCGGCACCTCGGGCAATTGCGGTACCCGGGTTTTGCTGGTCACTGCAATCGCGCGCACTTTGCCGGACATCACAAAAGCAAGCGCTGCCGACAGATTGGAAGTCAGAAACTGGATCTGTCCGCCAGCCAGATCAGTCAGCGCCGGCCCCTCGCCCTTGTACGGCACATGGGTTGCATTGACGCCCGCACTGTGCAGCAGATTTTCCGCAGCCAGATGAATCTGGCTGCCTATGCCAGCCGAACCGAAATTCAGCGGCGACTTTTTCGCCAGCGCAATCAGCTCGGACACGTTGCGCACCGGCAATCCGTTGGCCACCACAACCGCCTGCGGGCCGCTAGCAACATTCACCACGGGCTGAAAATCACGCAGCGGGTCGAATGGCAGTTGTTTGTAGATGTGTGGATTCGCAGTCAGCACCGAGCCCGAGGGAAACAGCAGGGTATGGCCATCGGGCGCGGACTTCGCGGCCAGTTCAGCGCCAATGTTGCCGCCGGCTCCGGCGCGATTGTCGATGACCACGGTCTGCCCCCAAGCCTCGCCCAGTTGGCGGCCAAGCAGCCGCGCCACGATGTCGGTGGCACCGCCGGGGGAAAACGGCACGATGATGCGCACAGGACGTTTAGGAAATTCCGCCTGTGCGACACCCGAAAAACTTGCTGCCAACACAACAACACTCAGCAACATGCCGCGCCAGCGGGTACTGCGTTCTGCCAGTGTCACTCGTATTTCGGTCGATTCAGTGGCCGGGGCTTCCGGCGGGATGACGAACAACATGAGCCACTCCATTGAGATGCGGGAATGCCTCCGGCTGTCCGGTCGACCCCTGTTTATGAAAACATCCGTCAGATACGGATGCAGAACACTGCATTGCCGCTCACTGCGTGATGAAGGCGGGAACGGCGCCGGGCTCAACTTGCAGCATGATCATGAAACACCCTCAGTTCACGGGGACGCAGAATCAACGTCTCACCAGCCTTGAGGGCCAGCTGACGGAAGCGGTGCTCGGGCAGTTCAGCCTCGATGATCTGCGCGTTGTCCTCGCGTTCAAGCTCGAGCCGCGCGGTGGCACCGACCACCAGAGCGCGCTGCAACTGGGCGGTGATGCCCTTGGCTCCCGGCGAAAATCTCTCGATCTCGATCTCGTGCGGCCGGACATAGGCGAGCGCGGCGCCATCCCTGGCATCCGTTCCGTCCGGAACCTCGAACCGCGCGTCTCCCAACTGCAGCCAGCCATCGTGGGTACGCCCATGAAACACGTTGACGTTGCCGAGAAAGCCAAACACGAAAGGTGTAGCCGGGCGGCTGTAGACCTCCTCCGGAGAACCGATCTGCTCGACCCGGCCCTGGTTCATCACAACAATCCGGTCGGAGACTTCCAGCGCCTCCTCCTGGTCATGGGTCACGAAAACGCTGGTGACATGCACCTCATCGTGCAGCCGGCGCAGCCAGGCGCGCAGCTCCTTGCGCACCTTGGCATCGAGCGCGCCGAAAGGCTCATCAAGCAGCAGCACCTTGGGCTCGACCGCCAGCGCGCGGGCCAGTGCGATACGCTGGCGCTGCCCGCCCGAGAGCTGGTGCGGGTAGTGTCCCGCCAGCCAGTCAAGCTGCACCAGTTGCAGCAGCTCATGCACTTTTTCGCGGATTTTCTCCTCGGAAGGGCGCACGCGGCGGGGCCGCACGCGCAGCCCGAAGGCGACGTTCTCGAATACCGTCATGTGACGGAACAGCGCATAGTGCTGGAACACAAAGCCGACCTTGCGTTCGCTGACATGGGCGCTGGTCGCATCCTCGCCGTGAAACAGCACTTCGCCGCTGTCGGCCTGCTCGAGGCCGGCGATGATGCGCAGCAGTGTGGTCTTGCCCGACCCCGAGGGGCCCAGCAGCGCCACCAGTTCCCCGGTGGGCACGTCGAGGCTGACATTGTCGACCGCCTTAAATTCGTCAAAAGATTTGCGTATGTTCCTGACTTCGATGCTCATGTTTGCTCCGGATGTCTCGGATGAATTTCAAACGACCATGGACTCAGTGCTTCACCCGCCACTCGACCAGCGTCTTGATGACCAGGGTCACCAGCGCCAGCAGGGCAAGAAGGGAAGCCACGGCAAAAGCCGCCGAGAATTGGTATTCGTTGTAAAGAATTTCGACGTGCAGCGGCATGGTATTGGTCAGGCCGCGGATGTGGCCAGAGACCACCGCGACCGCGCCGAATTCGCCCATCGCCCGCGCATTGCAGAGAATGACGCCGTAGACAATTCCCCACTTGATATTGGGCAGGGTGACCCTGAAAAAGGTCTGCCAGCCGCTGGCGCCCAGCACCAGCGCGGCCTCTTCCTCCTCCGAGCCCTGCGCCTGCATCAGCGGAATCAGTTCGCGCGCAACAAACGGCACCGTCACAAACACGGTGGCAAGAAAAATGCCCGGCAGCGCAAAGATCACCTTGATGTCATGCGCCTGCAACCACGGCCCCAGCCAGCCCTGCAGGCCGAACACCAGCACATAGATCAGGCCGGAGATCACCGGTGACACCGAGAACGGCAGGTCGATCAGCGTGATCAGCAGGCTCTTGCCGCGAAACTCGAACTTGGCGATGGCCCAGGCGGCAGCCACACCAAAAACGAGATTGAGCGGCACCGCCACTGCCGCAACCATCAACGTCAGCCGGATGGACGACAGCGCATCCGGCTCGGTAATGGCCGTGAAATAGGCCTCCGCCCCTTTTTTCAGCGCTTCGTAGAACACCGCAAACAGCGGGGTCAGCACCAGCAGCGCGAAATAGGACAGCGCCAGCCCGATCAGGACAAAGCGGACCAGACCCGACTCCGAGGTCGCCTTTCGGGCCGGCTTGCGCGCAATCACCTGCGGCGCGTTGATTGCAAGTTCAGCACTCATGGCATCTCCAGTCAGTCCAAGTTGGTATAGCGTTTGCGGCTCCACCATTGCAGCAGGTTGATCACTAATATGAAAAGGAAGGAAACCAGCAGCATCACCACGGCTACCGCGGTCGCGCCAGCGTAGTCATACTGCTCGAGCTTGGTGATGATGATCAGCGGCACGATCTCGGAGACCATCGGCATGTTGCCGGCGATAAAAATCACCGAGCCGTATTCACCGACGGCGCGCGCGAAGGCGAGCGTGAATCCGGTGAGCAGCGCGGGCAGGATCGTCGGAAAAATCACCCGTGCAAAGGTCTGCCAGCGGCTGGCCCCCAAGGTGGCCGCAGCCTCCTCGATTTCAGCCTCAATGTCCTCGATCACCGGTTGCACCGTGCGCACCACGAATGGCAGGCCGATGAAGATCAGCGCCACCAGCACCCCCAGCGGGGTGAACACCACCTTGATACCCAGAGGCTGCAGCCATTGCCCGATCAGGCCGTTGCCGGAGTAGATCGCGGTCAGCGCAATGCCGGCCACCGCGGTCGGCAGCGCAAAGGGCAGATCCACCAGCGCATCGACGATGCGTTTGCCGGGAAACCGGTAGCGCACCAGCACCCAGGCCAGCAGGAGGCCGAATACCGTGTTGATCACGGCCGCGAGCAGCGATGCGCCAAAGCTGAGCCGGAACGATGCCAGCACCCGCGGCGCGGTCACCGTATCCCAGAACTGCGCCCAGCTCAGGGTTGCCGTCTTGACGAACGCCGCAGACAAAGGCAGCAGCACAATCAAACCCAGATAAACCAGCGTGAATCCCATGGCCAGTCCGAAGCCCGGCAATACGCTGTGCTGTTTGAAGCGATAAGTCTTGCCCCGGCTCATTCCTGTATCCCTTCAGCTTCCTCACCCGCGAGTTCCCGCTCGAATCCGATGGCAGCGAGCAGGTCGAGGCCCTCGGACCAGTCACCCAGACCCGAATCGGCATTGATGTGCCCCGCCCCGAAAAGCACCGTCAGCGCACTGCCCCAGCGCCCGGCCCAGTCACGGGCCAGCGCCAGCGGCATCCACGGGTCGTTGTCGCTGGCCACGACCCGGCTCGGAAAAGAGAAGCGCTGTTGCGGCAACTTCGACGCAATGCCGAATTTGGCCGGATTGGCCGGCGCCACAAACAGGATTCCGGCAATGCGTTGCGGATGACGGGCGGCAACGACCGCAGCTGCCAGACAGCCGAAACTGTGCGCAGCAATCAGCACCGGTTGTGATGCGGCAAGAACGACAACGCCAAGCCGCTCGGTCCAGGCTGCGATATCGGGAACGCTCCAGTCCTCCTGCTCGACACGCCGCCAATGCGGGTAGCGGCGCTCCCAGCGGCTTTGCCAGTGGTCAGGGCCGCTGCCATGAAGGCCGGGAACGATCAGCACGGACTGGCCGGTGAAAGGATCAGGACTCATCGATGCCCCCTCATCACCACAACTGAAACGTCTGGAGCACACCATCGTGATGGCGGATGGGAGGCAACGGCTCACTGACTGTCACACCGGCAGCATGCCCTTGCAGCAGGTCAAAACCGGCCTCCCGCGCGCGCTCCAGTTGCTCGGTTGTCTCAAGCTTCTGCGCCAGCGCAAGCGCACCGTTACCGTGAATCGCGTGTACGGCCTTTTGCGCATCGGCAACAGTCGCAAAATCCCGGCCATCAACGCGGATCACATCAGCACGCACCGTCCCGGCTGTGGGCCATTGTCCGGGAGACGAGGGATAACTGGCGACGACCCGGTAACCCAGCGCCTGGTAGTCGGTGATGGCCACCTCAAGCAGGTCGCCATGGGCCAGCAGATCCTGCGGCAGGATGATGGCAACTTGGCCAGGCCCCAGTCCCAGGCGTTCGAGACGGTTCTCAAAGGCGCGTCCGAAATCACGCCCCACCACCTGCAGCAGCCGCAGCTGCACATTGAGGTAGACCATGTCGCGCTCGGGCGCAGTTCTGTAGTAATTCAGCACATGCAGCGTGCGGCACAGCCGGTCCAGATCAACCAGCTCGTGATCGACAACGGCAAAGGAAAATACGCCCCAGGGCGAAAGCGATGCACCATCGGCGCCGCTGGCCCGCAGCAGGCCGTGATGGCCGACAGTGCGGCCACTGGCGGCATGCACCACCGGCTGGAATACGCTGGTCAGGCTGCAGTTGTAAAAATGCGCATCGATGCGACCACTGGCCGCGTCCTGCACCAGCTGCTGGTTGCGCAGCCCGTAATTGAATGCCTCGAGGAAATCGGTGACCTGCTCGCCGAATATCCCCGCCTTTTTTCTGAAATTGAACATGTCTTCGGCTCCTGCCGGCGGCAAGGTACGGCACGCCTCCGCCATGCCCTGCCGCAGTTCCATCACTTATTTTTTGCCGGGTTGGTAGATCTGGTCGAAAACGCCGCCGTCGGCAAAATGCAGTTTTTGCGCCTTCTGCCAGCCTCCGAACACGTCATCGATCTTGAACAGCGCGACCTTAGGGAACTGCTTGGCGTATTTGGCGGCGATCTTCGGGTCGATCTGGCGATAGAAGTTTTTCGCAGCGATTTCCTGCGCCTCCGGCGTGTACCAGAAGTCAAGATAGGCCTGAGCCACCTTGCGCGTGCCGCGCTTGTCGACGACACGGTCCACCAGCGTGATCGGCGGCTCGGCAAGAATGGACAGCGACGGGACGACGATGTCGACCTTGCCCGGTCCCAGCTCCTTGATCGCGAGGAAGGCCTCGTTTTCCCAGGAAATGAACACATCACCGATGCCGCGTTCGACAAAGGTCGTGGTCGAACCGCGCGCGCCGGTGTCAAGCACCGGAACGTTTTTGTAGATCTGGGCGACAAATTCTCGGGCCTTGTCCTCGCTGCCGAATTTCTTCAGCGCGTACCCCCAGGCCGCAAGGTAATTCCAGCGCGCGCCACCCGAGGTTTTTGGATTCGGCGTGATCACCGAGGTGCCGGGCTTGGCGAGATCATCCCAGTCCCGGATGTTTTTCGGATTGCCCTTGCGCACCAGGAACACGATGGTCGAGGTGTACGGCGAACTGTTGTGCGGCAGCCGCTTCTGCCAATCCGCCGGCAGCAGCTTCGCTTTTTCGGCGATTTCGTCGATGTCATAGGCCAGCGCCAGTGTCACCACATCGGCCTCAAGGCCGTCGATGACCGCACGCGCCTGGCGCGCTGCGCCACCGTGTGACTGGCGCACCGTGACTTTTTCGCCGCCCTTTGCCTGCCAGAACTTTGCGAATGCTGCGTTGTAGTCCTGATAAAGCTCGCGGGTCGGGTCGTAGGACACGTTGAGCAGGTTGACCTCGGCAGCCAGCGCAGCCACCGGCAGCACCGCACTTAGGGTCAGGGCAAGCAAGGTATGTTTCAGTTTCATGGTCATAAATCCTTTATTAAGCGTTTGATTTAATTGATATTTTTGAACTATTCGTAGTAACAACAGCAAAAAAAAGACCGCCTCGGGGCGGCCAGCGCTACCGGGTGTATGGGTTGGTTCAGGGCTTACAACACATCATCATTTCCTCTCCTGTTGCGGCAGCCGCAGCCGTTGCAGCCGGCGGCGAACGCCGGCGCTGTTGCACGATCCTGCGCACCGTGACCATCACGCCACCATCCCGCCGGCCACGGTCTGGTTGCTCACTTCGTCAATCAGGATGAAAGCGCCGCCCGCACGATTGACGCGATAGGCATCCAGCGCCAGCGGCTGCTGCGCGGTGATCGTCACTCGCAAAATGTCATTCAGCGCAATACGCGCGGCGGCAGGTCGTGCCTCCAGCGTCTGCACGTCGATTTGCTCACCGAAGGCCGAAACCCGTGCGCGCACGGTGCGGGTGCCGCTTTTCAGCAGATACCCGGCGCCCTTGACCAGCGGTTCGGCGGAAAGCCAGACCAGCGTCGCATCAAACTGCTGCACCAGGCGGGGCGCGTCCTCAACGCCCGCGATCAGGTCGCCGCGCGCGAGATCAATCTCCTCGCCCAGGGTCAGCGCCACCGAGTCTCCGGCCTGAGCCTCGTCGAGTTCACCGGCATGGACATGCACGCCCGAGACCCTGACGCGGCGTCCCGAGGGGAATGCCACGACCGTATCGCCCGCGCTGACACGGCCCGACTGCAGGCGACCCAGATAGGCGCGGCCACGGCCGGTACGCTGCACCAGTTGCACCGGAAATCGCAGCGGCTGGCTGGTGTCGCCGCGCCCGGGCTCAATCGACTCGAGGATCTCCAGCAGCGTCGGTCCGGCATGCCATCCCAGCGCGTCACCGCGATCGACCACCATGTCGCCACGCAGCGCTGACACCGGCACGTACTGCACATTTTTCAGACCCAGTCGCTGCGCGAAAGCGGAAAAATCGGCGCGTATCGACTCGAACACCGATTGTGCGTAAGCCACCCGATCCATCTTGTTCACCGCCACCACGATATGGCGGATGCCAAGCAGCGAGGCGATGCACAGGTGGCGGCGGCTTTGCGGCAGCAGGCCCTTTTCGGCATCGGCAAGAATCACCGCGGCATCGGCCGTGCTGGCGCCGGTCACCATGTTGCGGGTGTACTGCTCATGCCCGGGCGTGTCGGCGATGATGAACTTGCGGCGCGCCGTGGCGAAATAGCGGTAGGCAACGTCGATGGTGATGCCCTGCTCGCGCTCGGCCTCGAGGCCGTCGGTCAGCAGCGACAGGTCGACATCGTCATGCCCGCGTTTTTGCGAGGCGCGCGACACCGCGGCCAGCTGGTCCGCGAGAATCTGCCGGGTGTCATGCAGCAGGCGGCCGATCAGCGTGCTTTTGCCGTCGTCAACGCTGCCGGCGGTGATGAAGCGCAACACACCCGCCTCGCCATCCGCGGCCCTGGCCCTCAGCGCATCCCTTTCGATTTCAGCCAGCCGTGACATCAGAAATACCCCTCGCGTTTGCGCCGCTCCATCGAAGCATCCGAAGTCTGGTCATCGGCGCGTGTCGCGCCACGCTCGCTGACCGTGGCGGACGCCGTTTCAGCGAGAATTTCGGCCGGGTTCGCCGCGTTCGACGCCACCGGGCAGGTGCAGGTGATGTCACCGACGGTGCGGAAACGCACCCGGCGCGTCTCGATCGCCTCGCCTGCCCGCGGCGGCGTCAGCTCGGTCACCGGATGCAGCATGCCGCCACGGCTGACCACCTCGCGGTCGTGGGCGTAATAGATCGAAGGCAGTTCGATGTGTTCACGCGCGATGTACTGCCAGATGTCGAGTTCGGTCCAGTTGCTGATCGGGAACACCCGCACATGCTCGCCGGCATGGATGCGCGGGTTGTAGATATCCCACAGCTCCGGGCGCTGGTTGCGCGGGTCCCACTGCCCGAACTGGTCGCGGAAGGAAAACACCCGCTCCTTGGCCCGCGCCTTTTCTTCGTCCCGCCGCGCGCCGCCGATCGCCGCGTCGAAAGCGAACTCGCTGACCGCTTCCAGCAGCGTCACCGACTGCGCGGTATTGCGGCTCTGCAGCGGATGGCGCAGGCGCACCGTGCCGCGGCGGATCGAGTCCTCGACCTTGCGCACGATCAGGCGTTCACCCAGCTCATGCGCGCGCTGGTCACGGAAGGTGATGACCTCCGGAAAATTGTGGCCGGTGTCGATGTGCAGCAGCGGAAACGGGAACCGCGCCGGGCGGAACGCCTTCTCCGCCAGCCGCAGCAATACGGCGGAGTCCTTGCCGCCAGAAAACAGCAATGCCGGGTTCTCGCATTCGCCGGCGACTTCGCGCAGGATGAATATCGCCTCGGCTTCGAGCCAGTCGAGATGCGAGCGCAGGCCCTGCGCGGCGACCGTCGGCGGGCGTTCCGCCAGTGCTGTTGCCGCACTCATGACAGGGCCTCCGCTGCGGAATTACGCTGCTGTGGCCGCGCATGCAGGCCGCACTCCTTCACCACTTCACCCTCCCACCACCAGCGGCCGGCGCGCACATCCTCGCCGGCGGCAATGGCCCGGGTGCAGGGCGCGCAGCCAATGCTGGCGTAACCGCGGTCGTAGAGGGCGTGCACGGGCAAGGCGTTCTGCTGCGCATAGGTCCTGACATCGCCGTCACTCCATTCCAGCAGCGGGTTGAACTTGAGGAGTCCGCGTCCTTCATCAACGGACTCCAGCGACAGGCCCTGACGATCAACGGACTGCGCGCGGCGCAATCCGGTCAGCCAGGCCTTCTTCCCGGCCAACGCACGATCCAGCGACCGTACCTTGCGTATCTCGCAGCAGGCACGACGCGCCTCAAGCGAATGACGGAATCCGTTGACGCCATACTCGGCCGTCCACTGCTCGACGGCATCGGGCTGCGGCAGCAGGACGCGTATCACATGACCGCGGTCGGCATAGGCCGCGATCAGATCATGGGTTTCCTGGGGCAGGCGGCCGGTATCGAGGGTGAAGATCTCGACCTGCGGCGCATGGCGCAACAGCAGATCCAGCAGCACCACATCCTCGATACTGAAGCTGCAGGCAAAAACCGCCGGCTGATGGTCGTGCCCGATGCGCGCCACCAGGTCTTTTGCAGCTTCAAGCCTGCCCGGGAAGGTGGCCGGGGTCTGGTGTTGTATGCCAGTCATTTCCAGATCACTCGGGTTTGATGCCGGCAACCCGGATCACCGGCACCCAGCGGCGCACATCATCGGCCAGCGTCTTCGCAAACTGGCCGGCACGGCCGCCCACCACATCAAAACCCGCCTGATGCAGCTGGTTGCGCACCACCGGCACTGCAAGAATGCCGGCGATATCGCCGTTGATGCGGTCAACCACGGGCTCCGGCGTAGCGGCGGGCGCCAGCACACCGACCCAGAAATTGACCTGGTAACCGGGCAGCGTTTCGCCGATCGTCGGGGTCTGGGGCAACACCGGACTACGCATGGCACCCGCCATCGCCAGCGCGCGGATGCGGCCGCTCTGCACATGCGGCAGCGCCGGGGCGAGACCGACAAACAGCAGCGGCACATGGCCGCCGGAAAGCTCAACCACGGCCGGGCCGCCTCCCTTGTACGGCACATGGACCAGGCTGGTCCCGGTGCGCTGCTGCAGCAGTTCCCCGGCGAGGTGCATCGCACTGCCGATGCCGGTGGAGCCATAGACCAGTTCACCGGGGCGGTTTTTTGCGAGAGCGATCAGTTCCTTCACGGTGCGAGCCGGAAAAGACGGATGCGCCACGAGCACGATCGGCTGGTTGACGAGCTGGCTGACTGGACTGAAGTCGCGCTGCGGGTCATACGGTTTTTCGGCGAGCACGGTCGGCGCCAGCACGATGTGGCTGATCGAGGCCACCGTCAG
>JAIENU010000090.1 GCA_019751125.1 Burkholderiales bacterium | reverse complement strand
GCCTGGGTGAACAAGGGGGTCGCGCTGCATGAACTGAATCGCCACGATGAGGCCTTGATCGCCTTCGGCCGCGCGCTGGAGCTGCAGCCGGACATGGATTTCCAGCTCGGGCAATGGCTGCACGCGAAGATGAAGCTCTGCGATTGGCAGGGACTCGATGCGCAACTCGAGCGCCTGTTCGCGAAGGTGCGCGCCGGTGCGCGGGTTTCGACGCCATTCCAGGTGCTGGCCCTCAGTGAATCCGAAGACATCAATCACAGCGCCGCCGTGCTGTGGGCCCGTGACCGTTACCCGCCGGGTCCGGCAGTGGTGTTTGCACCGCCGAAGCCAGGGCAACAGCGTCTGCGCATCGGCTATTTTTCGGCGGACTTCCACAACCACGCTGCGGCCTACCTGACCGCCGAACTGTTCGAGCGCCACGACAGAAGCCGCTTTGAAATCATCGCTTTCTCCTTCGGTCCTGCGCGCGAGGACGAGATGCGGCTGCGGCTGCGCAAGGCCTTTGACCGTTTCATCGATGTGCGTGAGATGGACGATGCCGCGGTGGCCGCGCAGGCGCGTGAACTGGGCATCGACATCGCGGTGGACCTCAAGGGCCATACCGAGGACAGCCGGCTTGGCATCTTCGCGCATCGTGCCGCACCGCTGCAGCTCACTTATCTGGGGTACCCCGGCACCACTGGCGCCGGTTATATCGACTACCTGATCGCCGATGCCACGGTGATTCCGCCGGAAAACCGCGGCGCTTACAGCGAGCAGGTGGTGACCCTGCCGGACTGTTATCAGGTCAACGACAGCACGCGAAGGCCGGCATCGCAGTCTTTCGGTCGCAGTGAGCTGGGCCTGCCGGAGCAGGGAGTGGTGTTCTGCTGCTTTAACAACAACTACAAGATCACGCCGCAGGCTTTTGCCTCATGGATGCGCATCCTCGCCGCGGTGCCGGGCAGCGTGCTGTGGCTGGTCGAGGACAATGCGCTGGTTGGCAAAAACCTGCGCGCTGAAGCTGCGCGCGCCGGCATCGCGCCGGAGCGGCTGGTGTTTGCAGCACGCATGGATTATCCGAGGCACCTCGCGCGGCAACGCGCCGCCGATCTGTTCCTCGATACCTGGCCGTACAACGCGCACACCACGGCCAGCGACGCGCTGTTGGTTGGCTTGCCGGTACTGACGCGGATTGGCAGCACCTTCCCCGGGCGTGTCGCTGCCAGCCTGCTCAGGGCGGTGGGTCTGCCCGAGCTGGTGACTGAGTCGGTTGCGGCTTATGAGGCGCTGGCGATAGAGCTGGGCTGTGACCCGTCGCGGTTGGCAGCGTTGCGGATGAGACTGACAGCGAATCTGGAGACGGCGCCGCTGTTCGACACCGCGAGTACCACCCGCGCCCTGGAGGCGGCCTATCTGGAAATGCAGCGACGGCGACTGGAAGGTCAGCCGCCGCAGCCCTTTGCGGTGAAGCCCTAGACCGGCTCGAGGCCGGTGGAGCGCAGTGTTTCAGCGTTGGCCGGTGAGGCGAGGAAGGCGATGACCTTGGCCGCCAGTGCGGGATCCGATGAGGTCTTTGCGATACCGGCGGTGAATTGCGACACCTTCTGCAGTTCCGGCGGCAGCGGCGTGATGTGGGCGATGCCCTGCACCGGCAGCAGTTCGCTGATCTGCTGGAAACCGAAATCGAGTTCACCGCGGGCAATGACCGCACCGACGCGTTCGCCGCCGCCGATCAGGCGGCTTTTCGGCAACACCTGATCGGCGATGCCCAGGCGCTGCACCAACTCGCCAGTGAAGTACTTGCCGCTTTCGCTGGCCGAGTAGCCGATGGCTTTGGCTGCGAGCAGCGCGCGCTTCAGATCCTCTGCGGTCCTGATCTGCGGGTCGGGCGCTCCAGCCCGTACCGCAAAACCGATCATCGAACGCGCGATGACCGTCGCTGCATCGGCCTGCACCAGTCCATCGGTGATGAACTGGCGCAGCACCGGATCGGCGACGATGACCAGGTCGGTCAGTTCGCCGCGCTTCAGGCGGTTGGGGATCGAGGTGTCCCCGGTGCCGATGGAGGTGGTGACGGTAACCACGGTTTTGCCGGTCAGGCGCTCCAGCTGCGGCATCAGGGCTTTGTAGGCAGCGGTGAAGGCGCCGGAGGTCATGACTCGGAATTCATTGCTCATTGCAGCGGGGTTCCCGTGGTTGCGGTTGGTGATTGCGGTTGAAAGGGTCAGTTGGCCTGCAGGCCGACGGTTTTGACGACCTTGGCCCAGCGCGGAATTTCTTCCAGGTACATCTTGGTGAATTCGTCGACGGTGCTGCCGACCGGATCGAGTCCCTGGCCAATCAGCAGTTTCTGCGCGTCCGGTGTGGTCACCGCCTTGGTGATGACTTCCTGCACGCGCACCGCAATCGGTTTCGGCGTGCCTCCGGGCAGGAACACTGCATACCAGTTGTTGTAGCCGAAGCCGGGCACGCCGGATTCGGCGATGGTCGGGTAGTCAGGCAGAGCCGGCGTGCGTTTCGGGCCGACCACCGCTAGTGCGCGCAGCTTGCCGGTGGTGAAGAAGGGGCGTGTCGAGATCACGCTGGCGATGGTCATCGAGATGCGGCCGGCGACGACGTCGGTGATGCTCGGGGCGGTGCCCTTGTACGGCACGTGAGTGAGCTTCAGTCCAGTCATCTGCGCGAACAGTTCCATCGCGAGATGCTGGCCCGAGCCCTGGCCGGAGGATGAAAACAGCAGCTCCCCGGGTTTTGATTTCGCGTGTGCGATCAGATCCTGCACGCTTTTCACCGGCAGTGAAGGATGAACCACCAGCACACCCGGCGAAATCACGGCGAGGCTGACCGGCAGCAGGTCTTTGCGCGGGTCGTAACCGAGTTTCATGATGCTCGGCGTGATGGTGACACCCGAGGAGTTGGTCAGCATCGTGTAACCGTCGGGTGCGGACTTGGCCACCAGTTCCGTCGCGATCGAGCCGCCAGCGCCGGGACGGTTGTCGGCGACCACGTTCTGTCCCCAGGCCTCGCTCATTTTCTGCGCCAGGTAGCGGCCGATGGTGTCGGTGCCACCACCCGGGGCCAGTGCGATGATCATGCGCACCGGTTTGGTGGGGTAAGCCTGTGACTGTGCCAGGGCAGGGCTGGTGCTCAGTACGAGTGCGGCGATTGCGGACAGCAGGGGCAGGGCATGCGCATTCATCGGCTTCTCCTCGGTGGCTTATGTTGTGTGGTCTTGCTCAGCGTTGCGGTGTGAACTCCAGGATGTCAAAACCGCAGTAGCGGTCAACAATATAGATCAGACCGCGGTCATCGACCTCGGTGTCGTTGGTTTGCGGACAGGGCTTGCCGCCGCAGGGCTCGGGGATGTACCAACCGACTTCCTGCGGCGCGGAAGGATCGGCGACGTCGATGATGCGCAGGCCGCCGGCGAACCAGGCGCAGTAGAGCAGCGTGTCGCCGCCCTTCCAGTGTTCCTGGAACTGGTGGGCGCCGAAGCGTCCGGGCGCGGTACGGCTCCACGGGCTGTCGAGTTCGCTGACTTCGAACAGCGACAGCGGCTTGATGTTCGACAGGTCGGAGACATCGAAGACCCACAGGCAGCCGTGCGGACGGCCGCGGCGGCGCGCCATTTCGGCGGCATCATGCGCGTGGTCTTCCTCGTCGATGGCCACCGCGATGCGTTTGCCGTCGAGCTGTTTCAGCACAGGCATGAAGGTGTGGGTGGGTTCCGGATAGGGCGGGTGGTAGTTGTATGAGCCCACGGTTTTCGGCTTGCGGATGTCGGTGACATCGACCACGCGTACGCCGCCGTGCCAGCAGCCGGCCCAAAGCTCGTTGCCGAAGCGCAGGGTGTGGTGCAGGCGGTGCTGGCGGCCGGGCCAAGTCGGTTTTTCGCCGCCGGCGATGTGCTGGCCGGTCATCCACCAGCGCGACACTTCCTCGGGTTTAGCCGGGTTGCGGATGTCGTAGGTGACGAGGATGTTGCCGATGAAACCTTCCATCTCGGTGGAGATGTAGGCGTAGTCCTTGTCCATGTCGAAGCGGTGCACGCCGCGGCCCCAGGTTTTCTGGAAGTGGATCAGCTTTGGTTTGGTCTTGTCGGAAACGTCGTAGAGGCTGAAGCCGCCGCGTTCATAGGGCCGGCGCTCGGCTTCCTCCACCGCCGGGATGTCGGCGACGGCAACACCGAGCTTCGCAGCGAGTTCGGCATGGGTCGGCGCGCGGCCGAGTTCGGCGGTGAGCCGCGTGCGCAGCTTGGGCAGTTCGTCGGCCTTGCGGCCGATCGCGGTCATGTTGCGCTCGCTGTTGATGATCATCAGGTCGCCGACGACGCGCGCCTTGTGCGCATGCGAATCCGGATCGTCGAGGAAAATCTGCGACAGGATCTTCGGATTCTTCGGGTCGGCGACATCGAGGATGGTGGTGCCGAGCTGCTGTTTGTTCGGGATGTGGCCGATGTAGCAGTGGGTGCCTTCGACATAGACCTGTCCGGCGCCGGGCAGGTCGAGGTGGGCAAGGCGTTTGACGTTGTGGGCGAGGGTGCCCGGATTATGGGTGGTGTCCAAAGTTCGTGCCGTCCATGATGTGGGGATTCTGCGCAGTGAGGGGCAAAGTCTACCGCAAGGGTAGGCCCGTGGCTCGGTTAGAATCGTCCTGAACAATCATTGCATTCAGCCCTGGAGGAGTCCCGATGGCGAGCTCAAAAAAACGCCCGGAAGAGTTGCGCAGTCACCGCTGGTTTGGCGTCAAGGGTCTGCGCTCGTTCGCGCACCGTTCACGCACCCTGCAGATGGGTTATTCCCGCGAGGATTTTGCCGGCAAGCCGGTGATCGCGATCATCAATACCTGGAGTGACATCAATCCCTGCCATGCCCATTTCCGCACCCGTGCCGAGGAAGTGAAGCGTGGGGTGTGGCAAGCCGGAGGTTTCCCGCTGGAAATGCCGGCGATCGCGCTGGCCGAGCCCTTCCAGAAACCGTCGACCATGATGTACCGCAACCTGCTGGCGATGGAGACCGAGGAACTGCTGCGCGGTTATCCAGTGGATGGCGCGGTGCTGATGGGTGGTTGCGACAAGACCACGCCGGCGCTGATCATGGGTGCGACCTCGATGGGGCTGCCCTTCATCTATGTACCCGCGGGACCGATGCTGCGCGGCAACTGGCATGGCGAGCCGCTGGGTTCCGGCAGTGACTCGTGGAAATACTGGGCCGAACTGCGCGCCGGCACCATCGGCGAGCGCGAGTGGGGCGAAGTCGAGGAGGGCATCGCGCGCTCCTACGGTCATTGCATGACCATGGGCACCGCGTCGACGATGACTTCGGTGGCCGAGACGCTGGGCCTGACCCTGCCGGCCGCTGCATCGATACCCGCGCCGGACGCCAACCACGCGCGTATGGCCACCGCCAGCGGGCGGCGCATTGTTGAGATGGTGTGGGAAGACCTGAAGCCGACGGAAATCCTCACGCCGCAGGCTTTCGACAACGCAATCACCATCGTGCACGCGCTGTCGGGTTCGACCAATGCGCTGATCCACCTGGTGGCGATGGCAGGCCGCGCCGGCGTGCCGCTGAAACTCGAACGCTTCGACGAGCTGGCCAAACGTACGCCGGTGCTCGCCAACATCCGGCCCGCTGGTGACAAATACCTGATGGAGGATTTTTATTACGCCGGCGGCTTGCGCGCGATGATGTCGGAGCTGAAGGATCTGTTGAACCTCGATTGCAAAACCGCCAATGGCCGTACGCTGGGCGAAAACCTCGAGGACGCGAAGATCTACAACGACGACGTGATCCGCAGGCGCAACAACCCGCTGTCGCCGAATGGCGGCCTCGCGGTGCTGCGTGGCAATCTGGCGCCTGATGGTGCGGTGATCAAGCCGACCGCGGCGGAACCGCACCTGCTCAAACACACCGGTCCGGCAGTGGTGTTCAGGAATTACGATGACCTCTATGCCCGGGTCGATGATGAAAACCTGAAGGTCGACAAGGACTCGGTGCTGGTGCTGCAAAACGCCGGCCCGCAGGGCGGCCCCGGCATGCCGGAATGGGGACAGTTGCCGATACCCAAGAAGCTGCTGCAGCAGGGTGTGCGCGACATGGTGCGGATTTCCGATGCGCGGATGAGCGGCACCTCGTACGGCGCCTGCGTGCTGCACGTTGCGCCGGAGTCCTTTGTCGGTGGTCCGCTGGCGCTGGTGCGTGATGGCGACCTGATCGAGCTCGACGTCGCCGCGCGCAGGCTGGAGCTGAAGGTCAGTGACGCGGAGCTGGCAAAACGCAGGGCTGAATGGAAGCAGCCGGCGCCGCATTACACCCGCGGTTATGGCGCCATTTATACGCAGCACATCACGCAGGCCGACAAGGGCTGCGACCTCGATGTGCTGCATCACGGGGATCCGACGCCGGATCCTGAAGTTGTGCATTGATCAACAAGTTACAGGGAGCATGAAAATGGATTTACCCGTGAATCAGTTCAAAAAGGCGATCAAGGCCGGCAAACCGCAGATCGGCATCTGGTCGAGCCTGTGCAGCGCGATTTCAGCCGAAGTGCTGGCCGATGCCGGCTTCGACTGGGTGCTGCTCGACACCGAGCATTCACCGAATGAATTGCCCATCGTGCAGAACCAGCTTGACGCGCTGCTCGCCGGCAATGCCGAGGGCATCGTGCGGCCGGCCTGGAACGACACCGTGCTGATCAAGCGCTACCTCGACGTCGGCGCGCGCACGCTGCTGATTCCCTATGTGCAGAATGTTGAAGAAGCGAAACGCGCGGTTGCGGCGACGCGTTATCCGCCGCTGGGTGTGCGCGGCGTGTCGGGCTGTACGCGCGCCAACCGCTACGGCCGCACCAAGGATTACTTCAAGCGCGTGCACGACGAGCTGTGCGTGCTGGTGCAGGTGGAAACCATGAGCGCGATGAAACACATCGAGGCCATCGCGGAAATCGACGGTGTGGATGGCGTGTTCATCGGGCCGAACGACCTCGCCGCCGACATGGGCCATCTCGGCAACTGGCAGCACCCCGAGGTGTGGAAGGTGATGGAAGACGCGGCTAAGCGCATCACCAAGGCTGGCAAGGCACCGGGCATTCTGGTCGGCGAGGCCGACGGCCAGCGCTGCCTCGACATGGGTTATCTGTTTGTCGCGGTGGGTTCGGACCTGGTGATGCTCGCACGGGGCAGCGAAGCCCTGGCCGCAAAGTTCAAAAAATAACCAATAAAAACAATAACTTATAAACCTGCATTACTGCCAGAAGCTGATGACCCATTCAAGATCGGCCACCCTGGTGGCTGCTGTGATCATCGCCGCTGCCGCGGCGATTTTTTTCACGCCGCCACCACCCGGCGTCGCCGTCAACGTGATGCACACCGCGGGCCTGCTGCTGCTGGTGATGGGGCTGTGGGCCACCGGTGTGCTGCCCGAGGCACTGACTGCGCTGATCTTTTTTGCGCTGGCGGTGCTGCTCGAGGTGGCGAAGCCGGAGGTGATTTTTTCCGGTTTCACATCGGGCACCTTGTGGCTGGTGCTCGGCGGGCTGGTGATTGCCGAGGCGGTACGCATGACCGGGCTCGGCGAGCGCATCGCACGTGCCGCGCTGGGCACCCGCGTGTGGAGCTATCCGCAGCTGGTCACCGCCGCGGTGCTGGTCGCGGTGCTGCTTGCCTTCCTGATGCCGGCCACCGTCGGCCGCATCCTGCTGCTGGTGCCGATACTCGCCGCGGTCGCCGAGCGCCACGGCCTCGCGCCGGGCACGCCGGGGCATACCGGAGTGTTGTTCGCGGTGATCGTCACCTCATTCCAGTGCGGCACCGCAATCCTGCCGGCAAACGCGCCGAACCTGGTGCTCGCCGGTGCTGCGGAAACCCTGTACGGCGTGCAGCTGATCTATGCCGAATACCTGTGGGCACAGTTTCCGGTGATGGGCGTGATCAAGGGTGCACTGATTGCCGCCATCGTGTGCCGGGTGTTTCCGGCGCAGACCCGGGCCGGCGGCGGCAGTGCCGCCGACCTGCGGCCGATGAGCGGACAGGAAAAACGCCTCGCGGTGATCCTGCTGCTGTCGCTGGCACTTTGGGCCAGCGATTTTGTGCACGGCATCCGTCCCGGCTGGATCGCATTGGCCGCGGCCATCGTGGCGATGCTGCCGCGCATCGGCGCGGTGCCGGCGACGCTGTTCCAGGAGCGCATCAAGTTCGGCAGTTTTTTCTACATTGCCGCGGTGCTCGGACTGGGTGCGGTGATGCTCGACACGGGCCTGAGCAAGGCCTTCGGTGATGCGCTGCTGACGGTGATCCGCCTGGAGCAGGGCGCGGATGCCGCGAACTTCATCACGCTGACTGTGCTCTCGACGCTGGCTTCGATGATCGTCACCAATCCGGCGCAGCCGGCGCTGCTGTCGCCGCTGGCAGGCACTTTTGCCGAGGCCGCGGGCTGGCCGATCCAGGCGGCACTGATGACCGCGGCGGTGGGTTTTTCAACACTGCTGTTTCCGTACCAGGCGCCGCCGGTGGTGGTGGGCATGCAGCTCGCCGCGCTGCGGGTGCGCGATGCGCTGCGGCTGACCGTGCCGCTGGCACTGATCAGCATCGTCGTGCTGATCCCGGTGCATTACCTGTGGTGGCGGCTGATCGGGTACTTCGGGAACTAAGCTTGGGAACGGAGTTCGCCTCCTGATTTCCGGTGGGATGCACCCTGCGCGCCTATAATGCGCGCATGTCAGCCCTAGCCCCCGTCCACACGCCGAAAGACCTGTTCAGCCACCGCAAATACTGGGCGGCGCGCTTTGGCACGGCCCCCTTCCTGCCGATGTCGCGGGCGGAGATGGACAAACTCGGCTGGGAGGAGTGCGACATCATCCTGGTCACCGGTGATGCCTATGTCGATCATCCCAGTTTCGGCATGGCGATCATCGGCCGCCTGCTCGAGGCCCAGGGGTTCCGGGTCGGCATCATCGCCCAGCCGGACTGGCATTCGGTGGAACCGTTCCGCGCGCTGGGCCGGCCGAAGCTGTTTTTCGGCATCACCGCCGGCAACATGGATTCGATGGTCAACCGCTACACCTCGGACCGCCGGGTGCGCAGCGATGATGCATACACGCCGAACGCCGAACCGGAAAAAAGACCCGACCGTTCGGTGATCGTCTACAGCCAGCGCGCGCGCGAGGCCTGGTCCGGGGTGCCGATCGTGATCGGCGGCATTGAGGCCAGCCTGCGCCGCATCGCGCACTTTGACTACTGGTCGGAGAAGGTGCGGCGCTCGGTGCTGGTTGATGCCAAGGCCGACCTGCTGGTCTACGGCAACGCCGAGCGCGCCATTGTCGAGATCGCGCACCGCCTCGCCGCGCGGCAGTCGCCGGCCGACATCACCGACATCCGCGGCACCGCCTTCCTGCGCAATGCCGTGCCCGAAGGCTGGATCGAGATCGACTCGACGCGCATCGACATGCCCGGCCCGCTGAATCCGCCGGTGGATCCCTATGCGATGGAAGGTGTGACGCCGAAAGCCAAAGCGGAAGCAGAAGCGTCCGCGCCGGCGCAGGGTGCGCAGGTGGTGAGATTCATCCGCGAGGTGAAAAACGAAGACCGCGCACGCAGCGTGATCCGCATGCCCGATTACGAGAAGGTGGCGGACGATCCGGTGCTCTACGCCCACGCTTCGCGCATCCTGCATGTCGAGTCCAATCCCGGCAATGCACGGGCGCTGGTGCAGCGCCACGGTGACAGGCTGGTGTGGATCAATCCGCCGCCGATTCCGCTGACGATGAAGGAAATGGACGCGCTCTACGAGCTGCCCTATGCGCGGGTGCCGCACCCGTCTTACGGCAAGGCGAAGATTCCCGCTTACGAGATGATCCGCTTCTCGGTGACCATCCAGCGCGGCTGTTTCGGCGGCTGCACCTTCTGTTCGATCACCGAGCATGAAGGCCGCATCATCCAGAACCGCTCCGAGGATTCGATCATCCGCGAGGTCGAGCAGATCCGCGACAGCACGCCCGGTTTCACCGGCGTGATTTCCGACCTCGGCGGGCCGACCGCGAACATGTACCGCCTCGCATGCAAGAGCAGGGAAATCGAAACCGCCTGCCGCAGGCCGTCCTGCGTGTTTCCGGGCATCTGCCCGAACCTGAACACCGACCACTCGTCGCTGATCAAGCTCTACCGCCGTGCCCGCGCGCTCCCCGGCATCAAGAAAATCCTGATCGGTTCCGGCGTGCGTTACGACCTTGCCGTGGAATCACCCGAGTATGTGAAGGAGCTGGCGCAGCACCATGTCGGCGGTTACCTGAAGATTGCGCCGGAAGCGATCGGCGAAGGTCCGCTGTCGAAAATGATGAAGCCCGGTGTCGGCACCTATTACAAGTTCAAGGAGCTGTTCGACAAGTATTCGAAGGAGGCCGGCAAGGAGCAGTACCTGATTCCCTACTTCATCGCCGCGCATCCCGGCACCACCGACGAGGACATGCTCGAGCTCGCACTGTGGCTGAAGATGAACGGTTTCCGTGCCGACCAGGTGCAGGC
>JAIENU010000185.1 GCA_019751125.1 Burkholderiales bacterium | reverse complement strand
CGAGCCGGCGCGCCAGTGTGGTCTTGCCCGAGCCGATCGGCCCTTCGACCACGATGTAGCGGTACTTCGCGGCAAGGGTCATGCCGCAATGTCCTTTTTAGCGGCAAGGGTCATGCCGCAACGTCCATTTTATCGGCAAGGGTCATGCCGGCATGCGCCGCAACCCGGCGACACCCGCCGCATCGAGACGCGCCGCAAGGTCGCGCACCCGCCCCTGCCCCGGCACTTCGACCTCCGGCGCGATCTCGGCCAGCGGCAACATGACAAAGGCGCGTTCCAGCATGCGCGGATGCGGAATCGTCAGGCCCGGGGCCTGGACGAGGCGGTCGCCATAGAGTGCGATATCGAGGTCCAGCGTGCGTGGCGCATTCGGAAAATCGCGCACACGGCCGTGCGCGCGCTCGATCTCGAGCAGGGCTTCAAGCAGGGCCTGCGGCGCCAGCATGGTTTCGATGCCGGCCATCGCGTTGATGAAGTCGGGCTGGTCGAGGTAGCCGACCGGCGCGGTGCGGTACAGCGAGGAGCGCAGCAACAGCCGGGTGCCGGGCAGCGCGGCCAATGCGGCGAAACCGGATTCAACCTGGCGCTGCGGTTCGCCGATATTGGCGCCGAGCGCGACAAAAGCGCGTTCGGGACGCTGGGTGGTCACCTTCAGGACTCCGCGGAAGCAGCCGCGGCAGGTTTGCGCCGGCGCCGCTTGCGGCGCTTTTTCGCCGGACCGCTGTCGGCCACCAGCATCGCGGTGCGGCCCTCGGCATCGGCATCCTGGAAACTGGTCCACCAGTCGCCGAGCGCCTTGTCCGCCTCGCCGCTTTCACAGCGCAGCAGCAGGAAATCGTAGGCGGCGCGGAAACGCGGCTGCTCGAGCAGGCGGAAGGGACGCTGCCCGGCGCGCTGCTCGAAACGCGGCTGCATCAGCCACAGGTCCTTCATGTCCGAGGTGTAGCGGCGCGGAATCGCCAGTTGTTCGGTCTGGCGCTCGATCACCGCATCCATCGCATCATGCAGGGCCGGCACCGGCGGCACGCCGCGGGCCTGCGCCTTGTTCCACTCTGCCAGCACCTCGTGCCAGAGCAGCGCCGCGAACAGGAAGGCGGGCGACACCGATTTGCCTTCGCGGATGCGCGCATCGGTGTTCTTCAGTGCCAGCATCACGAAACGTTCGCCCAGCGGCTGCTCGAGAATCACGTCGAGCAGCGGCAGCATGCCGTGATGCAGCCCTTCCTTGCGCAGGCGCTTCACGCACTCGGCGGCATGGCCGGAGAGCAGCAGTTTCAGCATCTCGTCGAACAGCCGCGCAGCCGGCACGTTGGCGAGCAGCTTCGACAGCGGCTTCACCGGCTTGCGCGTGGGCCCGTCGACCTCGAGGCCGCAGGACGCCGCGAAACGCACCGCGCGCAGCATGCGCACCGGGTCTTCACGGTAGCGCTGCTCGGGCTCGCCGATCATGCGCAGGCGGCGGCGTTTCAGGTCGGCAACGCCGCCGTGGTAATCCCAGACTTCCTGCTTCGCCGGATCGTAGAACAGCGCGTTGATGGTGAAGTCGCGGCGCGCCGCATCCTGCGCCTGGTCACCCCAGACGTTGTCGCGCAGCAGCCGTCCGTGCTCATCCTCGACCTGCTGCGCGGCATCGGCTTCCACCGCAGGGCCGCGGAAAGTGGTGACCTCGACCAGATCGCGGCCGCACAGCACATGTACGATGCGGAAACGGCGGCCGATGATGCGCGAGCGGCGGAAAATGCCGCGAACCTCTTCCGGCGTGGCATCGGTGGCGACGTCAAAATCCTTGGGATCGCGGCCGAGGATCAGGTCGCGCACCGCGCCACCGACCACAAAGGCCTTGAAACCGGATTCCTGCAGCGCCTCGCAGGTGCGCAGCGCGCAGCTACCGATGCGTTCGCGGCTGATGCCATGTTCGGCCAGTGGAATAACCTTCGGCTTGCCGCCGTCGAACAGGCGGCCCGAAAACACCCGGCCCAGCAGTTTGGTGATCATTCGTTGATTGCGGACAACACGGTAAAGAACGCGGCGCGGCTGGCGCGGCGGCGGGATGGCCCGGCAGACACGGCGTCCGCTAGGGCGGCGCGATTATAACGCTGCGGTCCCAAGCTTCAGCCCAGGCTCAGCACCGGCCAGCCGCGCGCCTCGGCCTGCGCGCGCAAGGCTGCATCAGGATCCACCGCCACCGGATGGCTGACCTGCTCCAGCAACGGCAGGTCATTGTGGGAATCGCTGTAAAACGTTGATTTTATTACACTTTTTATTGATTCTCCGCGTTCGGCCAGCCACGCTTCAAGGCGTGTCACCTTGCCCTCGCGAAAACAGGGCAGGCCCTGCACCCCGCCGGTGAAACGGCCGTCACGCTGCTCCGGATCGGTGGCGATCAGGTGTTCGATGCCGAATTCACGTGCGATCGGCGCGGTGACAAAACTGTTGGTGGCGGTGATCAGCACGCGGGTTTCGTCGCGGTGCCGCGCCACCAGTTCGCGCGCCTTGTCGCGGATCATCGGCATGATGCGGCTCTTCATGTAATCGGCATGCCAGGCATCGAGGGTGGCGCGCGGGTGCTGCGCCAGCGGCTTCAACTGGAAATCGAGGAACTCGTAGATGTCCAGTGTGCCGGCCTTGTACTGGTCATAGAACTCGCGGTTGCGCGCTTCATAACGTTCACGGTCGAGCACGCCGCGGTCGATCAGGAACTGCGCCCATTCGTAATCGCTGTCTCCGGCGAGCAGTGTGTTGTCGAGGTCAAACAGCGCCAGTTTCATGTTTTCACTTCACTCCGTCTGATTCATTCAGCAGTTGCAACACTTCGCGCGCCAGCGGCACCGTCACCGCGCGCTTCTGCTCCAGCGAGCTGCGGTCCAGCGTATCGACCAGCGCGCGCAGCGTGGCGAGGTCGCGCGGCACCCGCGCCAGCAGGTAATCGGTCACCTCGACAGGCAGCACGAAGCCGCGTGCAGCAGCGTAACCGGCCACCGCGGCGCGGCGGTCTTCATCGCTCAGCGCATGCACTTCATAGACCAGCCCCGAGGCCAGCCGGGTCTGCAGGTCCGCGCGCAGCACAAGCCGCGCCGGTGGTGCATCGGCGGTGGCAATCAGCACGCCGCCGCCCTCCTTCAGGCGGTTGAAGGCGTTGAACAACGCGATCTGGGCCTCAGCATCAAGGCGCTGCACGTCGTCGATGCCGAGCACGCCGTCCTCGGCGATTTCTGGCACGGCCGCGGCGGCAAACGTGGTGTTGCGCCCTGCCGCACGCAGTGCGGCCACCACAGCCTGCAGCAGATGGCTGCGGCCGCTGCCCGGTGCACCCCACAGCAGCAGCATGCGCTCGCGCAAATCACCGGACACCAGTGCGCGCAGCGCGGCCAGCACCTCGGCATTGCCGCCTGCCACAAAATTGCCGAGGCTCGGCGCCGGCGGCGCGGCCAGTGTCAGGGCCAGCTGTTTCATGCACCGCGATCCGCACGTGATGGCACCGCGGACTGGCGTGTAGTGAAGCCGGAGAGGGTCATTTACGATAAAATTCAGCAACATGGCAGAGGCTGCCGTGCCCCGAGTTTAACAGGGCCGCGCATCACTACTGCAGCGCAAGACCCGCATCCCAGGACCTGCATCCTTTCCCCAGCCCACCCGAACCGGCAGACCCATCTTGACCCGCAAAACCGCAACCCGCAAAACCCGCATTCGCCCGCTGACTTACCGTGACGCCGGCGTCGATATCGATGCCGGCGACGCCCTCGTCGATCGCATCAAGCCCCATGCCAAACGTACGATGCGCCCCGGCGTGATGGCCGGTATCGGCGGCTTCGGCGCGCTGTTCGCAGTGCCCAAGGGTTACCGCGAGCCGGTGCTGGTTTCCGGCACCGACGGCGTCGGCACCAAGCTCAAGCTTGCCGTCGAGTGGCAGCGCCACGACACCATCGGCATCGACCTCGTCGCGATGAGTGTCAACGACATCCTGACGCTGGGCGCCGAGCCGCTGTTTTTCCTCGACTACTACGCCTGCGGCAAGCTCGATGTCGATTCCGCCGCCGACGTGGTCAAGGGCATCGCCGCCGGCTGTGAAATGGCCGGCTGCGCGCTGATCGGCGGCGAGACCGCCGAAATGCCCGGGATGTACCCGGTCGGCGAATACGACCTTGCCGGTTTCGCCGTCGGTGTCGCCGAAAAGAAAAAAATCATCGACGGCCGCAGCATCAAGTCCGGCGATGTGGTGCTGGGGCTCGCCAGCAACGGCATACATTCCAACGGTTACTCGCTGGTGCGCCGCATCCTTGCCCAGCCCGGCGTGAAGCTGTCGGCGAAAATCGGCGGCCGCGCGTTGAAGGATGCAGTGCTCGCACCGACACGCATCTATGTGAAGCCGGTGCTGCAACTGATGAAGAAAATCAAGGTCAAAGGTCTGGCGCACATCACCGGCGGCGGACTGGTCGACAACGTGCCGCGCGTGCTCGGCCCGAAGCTGACCGCCGAACTGCGCGCCGATGCCTGGCCGCTGCCGCCGCTGTTCCGCTGGCTGCAGAGCCAGGGCAACGTCGCCGACGCCGAGATGCACCGCGTGTTCAACTGCGGCATCGGCATGGTGCTGGTGGTCGCGGCAAAGGATGCGGCACGCGCGCAGAAGCTGCTGGAGAAATCCGGCGAACGCGTGTGGAACATCGGCAGCATCCGCAAGCGCAAACGCGGAGAGGCGCAGACGATCGTCGTCTAGCCGCACGGCCTGCCGCTTTTGCGGGCGTTTTTACAGCCGCTTTTGCAACCGCTTTTTGCAACCGCTTTTTGCAACATTATCGGCCTCAACCGGAAAGGGCATGGTCCTGAAACGTATCGCCATACTGATCTCGGGGCGGGGCAGCAACATGGAAGCCCTGCTCAAGGCGGGACTCCCGGCGCAGGTCTGCGCCGTGATCAGCAACGACCCCGCTGCCAAGGGCCTTGCCAGCGCCAGGTCGCAGGGCCTGCCGGTGCTGGCGATTGACCACAAGGCACATGCGACGCGCGAAAGTTTTGACGCCGCGCTCGCAGCGGCCATCGATGCCAGCGGCGCCGAACTGGTGGTGCTCGCAGGCTTCATGCGCGTGCTCACTGCGGGCTTTGTTGAACATTATCGCGGCCGCCTGATCAACATCCATCCCTCGCTGCTGCCCTCGTTCAAGGGCCTGCACACCCACCGCCAGGCGCTCGATGCCGGCGTGCGCGTCCACGGCTGCACGGTGCACTTCGTCACCCCCGAGCTTGACCACGGCCCGGTCATCATCCAGGCCGCGGTGCCGGTGCTGCAGGATGACGATGAAGCGCATCTTGCCGCTCGCGTGCTGGCCGAGGAGCACCGCATCTATCCGCAGGCGGTGCGCTGGCTGTGCGAAGGCCGGGTCCGCCTGCACGCCGACGGCCGGGTCGAAATCACAAACGCCGCCGCGGCCGGCGGTGCGCTGCATTCGCCGCCGCTGCAATGACCCTGCATCCCGTACGCTGGATGGCGGCGATGCTGTGTGCCGCGGTCATGACATGGCCGGTGCATGCAGCAACACAGGCGGCGGCACAAGCCACAAATCCGCCGCAGACCGTGCAGGCCCAGTACGAGGTCACGCTCAACGGCACGCCGGTCGGCGTGATGAACGACCATTACGAAGCACGCGACGGACGTTACCGCATCGTCAGTGAAACCCATGCCGTCGGCGTGCTGGCGCTGGTGCAGCGGCGGCCGGCGCGGGTGATCAGCAGCGGTGAGGTGCAGGCCGCCGGGCTGCGCCCGCTCAGTTTTGAAGCCACCCGCGGCAACGACTCGCGCCGCATCGGTGCCGAATTCGACTGGAACACTCGCGTGTTGACCCTCAATCACGACGGTCGCAGTGAAACCCTGCCGCTGCCGGCGGGCGCCCAGGACCGGCTCTCCGCGCTGTACCAGTTCATGTTCATCGGCGCCGACCGCCTGCGCGACATCAGCTTCGCGATGACCAACGGCCGCAAGCTCGACCAGTACCGCTACACGCTAGGCAGCGACAGCGCGCTCGACACGCCGCTGGGCCGGATGGCGGTGATCCATCTGGTCAAACGCCATGCGCCGGGGGAAACCGCGACCGAAATCTGGCTCGCCCGCGACCGCTCGCTGCTGCCGGTGAAAATGCGCATCATCGAAGACGATGGCAGCCGTTACGAGCAGTCGCTGCTTAAGCTCGACACCGGTACGGCTGCGCCATGATGACCGGCCGCAATCTGCGCCGCTTCATCGCCGCCGCAGCGATTTCGGTGGCTGCACATGCCGCGTTGCTCGGCGGCGGCTGGCTGACGCCGCCGGACACACCACCACCCGCGCCAGAACTGACAGCAACCCTGCAGCCGCGTGCCGAAGCGCCGCGGCCTGCGGCTCCGGCTGCCGTAGCTGCGCCCGCCGCACCTGCCCCCTTGACCAGGCCCGCCACCACCGAGGCGGCCGCTCCCGCACTGCCGACAATCACCGAGGCAGCAACGCCGGCAGCAGCACCCGCCGTCATCGAAACACCGGCTGGGCCCGTGGTGGTCGCCAGCGCCGCCACCAGCAACCAGGCGGTGACCGAGGCTACCCCGCCGCCCACGCAGTTACTCCCTAGTTTCCCGCGCAAGGGCCAGATCACCTACCAGCTGACCATGGGCTCCGAACACACGCTGGTCGGCCGCACCGTTCAGACCTGGGAATTTGACGGCCTGCAATACAAGCTTTCGAGCCGCTCGGAGAGCACCGGCCTGGTCGAGATGTTCCGCCCGCACCGCTATATCTATCAGAGCGAGGGCCGCGTGACCGTGGCCGGCCTGCAGCCGGAGCGCTTCAGCGCCAGCGTGCGCCGCGGCAGCCGCAGCGACGAATCGATCGCGGTCTTCGACTGGAACGAGCAGCGCGCGCGCATCGGAAGGCTGCCGCAGCAGTCCAGCGTAGGGCTGCCCGCAGGCAGCCAGGACGTGGTCAGTTTCATGTACCAGTTCGCGCTGTTCCCGCCGCAGCCAGGACGTGTCACCCTGCCCTTCACCCGCGGCACGCGCATCGACATGGTCAGCTTCGACGTGCTGCCTGCGGAAACCATCGATACACCGCTGGGCCGGCTGCGCGCGGTCCCGGTGATCCAGGTGCGCGAACGCGGCGCCGAAAGCCTCGCCGTCTGGCTCGCCACCGATTACCGCAACCTGCCGGTGCGCATCCGTTTTTTCAACCGTGACGGCGAGTTCTCCGGCGAACAGCTGGCCTCGGAAATCCGCGTCGCCGAGCAATGATTGCCGAAACATGAAAACAAGCCGCCCGAAACACAGTACGCACCACGGCCGTCAGCAGCAGGGCGAACCCCGGGACAGCAGCCCTGCATTACGCCCGGGCCTCAGTGTGCCGCGGCTCAACGAAGCCGCCAGCGCGCTGATCCGTGTGCTGACTTTTGATTACCCGGCCGATGCCGTGCTGAGCCGCTACTTCCGTGAACGCCCCCAGCTGGGCCAGCAGGACCGCGCCTTCATAGCCGAAGCAGTGTTCGGCGTGCTGCGCCGCAAATTCTGGCTCGACCACCTCGCACCCCAGGCCAATGTGCGCCAGTTGCTGCTGCTCTGGCTGGCGCGTATTGCCGGACACAGCAGCCGCGAACTGGGCACCCTGTGCAGCAGCGAAGAGCTGCAATGGCTGAACAGCACGCGTGCGCAGGGGCCGCTGTCGCTCACCGCAGAGGCCGATCTGCCGCCCTGGGTCATCGAGCAACTGCTGCCGGAACATGGCGAGGATTTTGTGCGCGCACTCGGCCGCGCACTGCAGGAGCCGGCGCCGCTCGACCTGCGCGTGAACACGCTCAACGCGAGCCGCGAGGAAGTGCTGGCGAAGCTGCGCAGCAACGACATCATCGCCGAACCGACACCGCTGTCACCGCTGGGCCTGCGCCTGCGCGACAAGCCGGCGCTGAACCGCAACCCGCTGTTCGCCGCGGGCAAATTCGAAGTGCAGGACGAAGGCAGCCAGCTGCTCGGTTACCTGCTGGCGCCGCGGCGCGGCGAACTGGTGGTTGATTTCTGCGCCGGTGCCGGCGGCAAGACGCTGATGCTCGGCGCGATGATGAATTCGCAGGGCCGGCTCTATGCCTTCGATGTGTCGGAGAAGCGCCTCGCCAACCTGAAGCCGCGGCTGAAACGTTCGGGGCTGTCGAATGTGCATCCGCTGGTGATCGCCCACGAAAACGACGCCAAGGTGAAGCGGCTGGCCGGCAAGATCGACCGCGTGCTGGTCGATGCGCCGTGCAGCGGGCTGGGCACGCTGCGCCGCAACCCCGACCTCAAGTTCCGCCAGTCGCCGCAGTCGGTGGCTGAACTCACCGTGAAGCAGGCGGCGATCCTCGCCTCGGCGGCGCGGCTGGTGAAACCGGGCGGGCGCCTGGTTTATGCCACCTGCAGCCTGCTGGCCGTGGAAAACCGCAGCATTGTCGAAGCCTTCCTCGCCGCGCAGCCGCAGTTCGCGGCGCTCAACTGCGGCGAACTGCTGCAGCGACAGGGCATTGCCGTCGGGGACATGCCGCAATTGCAGCTGTGGCCGCAGATTCACCACACCGACGGTTTTTTTGCCGCGGCATTCGAGCGCCGCAGCTGACCGGGCCGTCGTAGCACGCGTGCTAACATCATTGCAGCATCAGATTTCGTTTTCCGATCGGGCTCACCGTACTACCCCAACACATGTCTGCCGCCTCCGCTGAAATCCACAGCCTGCTGATCGATCTGTGGCAGGACCTGCAAAGCATAAAAATCCTGTGGCAGGTCGGCGTGCTTGCGGCCTGCGCGCTGATCGGATTCGCGGTTTCCAGCCGTTTCAACCGCCGCGTGGCACGGTCGCGCGGAACGGCGCTGGATGCCACGCAGGCGCTGGGCATCGGCAGCCTGCAGCGGCTGATGTTTCCGCTGTCAACACTGGTGCTGCTGCTGGCCGGCCGCGGCATCCTCGGCTTCTGGCAGAAAACACCGCTGCTCGACGTTGCGGTGACACTGCTGCTGGCGATGGCGCTGATCCGCATGACGATCTACGCGCTGCGCCACACTTTCGCGCCCAGCGACTGGCTGCGCGCCTCCGAGCGCTGGCTGAGCTGGATCGCCTGGATCGGCGTCGCCGTCTATCTCACCGGGCTGTGGCCACCGCTGCGCGAGATCCTCGATGACATCGCCTTCAGCACCGGCAAGCAGAAAATCTCGCTGCTGCTGGTGATGCAGATCACCGCCTCGGTGGCGATCACGCTGTTTGTCGCGCTGTGGCTGGGCCGCGTCACCGAGAACCGGCTGATGGGCATGACCAGCCTGCAGGTCAACGTGCGGGTGATGTTCGCCAAGCTGTCCCAGGTGCTGCTGCTGCTGATTGCCGTGCTGATCGCGCTGCCCGCGGTGGGCATCGACCTGACCGTGCTGTCGGTGTTCGGCGGCATGCTCGGCGTGGGCATCGGTTTCGGCCTGCAGAAGATTGCCGCCAACTACATCAGCGGCTTCATCATCCTGATGGACCGTTCTGTGAGCATCGGCGATGTGGTCACCATCGGCGAACACAGCGGCGTGCTGACACGGATGACCGCGCGCTATGTGGTGGTGCGTGGCCTGGGCGGGCTGGAGGCGATCATCCCCAACGAAAGCCTGATCACCTCTACCGTGGTCAACCACACGCTGACCGACCGCCATGTGCGCGTTGCGGTACAGGTGCAGGTGAGTTATTCGGCTGACATCGAGCTCGCAAGGCGGCTGATGACCGAGGCTGGTGCTGCCCATCCGCGGGCATTGCATGATCCGGCACCGTCAGCCCTGATCACCGCACTCGCCGACAGCGGCATCAACCTCGAACTGGGCGTCTGGGTCCGCGATCCCGACCAGGGACTGGCCGGGCTGCGCTCCGATCTTTATGCAGCCATCTGGCGCGCTTTCCGGGAGCATGGCATCGAAGTGCCCTTCCCGCAGCGGGAAGTACGGGTTGTGGGGGCTTTCCCGCCCCCTGGCGCCCAATAATTATTGATTTAAATCAATGGCTTGGCAAGTTTCCGCAGGAAAAACCCGATCCGGGCTATCCCCGCCAGAATGGTTTCGCTAAACTCCGCGCGATATTGGGCGTCTTGCCCATGACAATGAGGGTTTGAATGTATACAGGGGTTCTGGATTTACCGTGGTGGGGCTATATCGTTTACGCGCTGGTGGCGACCCACATCACCATTGCCGCAGTGACGATCTATCTGCATCGCCACTCCGCGCACCGCGCGCTCGACCTGCATCCGATTCCGGCGCATTTCTTCCGTTTCTGGCTGTGGCTGACCACCGGCATGCTGACCAAGCACTGGACGGCGATCCACCGCAAACACCACGCCAAATGCGAGACTGTTGACGATCCGCACAGCCCGCAGATTTTCGGCATCCGCAAAGTGCTGTTCCAGGGTGCCGAGCTCTACCGCCAGGAAGGCCGCAACCAGGAAACCCTGGACCGCTACGGCCACGGCACGCCCGATGACTGGCTCGAACGCAATAT
>JAIENU010000243.1 GCA_019751125.1 Burkholderiales bacterium | reverse complement strand
TTGGGGTTGATCTGCCAGTAGTCGGCGCCGGAAGCGGTCTTCTTGTTCGGGATATCGACCTTTTCGGTATCGAAGGTATATCCGGCTTCGAACAGCACGATATGCGGCGCGAGTGAACAGGCGCCGGGCGAGTAATACAGTTTCATTGTGTCCTCCGGGTAAGGGGTGATATCGGCCACCCATCGTGCCGCAAGGATTTAGCGCTTGCAAATGCGGGGACACCCCCCCATACTCCGCGCGCGTCTGGAATCCGGACTGTCCTCCCTTCACGCCGTCCGGCGCGCCGGATCGACCCAGTCCGCACGCTTTGCTGTAATTCTTCGCTGTAACTGGCTGTTCACTTCAATCCCGCTTTTGCAGCCGTTTTGAATGCTGATCCCCGATCCGGCAACGGATCAGCCGGTTCCATCGCCCGTCATGCCAGCAACCGGCATCGTCCAATTTTTCAAGCCACAGGCCGCCTGATGTCAAAAGAAGAAGTTGTCGAATACGAAGGTGTGATCGAGGAAGTGCTGCCCAACACGATGTTCCGGGTGACCCTCGAGAACGGCCACTCGCTGACGGCCTACGCCTCGGGGAAAATGCGCAAGCACCGCATCCGGATTCTTGCCGGCGACAAGGTGACAGTCGAGATTTCGCCTTACGACCTGAACAAGGGCCGCATCAGCTTCCGTCACAAGGACGAGCGCGCGGGTCCGCCAGCAGCTGCGCGCGCCGGCAATTTTTTCCGCAAGCGCTAGGCGGTCAGGCCGCGCGACGGCGCGGCACACGCGCGGCTGATTTGCCCGACGTTTTGCGCACGGCCTTGCGTACCGGCAAGCGCCGCGCCGGCGCAGGCGTGTTGCGCAGTCCGTCAAGAAAAACATCAATCAGCCGGCCCGGATCATCGGCGGCAGGAATTGCCTCGGGATCCATCACCAGCTTGCTGATCAGGCCATTCACCAGCGCGTGCAACCCGACCGCGGTGGCGTGCGCATCGAGCCCCGCCGGCAGCTGACCACGGGCAATTGCGGCCACCAGCCCCAGTTCGAGTCGCTCGAGGCAACCTGCCTGCATCTCGCGGAAACGCTGCCACACCGCCTGCATCTCATCGACGTATTCACATTTGTTGAAGACGATGTGAAACACCCGCCGCGCCTGCGCGTCGCCCGAGGTGCGCTCGAGGATGCCGACCAGCATGCCGCGCACCGCCGCCAGCGGATCGGCGTCGAGCGCCGGATTGACCTGGCAGGGCGCATCCTCCATCGGCATCGTCACCCGCGCCACCATCTCGCAGAACAGCTCGGCCTTGTCCTCGAAATGCCAGTAGATCGCGCCGCGGGTCACCTTCGCCGCCTCGGCAATGTCGGTCAGCGAGGTGCGCGACACGCCGCGCTCGCTGAACACGCGCTCCGCCGCATCCAGAATCTGGCTGCGGGTCTCGAATGCTTCATCCTTGGTGCGTCTGACCATGTTTCTCCATTACCTTCCGTACGAAAGCCCGCCCGCCGGGGGTCCGCGACCCCCGGCAGGGTGACATTGGCCTGTTCATCAAACCGTCACTTTACATACATTCATGTGTGTATGTAAACTACCCGCTTCCGGTATTACCCCATCCGCACCGTTTGTCCGCAGCAACCATCCATACGTACACACAGAGCAAGGCCGCATCGTACCCGCAACAGGCACAGCGGCCGCCAGGGAGCCACCACCATGAACCGCCCGAAACAGACCATCACCCTCATTGCCTCCATGCTGGGCCTCGCCCTGCTCGCCGCCTGCGGCCCTGCCGGCGGTCCTCCCGGCGGCTTTCCGCCGGCCCCGGTATCGGTGATTACCACCGAAGCCCGCGACGTGCCGGTGAACCTCGAATACACCGGGCAGACCGCCGGCTACCGCGAAATCGAGGTGCGCGCCCGTGTCAACGGCATCCTGATGAAACGCAACTACCGTGAAGGCGGCAGCGTGAAACAGGGTGAATCGCTGTTCACCATCGACCCCGCGCCCTTCCAGCTGGCGCAGGCGCGCGCCGCCGCCGACCTCGGTGTTGCCGAAGCGCGCCTTGCCCAGGCCCAGCGCGAACTCGCGCGGCTGAAGCCGGTGTTCGAGGCCAAGGCGGTCAGCCAGAAGGAATATGACGATGCCACCTCGGCCGAGCGAGTCGCCCGCGCCGAAACCGAAAGCGCAAGGGCACGACTGAACGAAGCCAAACTCAACCTGGACTGGACACGCGTCGAAGCACCGATTTCCGGCATTGCCAGCCGCGCCCAGGTTTCCGAGGGTGCCCTGGTCTCGGGCCCCAGCGTACTGCTGACCACGGTGACGCAGACCGACCCGATGTATGTGATCTTCGGTGTCTCCGACCGCGACACGCTGACGCTGCGCAACGACGTCGAAGCCGGCCGCGTCAAGCTGCCCGGCGACGGCAAGCTGAAGGCCACGGTCAAACTATCCGACGGCAGCGAGTACAAACGCGGCGGCGCGGTGAATTTCATCGACGTCCGCATCAACACGCAGACCGGCACCACCGAAACCCGCGCCGAATTCCCGAATCCGAACAACCAGTTGCGCGCCGGCGAATTTGTGCGCGTGGCACTGAGCGGCGCAGTGCGTCCGAACGTGATCGTGGTGCCGCAGCGCGCGGTGCTCGACGGTCCCAACGGCAAGTTTGTCTATCTGGTCAACGCCGAATCCAAGGCCGAGCCGCGTCCGGTTGAAGTCGGCGCGTGGACCGGCGACGGCTGGATCATCAACAACGGGCTGAAAGCCGGTGAACGCGTCATTGTCGACGGCACTGCGAAGATCTTCATGCCCGGCGCGCCGGTCAACGTGATTGATCCGACAAAAGGTGAACCCGGCAAAGGCGAACCCGGCAAAGCCAGTCCGGCGAAGGCCGACGGCAAGTCCGCCGCAGCCAAAAAAGCCTGAGCAGCAGCCACCGCATAACAGGACCTGATAACAGGTACAGGGACACACCATGATCTCCAAATTCTTCATCGACAGGCCGATATTTGCGGCCGTATTGTCGATTTTCATCGTCATCGCCGGCCTCGCCGCGATGCGCGCGCTGCCGATCGCGCAATACCCCGAAATCGCGCCGCCGGTGGTCACCGTGCGCGCGGTCTATCCGGGCGCCTCGGCGGCGGTCATCGAGCAGACCGTTGCCGCGCCGCTTGAAAACCAGATCACCGGTGTCGAGAAGATGCTCTACATGAGCTCGACCTCGACATCGCAGGGCGTGGTTGAAATCCAGGTCACCTTCGAGATCGGCGCCGATGTCGATACCGCCGCGCTCAACGTCAACAACCGCGTCAAACAGGTTGAACCGCGCCTGCCGCAGGAAGTGCGGCGCCAGGGTGTCACTGTCGAGAAGGGCTCCTCCGCCTTCCTGCAGGTGATTGCCTTCACCTCGCCCGACGGCCGTTACGACGACCTGTTCATCTCGAACTACGTGACACTGAACGTGCTCGATTCGCTCAAGCGCATCCCGGGCACCACCAACGTGCAGATCTTCGGTGCCAAGGACTATGCCATGCGCATCTGGACGCGTCCGGACCGCATGGCGCAGCTGAAGGTCACGCCCAGCGACCTGGTACGTGCGCTCAACGAGCAGAACGCGCAGTTTGCCGCCGGCAAGATCGGCCAGTCGCCCAGCGGCGGAGCTCAGGAACTGGTCTACACCATCACCACCAAGGGCCGTCTTTCGGAGCCCGCGGAATTCGAGAACATCATCGTCCGTGCCAACCCCGATGGCTCGCTGCTGCGGCTGAAGGACGTCGCCCGCGTCGAGCTGGCCTCGAAGGATTACGAGTTCCGTGGCCGCGTCAACGGCAAGTCCGCGGCACTGGTCGGCATTTTCCTGCAGCCGGGCGCCAATGCACTGGCCACCGCCGACCTCGTCACCGCGGAAATGAGCCGCCTCAAGCAGCGTTTCCCGCAGGGCTTCGAGCATGCGGTGGTTTATGACACCACACGCTTTGTCGCGGTATCGATCCGCGAAGTGGCGAAGACACTGGCCGAAGCCATGGCGCTGGTGTTCCTGGTGGTGTTCCTGTTCCTGCAGAACTGGCGCGCGACGCTGATTCCGTTTGCCGCGGTTCCGGTGTCGCTGATCGGCACCTTTGCCGGGCTGCTGCTGCTCGGTTATTCGATCAACACCCTGACGCTGTTCGGCATGGTGCTGGCGATCGGCATCGTCGTCGACGATGCGATTGTCGTGCTCGAAAACGTTGAGCGCATCATGCGCGAGGAAAAACTCGCCGCGCGCGACGCCGCAGTAAAGGCGATGCGCGAAGTCACCGGCCCCGTCATCGCGATCGTGCTGACGCTGTGTGCGGTGTTCATCCCGATCGCCTTCCTCGGCGGCCTGACCGGCGAGCTCTACCGCCAGTTCGCGGTGACCATTTCGATCGCCGTGGTGATCTCGGGCATCGTCGCGCTGACGCTGACCCCGGCGCTGTGCGTGATGCTGATGAAACACGAGCACCATCAGCCCGGCCGCTTCTTCAGCTGGTTCAACGACATGTTCCACCGCATGACCGGCCGCTACGTCGATGGCGTGACCTGGATGCTGCGCCGCGGCGGCGTCGCGCTAGTGCTGTTTGTCGGCATGGTCGCGATCACTGCCGGGCTGTGGCGCGCCACGCCAGGCTCGCTGGTGCCGGATGAAGACCAGGGTTACTACATCGCTGTCGTGCTGCTGCCCGATGGCGCGACGCTGGACCGCACCGACAAGGTGGTGAACGAGGTCATTGAAGCGATCAAATCCAATCCCGCCAACGACTACGCCATTGCCTTCACCGGCCTCGACTTCCTCGGCGGCGGATTCCGCAACAGTGCTGCCACCATCTTCGTCACCCAGAAACACTGGGACGAACGCTCGGTCAGCACCCAGCAGCTGGTCGGCGAATTCTTCATGAAAACCGGGCATATCAAGGAAGCCCTGGTGCTCGGCTTCAATCCGCCGCCGATCTTCGGCCTCGGCAACGCCGGCGGCTTCGAGTTCTACCTGCAGAATCGCGGCGAAGGCGGCGCCAAGCGCCTCGCAGAGGTGTCACAGCAGTTCCTCGGCGCGGTGGCAAAGGACCCGATGTTCACCCAGGTCAACTCGCTGTGGCGCTCCAATGTGCCGCAGCTTTACGTGCAGGCCGACCGTGAAAAGGCAAAAACCCTGGGCGTGCCGCTGGAAGAACTCTACGGTTCGCTCGCCGCAACACTGGGCAACTACTATGTCAACGACTTCAACAAGTACGGCCGCACCTGGCAGGTGCTGATGTCGGCGGAGCCGGGCTATCGCAAGAAGCCCGACGACGTGGGCTCGGTCTATGTGCGCTCAGACCGCGGGGTGATGATTCCCCTGTCGGCACTGGCCAGGGTCGAATACTCCTCGGGCGCGGACACGCTGGACCGCTTCAACAACCTGCCCGCGGTGAAAATATTCGGCTCCGCAGCGCCGGGCTACAGCTCGGGCCAGGCTATCGCAAGAATGGAGAAGATCGCCGAGGAAACACTGCCGCCTGAATTCAGCTACGACTGGAGCGGTGCCTCCTTCCAGGAAAAACGCTCCAGCGGCACCGCCGGCATCGCGCTCGGACTCGCCGTGCTGATGGTGTTCCTGATCCTTGCCGCGCAATACGACAAGTGGTCATTGCCGCTGTCCGTGCTGCTCGCCCTGCCCTTCGGCACCTTCGGTGCGCTGGTCGCGGTATGGCTGCGCGGCTTCACCAACGACGTGTATTTCCAGATCGGCCTGGTCACGCTGCTCGGCCTCGCTGCAAAGAACGCAATCCTGATCGTTGAATACGCAGTGATGAAAAAACACGAGGGTTACAGCACGGTCGCCGCGGCGGTGGAAGCAGCACGCCTGCGCTTCCGCCCGATTCTGATGACTTCGCTCGCCTTCATCCTCGGTGTGCTGCCGCTGGCGATTTCCAGCGGTGCCGGCGCCGGCGCCCGCCATTCCGCCGGCACCGGCGTGATGGGCGGCATGCTCGCGGCGACCTTCCTCGCGATCTTTTTCATACCCTGGTTCTACCGGCTGATCGTTGACCGCAAGCTGTCCGATTCACGCTCGACCCGGGAAATCGAAGATGAGGTGGAGCGTTACCGCGTGCAGACCCACCGCGCGGTCTCCGCACCTCACCATGCGCCGGTGAAAAAAGGGGTTGATGCAGGAGCTGATGATGAAAAATAACAAGCCATTGATTTACATAGCCATTCTTTCAGTGCTGCTGGGTGGCTGCTCCTTCGCGCCGGATTATCAGCGGCCCGCCGCGGATCTTCCCGAAAGCTGGCCGGCAGCGGGTGCACAAAGCAAAACGGCGCCTGCCGGCAACTGGTGGTCGCTGTACGGCGATGCCACGCTGGCGAAACTGGTCGAGGAGGCGCTGGCCAACAACCAGGACCTGGCGCTCGCCACCGCACGTGTCGATGAAGCGCGCGCACTCGCCCGCGTGGTTGATTCCGCGCTGGCGCCGTCGGTCGATGCCGGCTTTCAGCGCGACCGTCTGCGCCTGTCGGACCGCTCGGCAACACGCCTGCCCGCAGGCACGGCACTGGAGCGCAACAACTACCGCAGCCAGCTCAACGTGTCCTACGAGCTCGACCTGTGGGGCCGGTTGCGCAACGACGCCAAGGCGGCACGCTCCGAACTGCTCGCCAGTGCGGCCGCGCGCGAAACCGTGCGCATCGCACTGACCGCCGAAGTGGTGCAGTCGTACTACGCGCTGCGCGCACTGGATGCCCAGGTCCGCGCGACGCGCCGTTCACTGGAGCTGCGCCAGAGCGACCTCAAGCTGCAGCGGGTGCGCGCCGACGCCGGCCTGATCAACGATTACGCGCTGCGCCAGCTTGAAGCCGAAGTGGCCGCGGCACAGGCACAGCTGCCGCAGCTCGAACGCCGCCGCAGCGGCGAGGAGCTGGCATTGGGCGTGCTGCTCGGCCGCAGCCCCCGCGCGCTGCTGCAATCCGCCGTGGAGCGCGGCCCGCTGGCCGAAACCCCGGTGGCCGCGGTGGTGCCCGCAGACCTGCCCTCGGAACTGCTGCTGCGCCGGCCCGACATCGTCGCTGCCGAACAGCAGCTGATCGCCGCCAACGCGCGGATTGGTGCCGCCCGTGCCGCGCTGTTCCCGCGCATCGGCCTGAGCGGCTATGTCGGCAGCGAAAGCGCCGCGCTCACCGACCTGTTCTCGGGCCCGGCACGGATCTGGAGCCTCGGCTTCGGGCTTGCCCAGCCAATCTTCCAGGGCGGACGGCTGTTTGGTGAGATCGAAGCGGTCAAGGCGCGCGAGCGCCAGGCCGTGGCGCAGTACCAGAAGACGCTGCAGAACGCCTTCCGTGAAGTGCACGACGCGCTGATCGCACAGTCGCGCGCGCGTGAAGCCTTCGACGCCGAAAACACCCGCGCCGCCGCGCTGTCCGAATCACTGCGCCTCGCGCGTATCCGCTATGACAACGGCCTGTCGAGCCAGCTTGAGGTGTTTGACGCCGAGCGCAACCTGCTTAATGCCGAGCTCAACCGTGCCGAGGCCCTGCGTGCGCAGCGCGCCGCGGTGGCGGATGTGGTCAGGGCGCTCGGCGGAGGATGGGAAAAACAGTGATGGGCAGGGAGCAATGCGTGATGAGCATGACCCCTGGTTTTCACCCATCACTGCGGGGTCAGTCCTACTTCCCGGATCAGCCTGACGTAGCGCTCGTATTCCGCCTTCATCAGCTTGTCGTAAGCCTCGGGACCTGAATTGACCGCGGCCTCGGCGCCCTGGCGCTCGAAGGCTTCGCGGATGCGCGGTTGGACGACCACCTTGCTCACATCGGCCGCAAGCTGGGTGGCGATGCGTTTGGGCACGCCGGCCGGTCCGAGCAGGCCGAACCAGCCGTCGGACTGCGCCGCGGGCAGCCCCTCCTCCACGATCGACGGAATGTTCGGAAACGCCGGGTTGCGTTTCGCCGAAGTCACCGCCAGCGGACGCAACCGGCCGTCACGCACTGCCGCACCCAGCGTCGGCACCGTGAACACCAGATAGTGCACGCGGCCGGAGATGGTTTCGCCGAAGGCGTCGGGCACCACCTTGAACGGCACATGGGTGGTGCGCACGCCTGCCGCCTGGTTGAAGATTTCGCCGGCGATATGCGCCAGCGTGCCGACACCGAGCGATGCGTAGTTGTATTTCGCCGGGTCGGTGCGCAGCAGCGCCACCAGCTCCTTCACGTTCTTCGCCGGCAGGGCCGGATACACCGCGAGGATGTTGGGGATCGAGGCCACCTCGGTCACGGGCGTGAAATCGCGCAGCGGGTGATAGGGCGGATTCTTCTGCAGCAGCGCGCCGACGGTGTGCGGCGGAGCGACCATGGCGTAGGTATGGCCATCAGCGGTGGATTTTGCCAGCAGCGAACTGCCGATCAGGCCGCCGGCACCGGGCCGGTTGTCGACCACCACCTGCTGGCCGTAGGCTTCACTCAGCGGAATGCTGATGGTGCGTGCGAGGAAATCGCTGGCCGAGCCCGGCGGCAGCGGCACAATGATGCGGATCGGCCGCTGCGGAAAATTCTGCGCCGGTGCAATGCCGGCACCCAGGGTCAGCACGACAGCAGCCAGTGCGTGGAACAGTTTCATGAAGTCTCCCCTCCGTAAAAGCGCCGGGTCTTGCGCCCGTCATGCGCGGCGGCCCGTGAGGACCGGCTGCAGAATCTTAAGGTTCGCGCCGGCTTTGCACAACGCGAATCCCCGGTTCAGGCCAAAGGACCACCCCAGCGGCCGCGATAAAAACGCTCACCCACCGGTTTGCGCCCGCGCGGCTTGAGTTCCTTCTGCCGCGTTTCCTCATCCGCGATGGTTTCCGGCGCCGCCTGATAACCGACTGCAATCATCGCCATCGGCATGAAGTCTTCAGGAATCGCAAACGCGGTGCGCGCCTTGGCGATGTCGAAACCTCCCATCTGGTGCGCAACAAGGCCCTGCGCCACGGCTTCCAGCGACAGCGACAGTGCGGCCATGCCGGTGTCGTACTGCGCCCAGCGGTTGGCCTGGCCGTTGTGCTCGAAGGTGGATGCCGCGCAGGCCAGCATCAGCACCGGCACCTGGTGCGCCCATTTATGGTTGCTGGCGGACAGGCAGTCGAATGCGGTCTGCCAGCCGGCGGCATCATCAGACCGGTTCCACACCAGAAAGCGCCAGGGCTCGGCACCAAAACAGGATGGCGCCCAGCGCGCCGCCTCGATCAGCGCCATCACCTGCGCGGCACTGACCGCACGCGAGCCGTCAAAGGCACGCGGACTCCAGCGCTTCGCCGCCAGTTCATTGATCGCCACCGTGGTCGAGGCGCGTCGCTCCTGTATCATAATTTCTCCTTTATAAACAATGGCTTACAAATTATCGCCGACAACATCATCGACATCGTCATCACGGTCGTTGACCGCAATCAGATGGGTCACCCGCGGCGGCCCGTCGCCGCGATGAAAAGCGCGCAGCCGCCCGAACAGCGGCGCATCTGCCGCAGTGCCGCGATCACGCTGGCGCAGGTGCTCACCCCAGGACTCGACGACAAAGGTTTCGACATAACGGCCGGCCACATCCGGATCCTCGAACAATCCCCAGGACAATGCACCATCACGGCGGCGGATGCGCTGCATCGCCTGCGCCGCAGCCACGAACTCCGCCACATCGGCCGTATTGATGCGGTATTCAATATGCACCACCACCGGCCCGCGCTCGGGCGCGATGTCGGCATGCGCAAGTGTACGCATCAGCGCCGCCGGCGCGCTGCGCGCGAGGCCGTCATCACCGCCCAGCGTCATCCGCCAGGTCAGCAGCATCGCCAGCAGTGCACCGGTCGCCGCCGCGAACAGCGCCGGCGGCACACCCCAGTGCGTGGCGACACCGCCCCACAACACTGCGCCGCCGGTCATGCCTGCGGCATACACCACCAGGTACACCGACAGCGCGCGGGCGCGCACCCATTGCGGCACCGCGGTCTGCGCGCTGACATGCAGCGTCGACAGCAGCGCCAGCCAGGCCGCGCCTGCGGCGAACACCGCCGGCAGCAATCCGGCCAGCGTTGACGCAAGCGCGAGCCCCGCGGTCGCTGCGGCAAACAGCACGGTGGCGCCGCGCACCAGGACATCACGGCTTGCGCGCCGGCGCAACGCCGGCATCACCATCGCCGCGCTGACCGCGCCGATGCCGATGCCGCCGAGCAGCAGGCCATAGGCATTGGGCCCGCCGCCGGCGTTGTGCGCGACCAGCGGCAACAACGCCCACGGTGCCGAAGCGAACAGGAAAAACGCCGCGGCTCGCGCCATCACATACTGCAGCGCGGTGGCTTCACGCACATAACGCAGGCCGGCACGCAAGGCGCTGGAAAAACGCTCCGCCGGCAGCGTGCTCGGCTGCGGCTCCCGCCGCCAACGGACGAGCACGACGATGATCGCGGTAAAGGACAAGGCATTGAGCAGGAAGGCGGTCTGCGC
>JAIENU010000235.1 GCA_019751125.1 Burkholderiales bacterium | reverse complement strand
CTGGCGCCGAAGTACGCGCTGGACAGCGTGATCACGCTGGTCGATGCGGTCAACGGCAGCGCCCAGCTCGACAGCCAACCCGAATCGCGCAAGCAGGCCGCGGTCGCCGACCGCCTGCTGATCACCAAGACCGACCTCGCCGATGCCACCACCGTGACCGCGCTCACTGCGCGGCTGGCGGCGATGAATCCTGCCGCCGAGTGCAGCACGGTGACCCATGGCGTCATTGATGCCGGCGTGCTGTTCGGCGCCGGCCTTGATCCCGCGGCACGTGGTGAACACGTGCGCGGCTGGCTGCGCGAGGAAGCCTATCGTCCGGTCGGAACGGCTGCCGGTCGCCATGACGACGGCATCCGCAGCTACAGCCTCGCTTTGGACCAGACCGTCACCCGCGCCGGCCTCAGCGCCTGGCTCACCGGCATCACCTCGCTGTGCGGCGCCGAAATGCTGCGCATGAAAGGCCTGCTCAATGTCGAGGGCCAGCCGGTGGCAGTGCATGCGGTGCAGACCCTGATCCACGAGCCGGTGACGCTGGCGCAGTGGCCTGACGACGACCGCCGCTCCAGGCTGGTGTTCATCGTGCGCGGCATGGACCGCGCCGCGATTGAATCCACGCTGGGCCTGCTTGGCTGGCAGTCGAATGCCCTGCGCGGCGGCGTGCCGAAGCCCGACCCGCAGGCTTACGCGCGTTTTTTGGCAACGATGACGCGGCCGCGCTGAGTACGGTGCTTTTTGCACCTCAGACTTCGTCGGGCCCTCCACTTCAGTTCCAGCAACCGCCAGCGCAGAATGGCTATGCCGGGTGCCCTTGGCCGGTTGATCCAGTTTTTTCAGGTTTGCAGGGCTGCAGTTTCGCAGGGTGCAGCCGGCAAGTTCTGGAAACAGGTGGGGCTTTTGGGGTAGTGTGAGCAGGTGAAAAGAAGGGGGCGGCAAAAGGAAAACGTGGTCTGTCCCCTATTACTGCGTTCACATTTCCTGCTTTTTGACCTAGTCCCGCCCCTCAATCCGGGACATCTCCTCAACCCCCTTCCGCCATGCCCCGCCGAGCCCGCCTGAGTGTCGCCGGCATCCCCTGGCACATCATCCAGCGTGGCAACAACCGCTCGGTGTGCTTTCACGCTGAGGAAGACTACCGCCGCTACCTCGACGACCTGACCGAACAATCCAAGCGCTTCGGCTGCGCCATCCATGCCTATGTGCTGATGACCAATCATGTGCACCTGCTGCTGACTCCGGAGCAGGCCGACAGCGCAGCACGGTTGATGAAACACCTCGGCCAGCGCTATGTGCAGTACGTCAACCGCACGTATCGCCGCAGCGGCACCTTGTGGGAAGGGCGCTTTCGTTCTTGCCTGACCCAAAGCGAGGACTATGTGCTGGCCTGTTATCGCTACATCGAACTCAATCCCGTACGCGCCGGCATGGTGCGCCACCCACGCGATTACCGCTGGTCGAGTTTTCATGTGAATGGGGATGGGCGGCGTGATGCGCTGATCACCCCGCATGAGCAATACCTGCGGCTCGCCCGTAGCGAGGACAGTCGGCGTGAGGCTTACCGCGCGCTGTTCAAGGCGCATATGGAACCGGAGCTGCTCAGCGACATCCGCGACGCGACCAATGGCAACACGGTGCTGGGCAATGCACGCTTTGCCGAGGAGATCGCAAGGATGCTCCAGCGGCGGGTGACGCGGGGCCAACCGGGGCGGCCGGTGAAGACGGATCGCGAGCGGCGCTCGTCGTTCGTCGGCTCTAAAAAATAATCAATTCAAACAAAGACCAGACAATCAAAAAACACACACCAAGAAAACGAACTGGAAAGTCAACCAGCACTCGCCCCCGCAAGGGCATGGAACTTTTGGCGACACTTGGTCAAATGCCGGTGATCAAAAGATCCAGTGCTGCAATGATGGCACTGCGTTGGCCTGAAAGATTGGCGATCGGCTCACCCAGTATTTTTCGGGATACGCCGGCGAGCTCGGGCGTCAGCATGATCATCTTGCGCCCCTCGACCTCGAACACCGGGTTGAGGCCCTCGGCCGGCTTGCCCTTGAGCACCTCGGGTTTGCACAGGGGCACGACGACACGCGTTGACAGCGGATCGAGCAGTTCCGATTGGACGTCGAGCAGGTAAGGCAATCGCGCGCGCGTGGCGGGATTGCTGTTGCGGTAGATGTCGAACTGCGCCATCAGAACGAGCGCAGCCCGTCGCTGAACACACCGTGTTTTTCCACCTGCTCGTTATAGGCATCCAGCGCGGCGCGATTCTCCCGGAGCCATTGTTCACGCTGGCACTGGCGTATGGCTTCGGTCAGGCTGGCCTCGAATACCTGCGACAGATTCAGCTTGTAGTGCCTGGCTTGTGTCAGCAAGTGGTCATCCACGCTGAGGTTGGTGGCCTTCTTGCGCCGGTTCGGGGTGCTGGCGAGAGCGGGCATGGAGAGATCGTGGGTAAAAGGATGCGCATAGTGTATGCGCATCATTGGACGCGTGCAACGAACAACAGCTTTGCCAGTCCAGTTTTTTCAGCGTTGTTGAGCTTGCTGGTTTTTGCAGACTGCTCCAGCTGCTTCGATGTTCGCTGTCCGGTCGCAATCCCAAGTTTTCGTTCATGTATGGACCGACTGCCAACAATTGGGTGATGCAGTGATGCCCTATTCATCGCGGACTTTGCCTTGACAACAAGGGGGTGATTATTTAGCTTGCTGGACACCCTATTGCAAACGCTTACATTTCATAAAAACACGGCAATTGCGGAATAAACCGGGCCAGATCCAGTCCCGGCCCGCGGCAACAACAGGAGGAGTATCCGGATGTTCGAATTCAAACCCCCCGAGGCCAAGGGTTCGGTCAAGGTCCTCAAGGGCGGCCTGCTGATCGACGGCAACGGCGGCAAACCGGTCAAGGATCCGGTGATCGTGCTCGAAGGCCGGCGCATCAAGGAGGTCGGGGTCAAGGGCAAGGTCAGGATTCCGGCCAAGGCCGAGATCATCGACTGCGGCACGGCGACGCTGATGCCGGGGCTGATGGACGTGCACCTGCACACGATGATGTTCAACTGCCTGACCTTCCACAACTACCGCGTCGCGCAGTGGGAGATCACGCCGGAACTGCAGCAGATGTACGGCCTGTTCCACGCCCAGCTCTGCTTTGACATGGGTTTCACCACGCTGCGTGACCTCGGCCTGAACTCCGGCCGCGGCCTGCTCACCGCGCATCTGTGCGCGATCCGCGATTCGATCGATGCCGGCGTGCTCGAAGGTCCGCGCATGCTGATCGGCGGCTTCACCACCATCACCGGTTCGCACCTCGACCTGATCCAGCCGCGTGCCGCACAGCGTTATGGTTTCCAGACCGCTGATGGTCCCTGGGAGTTGCGCAAACTGGCGCGGACCAACCTGCTGGCCGGCTGCGACATCGTCAAAACCTGCGCGACAGGCGGCGGCGGTACCGACAAGGAAGAGCCGGACATCCGCAACATGACGCAGGAAGAAATCGACGCCATCGTTGATGAAGCCCACGCCTTCCACAAGACGGCCGCGGTGCACTGCTTCACGCCCAACGGCCAGCGCATGGCGCTTGCCGCCGGTGCCGACACCATCGAGCACATGGTGTTCCACGACGACGAAGTGGTCGACATGATCGCCGAATCCGGCACCTGGATGACGCCGACGCTGCTCCACCGCACCGACCGTGCGATCGAGACACGCAAAGACCAGGGTACTTCGCAGTTCGTGCTGAACAAGATGAAGGCGCTGCAGCCGTACTGCTTCGAAACCTTCCAGAAAATGCACAAGGCCGGCGTCAACATCGCGCTTGGCACCGACATGGGTTTTGATCCCGAGATGGGCACCAATGCCCGCGAGATGGAAATCTACGTCAACCTCGGCATGACGCCGATGGAGGCGATCATGAGCGCGACACGCAACGCCGCGCGCGCGATCAAGCTCGACAAACAACTGGGCACCGTTGAAGCCGGCAAGCTTGCCGACATCATCGCGGTGAAAGGCGATCCGCTGAAAAACATCCGCGTGTTCCAGGACAAGAAGAATATCCAGATCGTGATGAAGGAAGGCCGCGTCTATGCCGACCGCCGTCCCGGCCACAACAAGAACGTGGTCAGCGTCACGCCCAAAGACTGGAAAAAAATCGATTTTCTGTAATTCAAATTCTGTAATCCAAAAAGCAGCATACATACCGGACAACCGGAGGAGGTTGAGCATGGCAGCAGCAAGGAAGACCGTGAAAAAAGCCGCGGCAAAAACAGCGGCAAAAACCAAGACCGAAGGCGCAGTTCGCGCCGGCAACGGCAAATACCATTTCCGCATGGACAAGCTGAAGAAGGTGCCCGCGGGCACCGGCTATTCAACGTCGCATGGCGGTGTGGTCGAAGGCTCGCGCATCCTCGTCGGCTACATCCACAAGCCGCGCGGCACCGGCTCGCGGATGCACCGCCACAACAACGAGCAGCTGAATTACGTGCTGCGCGGCACGCTGGTCGGTTCGGTCAATGGCAAGAAAGTCGTCGCGCCGGCCGGCACGCTGATCTACATCCCGGCCAACGCGCCGCACAACCTGATTGCCTCGCCCAAGGACAAGGACGTGATCTTTCTCGCGATCAAGGATCTGTCGCAGGGCATCATCGGCATGGCGGTGGATGGGACCATGAGCGGGCCGCATTTTGAAAAAGGTTTCGGTCCGGCGGTGAAAGCCGCGGCGAAGAAAAAAGCCGTTCGTCGCAGCGCAGCCCGCAGATAAAAATATCAATTAAAACAATGGCTTACATCTTATGCGCCTGAGCGCCGAAGAAAAAGCCATGCTACGCGGCGACCGCGGCCGCGCAGTGCAGGAGGCGCTGCAGCTGCAGCTGGAGGTCGGCAAATTTTTCGGCGCCAAACGTTTTGTGCAGGTGTCGAACGTGCACATGATGGGCGACATCGAAGTCATGGGCGACGCCGGCAAGTCCTTCCTCGAGCGCGCTGCGCAGTCCGGCGCGAAATGCGCGAAGCCGACCACCACCAATGCGCGCTGCGTCGACTTTGCTCATGTCGAACGCCTGAAGCAGGACAAGAACGAAGTGCGCAAGGAACAGGAACTGATCGCCTGCCTGCGCCGCATGGATGTGATCACCGCCGACACCTGCATCAATTACCAGACCATCTACCAGCCGCACCTCGGTGAACATGTCGCCTGGGGTGATACCGGCACCGTGATTTACGCCAACTCGGTCTATGGTGCGCGCTCCAACTTCGAGGCCGGGCCCGCGGCACTGGCGGCGGGGTTGACCGGCCGTGTGGCCGAATACGGTTTTCATCTGGATGAACACCGCCGCGGCACTTTTCAGGTCAATCTGAAAGCCGATCTTGATGATCTCGCCGACTGGGGCGCAGTGGGCCGCATCGTCGGCGCCTCGCACCAGGATTATTTCGCCGTGCCGGTATTCACCGGCATGAAGCGCTCGCCGACGGCCGATGAACTGAAACAGCTCGGCGCGGCGCTGGCGAGTTACGGCTCGATGGGCATGTTCCACATGGTTGGTGTCACGCCGGAAGCACCAACGCTGAAAGCGGCCTTCGGCGGACGCAAGCCGAAGGAAGTGATGACGGTCAGCAACCGCGATCTCGAGAAGGTTTACGCCAGCTACGACACCCAGGGCAATCCGCTGAACCTGGTGGTGTTTTCCGGCCCGCAGCAGTCGCTGCTGGAGATGAAACAGCTCGCCGCATTGCTCAATGGCCGCAAGGTGGCCAAAGGCAGCCAGCTGTTCATCACCACCAGCAACGGCGTCAAAAGCGCGGCAAAAGAACTCGGCTACCTGAAGGCCATTGAAGACAGCGGTGCAGTCGTGCTCGAAGGCGTGTGTTTCTACATCCTGCAGAACCTGCCGCAGATGCGTGTACGTGAAGGCTGGAGCAACCTGGTCACCAACTCGGCCAAGCTCGCCAACATCATCGGCGCGCACAAGTTCAACACCATCCTGCGCCGCACCGCCGAGTGTGTGGACATAGCCTGCAGCGGCAGGGATGTGCGGTGAAAACTGCCAAACCGATCCGCCTGAAGCGTGCCTTCGGTCCGGTGGTGGAGGGCGAGGCCCTGGTCTCCACCGAAGGCTTTTCACCACGTTACGACCTCGACCGCTGGAGCGGCCTGATCTCGCGGCCCGGCCACGCGCTGGAAGGGCACAACATCAAGGACAAAATCCTGATCACGCCCAGCGCCAAGGGCGGCATCGCCGCCGGCTGGGCCTTTTACGACATCCGCGCCAAGGGCATCGCGCCCAGGGCCTTTGTCTTCGGCGTCACCAATCCGGTGATGGTGCAGGGCGCGGTGTTCGCCGGCATCACCATCACCGAAGGCTGGTCGGCCAGCCCCTATGACATGATTCGCACCGGTGACATGGTGCGTGTTGATCCCGCCAAAAAAACGCTGACCCTGATTTCACGGCACAAAGCGCGCGGCAAGGGCAAATAAAAAAATATCAAAGGGTAGTAAGCTGCGTGCAGCAATTCTGATCATTCATCCGGGGGAGGTCCGATGAAGCTGATATATCCATTGCTGGTGGCGGCTGTTGCTGCAGCAAGTCCGCAGGCATTTGCAGCGACGGCGTTCCCGACCAAACCGGTCCGCATCATTGTCGCCTACACGCCGGCGGGCACCACCGACATCCTGGCCCGTGCCGTCGGCCAGAAAATGGGTGAGGCCTGGGGCCAGCCGGTGATCGTCGACAACCGTCCCGGCGCCGCCGGCAACATTGGCACCGAACTCGCCGCGCGCTCGATCGCCGACGGCCACAGCCTGCTGATGGGCACCGCCGGCACCCACGGCATCAATGTCAGCCTCTACCGCAAGCTCGGCTGGCATCCGGTCAAGGACTTTGCGCCGGTGAGCCTGGTGGCGATGGTGCCGAACATCATGGTCGTCAACATGAGCCTGCCGGTGAAAAACGTGCGTGAGTTTGTCGCCTACGCCAAAACCAATGTCGGCAAGCTGTCCTATGGCTCACCCGGCAACGGCAGCACCGCGCATCTGTCGGTGGAGCTGTTCAAGAGCATGACCGGAATCAGCATGGTGCACATCCCGTACAAGGGCAGCGCCGGCGTGCTGACCGACGTGATGGCCGGACAGATTGCCGTCACCATCGACAACATGCCGCCGTACCTGCCGCAGGTGAGGGCCGGCAAGATCCGCGCGCTGGCGGTGAGCACCGGCAAACGCTCTTCCGCGATGCCCGACCTGCCGACCATTGCCGAAGCCGGCGTGGCCGGTTACGAATCCGGCGCCTGGTTCGGCCTGCTCGCGCCCGCCGGCACACCCAAAGCCGTGGTCAGCAAGCTCTCGGCGGAAACGGCGCGTATCCTCAAACTGCCCGATGTCAGCAAACGCATTTCCGAACTCGGCGCCGAGCCGGTGGGCAGCACCCCGGAACAATTTGCCGAACTGATCAAAACCGAAATCGCCAAATGGGCAAAGGTGATCAAGGACGCCAACGTCGAACTGCAGTAACCCGCCATGATCCGCGACCCTGAATCCTTCACCATCCTGCTCGACACCCTGCAGCGTTTTGTCCGCGACAAGCTGATCCCGCGCGAAGCGGAAGTCACCGAGACCGACGAAATTCCCGCCGACATCGTCGCCGCGATGCGCGAGCTCGGCCTGTTCGGCCTGACCATCCCCGAGGAATACGGCGGTCTGGGCCTGACCACCGAAGAGGAGGTGCTGACCTCGATGGCGGTGTGTTACGCCTCGCCGGTGTTTCGCTCGCGCTTCGGCACCAATACCGGCATCGGTTCCCAGGGCATCGTCATCGACGGCACGCCGGAACAGAAAAAGAAATACCTGCCGCGCCTGGCGGCCGGCGAAATCACCGGTTCCTTTGCACTGACCGAACCTGAAGCCGGTTCGGACGCGGGTTCGCTGCGCACCATGGCCAGACGTGATGGTGATTTTTACGTCATCAACGGCAGCAAGCGCTACATCACCAACGCGCCCGAGGCCGACATCTTCACGCTGATGGCACGCACCGATCTGGCTTCAAAAGATGCCAAGGGTGTTTCCGCCTTCATTGTCGAGCGCAATACGCCGGGGCTGACTGTCGGCCCATACGACCGCAAGATGGGCCAGCGCGGTTCGCATACCGCCGACGTGATTTTCGACAATGTGCGCGTGCTGGCGGCGAACATCATCGGCGGGCAGGAGGGCATGGGCTTCAAGACCGCGATGAAAGTGCTCGACAAGGCGCGGCTCAACATCGCCGCCGTTTGTACCGGTGCCGCGGAACGTCTGCTCGACGAGGCGCTGAACTACGCCCGCGAACGCCAGCAGTTCGGCAAACCCATCGCCGAATTCCAGCTGGTGCAGGCCATGCTCGCCGACTCCAAGGCCGAGGTCTATGCCGCGCGCAGCATGGTGCTTGAGGCTGCGCGCAAAAAAGACAGTGGTGCGAACATCACGATGGAAGCTTCCTGCGCCAAGCTGTTCTGCGCGGAGATGGTCGGCCGTGTCGCCGACCGCGCGGTGCAGATCCACGGCGGCGCGGGTTACATGCAGGCCTCAGCCGTCGAGCGGCTGTATCGTGACGTGCGCCTGTTCCGGTTGTATGAAGGCACCAGCCAGATTCAGCAGCTGGTGATTGCAAGGCATCTGTTGAAAGGTGTTTGACGTTCCGGGGTTGCAATGCATTCGCCGACCTTACGCGGCGATAAGTAATTTTCATGTCCACGAAGCGACCCCCTTCCGGACGCTGACGGGGGCTGCGCCTAGAATGTCCCACTCTCTTGCCGCAATCCTGCGGCAACCGTGAACCGTATAGAGGCATCACCGTGGCATTCGAAAAACTGATCGAAGAATTCAAGCAGAGAACCGAAGAAGCCCTGGGCATGGGTGGGCCGGAGAAGCTCGCCAAGCGCAAGGCCGAAGGCCATCTCAATGCGCGTGAACGCATTGACTACCTGATCGACGAAGGCTCGTTCATCGAGTCCGGCCGCTTCGCGCGCAGTAACCGCCCCGAGGTCAAGCACAAGACGCCGGCCGACGGCAAGGTTGCCGGTTTTGCCAGGATCGATGGCCGTGACATCGCGCTGGTGTCGAACGACTTCACCGTGCTTGGTGCTTCAAGCGCGGTGATCAACATGAAAAAGATCAAGCACGTGAAGCAGACCGCGAGCAAGCGCGGAATGCCGCTGGTGATGCTGGGTGAATCTTCGGGCGCGCGCATGCCCGACCGCATGGGTTCGGCCGGCCGCGCGATCATCGCCCAGGATCCGACCGAGTATCAGCGCCTGCGTGAATCGCCCTGGTGTTCGGCACTGCTCGGGCAGTGCTACGGCTCTTCGACCTGGTATTCGGCGATGTCGGATTTTGTGGTGATGCGCAAGGGCGCGATCATGGCCATCGCCAGTCCCAACGTGACCTCGATCGCGATCAACAAACCGATCGAAGCCGAAGACCTCGGCGGCTGGAAGCTGCTGACGGGTGTATCGGGCCTCGCCGACATGGCGGTGGATACCGACGAGCAGGCGATGGACGCAATCAAGAAGTTCCTGTCCTATCTGCCCAGCCACAACATGCAGCCGCCGCCCGAATATCCGGTGCCGGAAGGTTCGGATGACGCCTGCAAGGGCATCTTCGACATCCTGCCGGAGTCGCGCAACAAGGTGTACGACGTGCGCAAGATCATCGCCGCCGTCGCCGACAAGGATTCGCTGTTCGAGCTGAAGGAGCGTTTCGGCAAATCGGTGGCCACCGTGCTGGCGCGTGTTGACGGCAAGACCACCGGTTTCATCGCCAACAACCCGATGTTCAAGGGTGGCGCGCTGGATGCCGATGCGGTGCAGAAGGTGATCAGCTTCATGGTGCTCTGCGATTCCTTCAACGTGCCGCTGGTGTTCATGGTCGATGTGCCGGGTTTCCTGATCGGTGTCGAAGGTGAAATCCGCGGCATGCCGGGCAAGGTCATCAACTGGATGAACGCGATGTCGCAGGTCACCGTGCCGAAGATCACCGTGATCATGCGCAAGGACTACGGCCAGGCCTATATCAACATGGCCGGCGGCAAGGGCGCGGATGAAGTCGCAGTGTGGCCGACGGCCGACCTCGGTTTCATGGATCCGGCGGTGTCGGTCAACGTGCTCTACGGCATACGCCAGCAGGATGATCCGGAGAAGTTCGCCAAGCTCAAGGCGGAAGTCGAACGCGACACATCGGCCTGGGGTCTGGCGGAGCTTTATGAGGCCCAGCATGTGCTCGACCCGCGCGATACCCGCGACTGGCTTAAGCGCACGTTGGAAATCCACCGCAAGGGCATGAAGAACGGCGTCGGCGAACATCTGCTGCGCAACTGGCCGACCAGCTACTGATACATCGGCTGCACAGCCCAAACCGCAGGAGGAGCGGACCATGTGGCATCGAATCCTGATCGTGCTGGGTGCGGCACTGGCTGTTGCAC
>JAIENU010000101.1 GCA_019751125.1 Burkholderiales bacterium | reverse complement strand
GCCTACCTCTTCGCCAACATCAGCTGCAAACCGCTCGCCGGCGTGCACACCCATGCCCAGGTGCTGGTGCTCGGCCCGATGCCGGCCAAGCCGGAGCGCCCCGGGGAAAATGAATCCTCGCCGCAGAAAAAACGGAAGAAGGCCGGATGAGCGCGAACTCGATGACACCGCAGGAACTGCTGCTGCCGGTGCGCCCCGGCTTCATCCTGCTCACGCTGACACTGGCGCTGCTCGCCAATCTGCTGCCCTGGAGCGGCTGGACCGCCTGGCTCGCGCCGGACTTTGTCGCCCTGATCGTGCTCTACTGGTGCATCCAGGAACCGCGCAAGTTCGGCTTCCTCACCGCCTGGCTGCTCGGGCTGATGATGGACATCGCCGACGGCAGCCTGTTCGGCCAGCATGCGCTGGCCTACGTGATCCTCGCCTACGCCGGCATGTTCCTGCACCGCCGGGTGCAGCGCTTCTCGATGGCGCCGCAGATCCTGCACGTGATTCCGCTGCTGCTGTTCACCGATCTCGTGGTGCTGCTGGTGCGCGCGCTGGCCGGATCGGATTTCCCCGGCTTCGCCTATTTCCTCGGCAGCTTCAGCGGCGCCGCGCTGTGGCCGCTGCTGACCCATCTGCTGAAACTGCCGCAACGACCGCGCCCCGACCCGGACCGTGTCTGAGCTGTCGATCAACCCCGGCATCGAGATCCGCGACTCGGAGCGCGAGCTGCAGCGCTTCCGCGGCCGCCTCGGCCTGCTCGGCATCTTCGCGCTGATCCTGTTCGGCATCCTGTTCCTGCGCTTTTTCTACCTGCAGGTGATCCAGCACGGCCACTACAGCACGCTGGCCGAAGCCAACCGCATTTCGGTGCTGCCGATCTCGCCGCACCGCGGCATCATCGTCGATCGCAACGGCATCGAGCTCGCGCACAACTATTCGGCATACACGCTGGAAATCACGCCGAGCAAGGTCGCCGACCTCAACGACACCATCGACGAGCTGGCGACGATCATCGACATCACACCGCGCGACCGCCGGCGTTTCCGCAAGCTGATGGAAGAGAGCAAACGCTTCGAGAGCCTGCCGATCCGCACCCGGCTCTCCGACGAGGAAATTTCGCGCTTCGCGGCGCACCGCTACCGCTTCCCCGGCGTCGAGGCCAAGGCGCGGCTGTTCCGACAGTATCCGCAGGGCGAGATGTTCTCGCACGTCGTCGGCCACATCGGCCGCATCAACCAGCGCGAGGTCGAGCAGCTCGAGACCGAAGGCCGGCTCGCCAACTACCGCGGCAGCGACTACATCGGCAAGACCGGCCTTGAGCAGAGCTACGAGAAATACCTGCACGGCACCACCGGCATCGAGGAGGTCGAGGTCGATTCCGGCGGCCGCGCGGTGCGCGTGCTGTCGCGCACGCCGCCGGTGTCCGGCAACAACCTGGTGCTCAACCTCGACGCCAAGCTGCAGGAGATCGCCTACAACGCCTTCGGCGACCGCCGCGGCGCGCTGGTCGCGATCGACCCCAACACCGGCGGTGTGCTCGCCTTCGTCAGCAAACCCGGCTTTGATCCCAACCTGTTTGTTGACGGCATCGACCCGGTGAGCTGGAAGGAGCTCAACGGCTCGATCGACAAGCCGCTGCTCAACCGCGCCGCTGCCGGCACCTATCCGCCGGGTTCGACCTTCAAACCCTTCATGGCGCTGGCGGCGCTGTTCTACAACAAGCGCCAGCCGCAGCAGGTGATCAGCGACCCCGGCTATTTCATGTTCGGCGGCCACCGCTTCCGTGACGGGCGGCCGGTGCCGCTGGGCGCGGTCGACATGCACCGCTCGATCGTGGTGTCCTCCGACGTCTACTACTACACCCTGGCCAACGAACTCGGCATCGACCCGATCGCGCGCTTCATGGAAAAATTCGGCTTCGGCAGCCGCACCGGCATCGACATCATCGGCGAAGCCGCCGGCGTGCTGCCTTCGACGGAATGGAAAATGCGCCGCTTCAAGCAGAAATGGTATGCCGGCGAAACCATCAGCATCGGCATCGGCCAGGGCTACAACAGCTACACGCCGCTGCAGCTCGCCTCGGCGATGGCGACACTGGCCAATGACGGCGTGATGTACCGGCCGCACATCGTCAACTATGTCGAGGACATCCGAACCCGCGAGAAAACCCCGATCGAACCCAAGCCGCTGCGCAACCTCGAGCTGAAGCCCGAGCACCTGAAAATCGTCAGGGATGCGATGGTCGGCGTGAACAAGGACGGCACCGGCGCCCGCGCCTTTGCCGGCGCGCCGTACGTCTCCGGCGGCAAGACCGGCACCGCGCAGGTGATCGCGATCAAGCAGGGTGAAAAATACGTCGAGAGCCGCGTCGCCGAACGCCACCGCGACCACGCCTGGTTCATCGCCTTCGCGCCGGCCGACAAGCCGACCATTGCACTGGCGGTGATCGCCGAGAACTCGGGCTTCGGCGCACGCGCCGCGGCGCCCGTCGCGCGCCAGGTCATCGACTACTACCTGCTCGGCAAGGTGCCCAACCAGCCGGCGCCGTCGGAGGACAACTGATGCATCCGGCACTGCGCCGCATCGGCCACTTCTTCACCCGCCACATCGACGGTGTGCTGCTTACCGCGGTGCTGCTGCTGATGGTCACCGGCCTGCTCACGCTGTTCAGCGCCTCCAACGGCAATCTGGTGCGCACTTCGGGCCAGCTGCTGAACATGATGGTGGCGCTGGCGGTGATGTGGGTGTTCGCCAATGTGCCCCCGCATGTGCTGCAGCGGATGGCCCTGCCGCTGTTCGGCCTCGGCGTCGCGCTGCTGGTCGGCGTCGCGCTGTTCGGCGAGATCGTCAACGGCGCACGGCGCTGGCTCGACATCGGCATCACCCGCATCCAGCCCTCGGAACTGATGCGCATCGCGCTGCCGATGGCGCTGGCCTGGTATTTCAACCGCAACGAGGCCACGCTGCGGCTGCGCAACTTCCTGGTCGCGGCGCTGATGCTGGCGATACCCGCGGCACTGATCCTGCGCCAGCCCGACCTCGGCACCGCGCTGCTGATCAGCGCGAGCGGCGCCTACCTGATCTTCCTGGCCGGACTGCCCTGGCGCATCATCATCGCGCTCGGTGTGGCGGTGGCCTGCAGCATGCCCTTCCTGTGGTCGGCGATGCACGACTACCAGCGCCAGCGCGTGATGACCCTGATCGATCCCACCGCCGATCCGCTGGGCAGCGGCTACCACACCATCCAGTCCACCATTGCCGTCGGCTCCGGCGGCATCCTCGGCAAGGGCTGGATGAACGGCACCCAGACCCACCTCGACTTCATCCCCGAGCGCACCACCGACTTCATCTTTGCGGTGTACGCCGAGGAATTCGGGCTGATCGGCAACCTGGTGCTGCTGGCCATGCTGCTGTTTGTGATCGCGCGGGCGATGATGATCACTGCCAACGCGCCGACGCTGTTCACGCGCCTGCTCGCCGGCTCGATCACGATGACCTTCTGCACCTATGCCTTCGTCAACATGGGCATGGTCAGCGGCATCCTGCCGGTGGTGGGTGTGCCGCTGCCGCTGATCAGCTACGGCGGCACCTCGCTGGTGTCGATCTGCATCAGCTTCGGCATCCTGATGAGCATCAACACCCACAAGAAACTCGTGCAAACATGACAGACCGCACACATTGCAAGGTGTATTCTGCCGGCGCCTTGATCGTGGCACTGACGCTGCTGCTCGGCGGTTGCGGATCGGCGCCCAAGCAGGAATCAGCCTCACGCGCGCCGTCCACGCCTCCTGCGCGGGGCGGCGGTTTCTATCTGGACGACGGTCCGGGGCCGAACCCGCCGCCGAACATCGAGGCCATTCCCGATGCGGTGCCAAGGGTGGAGCCGCTGCACCGCGGCGCGCTGCGGCCATACACCGTGATGGGCCGCAGCTACACGCCGATGACCCGGATTGAACCCTACAAGGCGCGCGGCACCGCCACCTGGTACGGCCGCCGTTACCACGGCAAACAGACCTCGTCGGGTGAGCCCTACGACATGTACGGCATGACCGCGGCGCACACCATCCTGCCGATCCCGAGTTATGTGCGCGTCACCAATCCGGCCAACGGCCGCTCGGTGGTGGTGCGCGTCAACGACCGCGGCCCCTTCATCGGCGACCGGCTGATCGACCTTTCCTACACCGCCGCCTACAAGCTCGGCCTGCTCGCCTCGGGTTCCGGCACGGTGGACGTTGAAATCATCATCCCCGGCACAACACCGCCACCGGAACCCGCAGCGCCGCCGGCACCACCCGTCGCCGTGGTCAAACCGGTGCCGCCCTCCGTGATTGAATCCGCGCCCCTGCCACCACCTGTGGCCACGCCGGCCCCAGCTGCTGCAGCTTCAGGCCCGTCACTGCAGTTCGGCGCCTTCGGTGTCCGCGACAACGCCGAAAGTTATCTCGCCCGGCTGCAGGGCCAGCTCGACGGGCTCACCGGCATGCTGCGCATCATACAAAGCGACAATGTGTTCCGCGTCCAGGCCGGGCCCTTCGCCAGCGAGGCCGCCGCACGCGAAGCGGCGGAACGTGCCGCCGCTGTACTGGGCGGCAGGCCCGTTCTTGTACGTTGATATTTTTCGTCGAAATTCTTTCGTTGAAATCCGTAAGCTGAAATCCGTCAGTGATGGTGGTGCTTCGGTGGCGCCACTGGCAGCACCTCCAGCACCGCCGCCGGATAAGACAAACGCCCGCCACCGGGCTGCGGAATCTGCGTCCACTCGCTGCGACCTGCCGCACACTGCTGCAGCACCTTGAAATACAGGGGTCCGGTCTGCGCCGGCAGCTGCAACAGCAGCACAAACTCGTCGTAGTGGGCGTCGGCGAGGCTGCCGCCCTGCCACTGCACCCGCCGCACCACCTGCTCGACAGCCCGACCATGCAAGGTCATCGGCTGCGGCGGCGGCATGGTCTCGGTGGCGAGCTGCCAGCCGGACTTCGGCATCGGCTTCACCACGGCCATCGCCACCGGCAGGTCGATGGTGATGCCGGTGGTCGGCGAACCTTCACAGCCGTGGCCGACCATGAAGGTGGCCTTGTAATAACTGCCGGCCGGCGCCGACTTCTGTTCAAGCACGATATGGGCACAAGCCGGGCCTGCCGCACACAGCAGCAGGCCGGTGATGACATTGATCACTTTCATGATTTCCACTCCACGCCGACAAACAGGCTGCGCCCCAGCCCGGGGTTGAACTGCGCGGCGTTCTGTCCGCCGGCACCGGGAGAACGTGAATCAGCGATGACACCGGTGGTTGCCGCGTAACGCTTGTCGCCGAGATTGCGTGCATCGGCAAACCAGGACATGCCCTTGCTCATGCGCTGGCCCACACGCAGCCCCCATAGCGCATAACCGTCCGCGAACAGCGTATTCGCCATGTCCACCGCGTAACGCTGCGGCGACCATTCGATGCTGGGGCCTGCATAAAAACCGCCCGGCATCGCGTACAGCGCCTCGAGTTTCAAGAACTGCTTCGGCAGGCCCGGCAAGTCGTTGTTGCCGTACACCGGATGCGACTGGAAGCGGAAATCGTTCAGCAGGTACGCTGAACGCAAGCGCAAGGATTTCATCAGCGTCCAGTCGAGGCCGAATTCAAGGCCCTGGTGCAGGGTTTCCGGCGCATTGACCGTGCCCAGCGGCGCACCGGTGGCGTCATTCAGCGCCAGCAACTCGTCGCGCACTTTGGCGCGGTAGGCGGAGACATCCCAGCGGGTTGCACCGAGCGTGCCGCGGGTGCCCAGTTCCGCTGTCCACGCCGACTGCTTGCGCACCTGCGTGATGCCGGGACCGCCGGCCAGTTCGCCAAAACTCGGCGGCTCGAAACTGCGGCTCACATTGCCGAAGACCTGCACCGCCGGCATCAGCTCGTACAACACGCCGAACTTCGGACTCAGCTGGCTGTAGGTCGCGTTGAAACTGTTGTCGCCGTTGGCCAGGAAACGGTCCTCGAACTTGCGGCTGGAACGTGCGGCCTGGGCGCCGGCCACCAGCGCCAGCTGCTGCGTCAGGTAATGGCGGTTCTCGACAAACAGATCCAGCGACAGCGCGGTCTGCTCACTCTCGCCGGTGCGCACACCGGGCCTGCCGGCAACGTTGGTGTAACGGTCGTCCCTGGCCACACCGCGGGTGGCGCTGAAACCGGCGATCAATACATTGCGGCGCCCGCCCAGCTGTCCGTCACCGCTGTACTGCAGGTTCAACCCGTAGTCATTGGAATCAATGTCGAGCACCTGGAAGATCGGATGCCACAGCGACTTGTTCGAGTAGAACGCGCCGAATTCCAGGCGCCGGCCTTCATCAACCCAGGTGGTCTTGTTCGAGACCCGCGTCAGCCTGAAGTCGCGGTGGTGGTTGCCCGCAACATTGCCGGCGTTGGCGGAACGCGGCGCATTCAGCAACTGCGTCTTGTTCAGGTTGCCCGGCAGCTCCGAGTCCGTCAGTGCGCTGAGCAGGTAAAACCGCGTCTCGAGGCCGGCGCCGATGCGATATCCGACATTGGCGGACAGGCGCTGGTTGGACTGCACCGACTGCTGCTGGTAACCGTCCTGCGAGAAATGCGTCAGCGACACGTAGTAATCGACGTCGCCATCGACACCGCCGGCGGCGACCTGCCCGCGCAGATAGCCAAAACTGCCCACCTCACCGCGCAACAGCGGACCTGCCGCGTCATAACCGGTGGGCGACACATAGTTCACCGCGCCACCGAGCGAAGTCGCACCCAGATGCGTGGCGTTGGCGCCGCGGTAAACCTCGATGTATCGCGCCGCCATCGGCTCCATCGCCTGGAAATCAAAGGAGCCATCGGCCAGGTTCAGCGGCACACCATCCTGCAGCACGCGCAGGCCGCGGCCATGAAAGGTGCGCTGCAGGCCGGAACCGCGGATCGACAGCCGCGATTCTTCGGCACCGGGTATCCGCGATTGCGCGAACACGCCGGGCGCGAAGGCAAAGGCATCGGCCGGAGTGGTGGCACTGCCCTTCCGGTAATCATCGGCATCGACAATACCGGCTGCACCGGCAGTGCTCGAGGCACGGATACGCGCCGCCTCCAGTGAAGGCCGGGTCAGTGCCGGATCAATATCGCGGACGGCACGGACAGTGACTTCCGGCAGTGTCGTCACCGGAGTATTGGTGGATTGCGCCAGTACCGGCGCGAAAAACACGGACGCAACAAATGCCACGGCCGGAGCCGCGGCTGCCATTCGGCAGTACATGAGTATTCTCCCTGGGCATGCAGGCGCGCTGCGACAACCGTTACCGGCTATCGCACAACACGCTGCGGACAATGAACGCGGCTAACACCGCACGACGCTGGAAGCGTCAGTGCTGGTGATGGCCCTTGGCCGCCTGGCCTTTGACATCGCGCACTTCAACGCTGAGATCCAGCGTCTCGCGGCGTTTGCCCGGGAGTTCAATCGTCAGTTTCAATGGCACCTTGTCGCCGGCATTCAGCGGCTTCACCAGCTCCATCAGCATCACGTGATAGCCGCCGGGTGCAAGGCGCACCGGCTTGCCTGCGGGAAGATCGATGCCTTCGACGGGATGCATTTTCATCACGCCGTTTTCCAGCTTCATGTTGTGCACTTCAACCACTTTCGCCGCGGGACTGGCCGCGCCGACGAGGCGTGCATTCGATTTGCCGGTGAGTTCCATGAACGCGCCGGTGCCGCTTTGTCCGGGCACCGTGCCGCGTATCCACGCGTCCTTGACCGTAACTTCCTGCGCCAGCACCGGGTTGGTGATGAGGGCCAGCAGCATGGCCGAAATCGCGGCCTTGATCAGCTGTTTCATAAAATATCCTTTAAAAACAATGGCTTATGATTGATATCCATCTGGGGATATCACACGTGGCGCCATCACGGCGCCCGACAGCAGTCAGGATCAGCCGCGCGGTGGCGCGCGTGGATTGAGGGGCTGCAGTGCCGCAGGATCGGCGGCATCCGGATCATCAGGCAGCGCCGCGACGCGAAGTGCGGACACCGCGCCGATCTGCAGTGAAGCGGTCGCATCAGCGGCCGGCGGTGCGGCATGGCCCAGGCACATCGGGCAATGCGCCGACTTGAAACGGTCGTGCGCGGTGCCCGGCTGTTGTTCACCGGCACCGGTATCGATGCGACAGATCGTGGCAAAGCTGGCGGGATCGATGGCCTGGCGCGCGACTGCCAAAGCCGGCGCGGCCACTCCGAACAGGAAGGCCAGCAGCGCGAAGCCGGCAATCAGCCGGCGTTGGGTCCACAGCAACATGGCCGCGATGTTAAGCGTCGCCCCCGTGCTGCGTCAAACACCGGGCCGTTTGCTGCGGTCGGCAATGCAACGGCTTACAACACGTACCGCGCCAGATCCTCGCTGCGCGCCAGATTGCCCAGCCGTGCATCAACATGGGCTGCATCGATCACCACCGTACGCGCATGCCGCCCGGCATCGAAGGACACATCCTCAAGCAGCCGCTCCATCACCGTGTGCAGGCGACGCGCGCCGATGTTCTCGGTACGCTCGTTGACCTGCCAGGCGATCTCGGCGATGCGGCGGATCGCGTCAGGCCGGAATTCCAGCGACACATCCTCTGTCTTCAGCAGCGCCTCGTACTGCCGCGTCAGGCAGGCATCGGTGGCGGTGAGAATGCGTTCGAAATCCTCCACCGTCAGGCTCTGCAGCTCAACGCGGATCGGCAGCCGCCCCTGCAGCTCCGGAATCAGGTCCGACGGCTTCGACAAGTGGAAGGCGCCGCTCGCGATGAACAGGATATGGTCGGTGCGGATCAGCCCGTACTTGGTGGTGACCGTGGTGCCCTCGACCAGCGGCAGCAGGTCGCGCTGCACGCCCTGGCGCGAGACATCGGCACCGCCGACTTCGCTGCGTGTGGCGACCTTGTCGATCTCGTCGATGAAGACAATGCCGTTCTGCTCGACATTGGTCACCGCGGCGGCCTTGATCTCTTCGTCGTTGATACGCTTCGCCGCCTCTTCCTCGATCAGCAGCTTCATCGCCTCGGCAATCTTCAGCTTGCGCGTCTTGCGCCGGCCGGCGCCGAGGTTCTGGAACATGCCCTGCAGCTGCGAGCTCAGGTCTTCCATGCCTGGCGGCGCGAGGATTTCCATCTGCGCCGGCGCCGCGGCGACATCAATCTCGATCTCGCGCTCGTCGAGTTCGCCCTCGCGCAGCATCTTGCGGAATTTCTGCCGTGTCGCCGACTCGCTGTCGGGCGCGCCGTCGCGTGCCGGCGTCAGCAGCGTGTCGAGCACGCGCTCCTCGGCGTTGTCCTGCGCCTGGTGGCGCACGCGGCGCATTGCCTCGGCGCGGCCGTCCTTGATCGCAGCATCCACCAGGTCGCGGATGATGGTGTCGACATCGCGGCCGACATAACCGACCTCGGTGAACTTGGTCGCCTCGACCTTGACGAAGGGCGCATTGGCGAGCCGCGCCAGGCGCCGCGCGATCTCGGTCTTGCCGACGCCGGTGGGCCCGATCATCAGGATGTTCTTCGGCGTGATTTCGTGGCGCAGCGGCTCGGCCACCTGCTGGCGGCGCCAGCGGTTGCGCAGCGCGATGGCAACAGCACGTTTGGCGTCATCCTGCCCGACGATGTGCTTGTCGAGTTCGTGGACGATTTCCTGCGGGGTCATTGGGGTCATGGTTTGCGCCGGCACTCAGTCCAGCGTCTCGATCAGATGATTCTGGTTGGTGTAGATGCACAGGTCACCGGCAATCTCCAGCGACTTCTTGACGATGTCGGCCGGCGCGAGGTCGGTGTTCTCGAGCAGCGCACGCGCCGCGGCCTGGGCGTAGGCACCGCCGCTGCCGATGGCAACCACGCCGAGTTCGGGTTCCAGCACATCGCCGTTGCCGGTGATCACCAGCGAATGCTCGCGGTCGGCCACCGCCAGCATCGCCTCAAGCCGGCGCAACATGCGGTCGGTGCGCCAGTCCTTGGCCAGCTCCACCGCCGAGCGCATCAGATGGCCCTGGTGTTTTTCGAGCTTGGACTCGAAACGCTCGAACAGCGTGAAGGCATCGGCGGTACCGCCGGCGAATCCGGCGAGGATGCGATCGTGGTAAATGCGGCGGATCTTGCGCGCGGTGCCCTTGATCACAATATTGCCCAGCGTCACCTGGCCGTCGCCGCCGAGGGCCACACGATTGCCGCGCCGCGCGGAAAGAATGGTGGTGCCGTGGAATACGGTTTCGCTCATCGTGTCTGCCATTGGGGAGTGTGGATAGGCTGCAGCGCAGCCGCAGGAATCAGGCAGATGGGGGCATCGCCTG
>JAIENU010000015.1 GCA_019751125.1 Burkholderiales bacterium | reverse complement strand
AAATTGATTTCTCCCTTGCGCAGGCCCGATTGCATGGCCCGGTTCAGGGTTTGTCCGCTGACGATCAGCCGCAGTGCGTCGGGGTATTGCTTGTTGACTCGCGACAGGAATTGCGCGCCGTTCATGCCCGGCATCGAAAAATCAGAAACCACAACATCGACATGGCGGCCGCCAAGCAGCTTCAACGCCTCTTCGCCGTTGCCCGCAGTGAGCACTTCGTAACCATCCGGACGCAAAGCCCGCGCTGTCAGCGTCAGCACATCCGGATCATCATCAACTAGCAGCACGCACGGAACTTCCGATGGCGCCGCATCTGATGCTGGCGGGGGCTCTGCGGCCACCAGGGCCATCACGGGATGGCTGGGCACGCCATAAGTGGCCGGACGGCTGCCGAGGGTGAAATAGAAGGTCGCGCCGGAATCCACGGCTGAAGTCGCCCAGATATCGCCGCCGTGGCGGCGGATGATCCGCCTCACTGTGGCAAGCCCGATACCAGTGCCGGGAAAATCGCGGTCATTGTGCAGGCGCTGGAAGGTGCCGAACAGGCGGTCAACCTGCCCCATGTCGAAACCGGCACCGTTGTCGCGGACGAAGTAGTTGAGCTGGCTGTCATTGATGGTGCAGCCGAATTCGATGCGTGCGGCTTTCGCGCGACTGGTGAATTTCCAGGCGTTGTGCAGCAGGTTCGACAGCGCCGCATGCAGCAGGCCGGCATCGCCGGATACCGTCAGGCCGGAGGCGATGTTGACTTTGACCTCACGCTCCGGCTGTTCACGCCGCAGGTCGGTGACGATGCCGTTGGCGAGCACACTCAGGTCAACTTTCTCGATTTTCAGCTCGGCGCGGGACACCCGTGACAGGCGCAGCAGGTCCTCAATCAGACCGGCCATGCGCGCGGCTGCGCCGCGGATGCGCGCAATATAGCCGCGGCCCTCCTCGTTCAAGCGGTCACCGCTGTCTTCAAGCAGCACCGCAGCCAGACCGTCAATGCTGCGCAGCGGGGCGCGCAGGTCGTGCGACACCGAGGAAGCGAAGGCCTCGAGTTCCTCGTTGGCATTGGTGAGCTGCGCGGTGCGCTCTGCGACACGCGCCTCGAGGGCGGCATTGAGTTTTTCGACCTCGATCGAACGCCGCCTGAAATCGGTGACGTCGCGGCTGATCGCCACCAGGCCGTCGATATGGCCCTGGCTGTCGCGCAACGGGGTCTTGGTGGTGACAAAAAACCGCGGATTGTCCGGCGCGCCGTCGATGACCTCGCGCGGCGCGCTGGGGACTCCGGTGTCGAGCACTTCGCGATCCTCGGCATCATAGGTCGACACCATTTCCGGCGGCAGGAAATCGGTGTTGCGCATGCCATGGATGTCACGCCCCTTGGCACGCACCTCCAGCCACGCGGCATTGGCCAGGATGTAGCGCAGATCGCGATCCTTGACACGGATGCGATCGGGCAGGTTGTCGATCACGGTGCGCAGCAGGTTGCGCTCCGCAGCCACCGTCAGCTGCGCCTGGCGCTGCTCGGTGATGTCGCGGGCAATGCCCAGCAGCGCCGTGATGCGGCCGGCATCATCGTGCAGCGGTGCGGCGTGGATCTGCAGCCAGCAGCGCTTGCCGCGCATGCCGCGCGCCTCGAACTCAAGCATGCCGCTCTTGCCTGCGCGGATGCGCAACTGCAACCGCACGAAGGCCCGGCGGTACTCGGGCATCACCAGCTGCAGGAAAGGCAGACGCTGCAGTTCCTCAAGGCTGTCGGCCTCGAGTATGCGCAGTCCGGCGGGGTTCATCTCCAGCAGTTCGCCCTGCGGCGACACGGTGGCCACGCACTCCGGCTCGGCGGCAATCACCGCACGCAGCCGGCCTTCGCTTTCGCGCAACCGCGCTTCGGCGACCTTGCGCGCGTGGATGTCCTGATAAGTGCTCATGATGCGCTGGGGCTGGCCAGTCTCGTCGGGCAGAAGTGCCACCGACAGTGCGATCCAGCGCCATGAACCGTCCTTGCACACCAGCGCCTTTTCGCGGCCGTAGGAGCCGATCTCGCCGCCGAGCAGGCTGTGGTTGTCCCTCACCGCTATGCCCTGGTCTTCCTCGCGCGTCAGATCGAAGGTGCTCAGGGCCATCAGCTCTTCGCGGGTATAACCGGTCAATTCGCAAAAGCGGTCGTTGACGGCCAGGTACGGCAACCGGCGGTCATGCGCGGGCCGCACCGAAATGCCGACACCGGCGTGATCGAAAATCGCCTTGAACTGCACTTCGCCGCGGCGCGCCCTTTCCTCCGCCGCCTTGCGCGCGCTGATGTCCTGGTAGATCGCGATGACCCGGCTGGGGCGGCCCGCGCGATCCGGCAGGGCGGCAACGGTCAGGTCCACCCAGATATGCCCGCCATTCTTGCGGCGTATGCGCTTTTCGCGCGAGTAGTTGCGTTGACCGCCGCTGCGCAGCAGCTCGTTGCTGAAATCGGCGCCGACATTGTCCTCGGGCTCGGTCAGATCGTAGGTGCTCATCGTCATCAACTCGTCGCGGCTGTAGCCCGTCATCTCGCAGAACTTGTCGTTGACTGCGATCCAGGGCGCGTGGCGGTCATCAAGATCCCGCAGCGTGATGCCCAGCCCGGCATGTTCGAAGATTGCCCGGAAACGGCTTTCGCTGTCGCGCAACGCCGCCTCGGCGCGCTTGCGAACGTCAATGTCCTCGATGATGTTGAGGGTTTGTGCGGGCTGCCCGTCGGGGTAATGCAGCACCGTGACGGTGACCTGCCCCCAGACGCGGCTGCCGTCCTTGCGGATGTACTGTTTCTCGCGGCCATAGGCGCTGATGTCACCAAGCGCCAGTTTTGATTCGGCATCGACAGACAGGCGCTCCTCTTCGGGGTCATGGACGCGGCCTGGCGGAAGCTGCAGAAGTTCGGCCTCGCTGTAGCCGAGAAAATCACAGAACTTCTGGTTCACCTTCTGCCAGGGCAGGTCCCGGCGCCCGATCGGCCGCAGCGCCATGCCGACCGCTGCCTGGTCAAATGCCAGCCGGAAACGCTCTTCGCTCTGGCGCAACACGCCCGAAATGCGCGATCGCTCGGTGGCATAGGCACGCTGGCGTGACTGCGCGCGCAACAGCGCAATCGTCAGCAGCACCGCCAGCAACGCGAAGGAAATCACCCCGCCGGCCAGCCTGGAACGGATCGAGGCGAGCCGCTGCTCGAGATCGCGGTCGGGAAGGCCCACCGCAACAATCATCGGATAGCCGGAAATGGCCTGGTAGGCCCAGGTGCTGTGTCTTGCATTTTCACCCAGGACGGTACCGCGGCTGTTGCCGCGCTCGACTTCGCGCAACACAAAAGACCAGTCGATCTCCGGGATCGTCTCACCGACAGCCTGCTCACCGTGCAGCGCGCGGGTGACGCCGTCCCGTCCAATCAGCGCGATCACCGCGCCATCGCCGAACTGGCCCTTTTTCAGCAGCTCCTGCCAATAGGAAAAATCGACGGCAACAATGGCAATGCCGCCAAAGGAGCCGTCGGCCTTGTTGATGCGGCGCGTGACATGGAAAGACCATTTGCCGGACACCCTTCCCTTGACCGGCTTGCCAAAGAAGGTTTCTCCGGTGTCATGTTCGATATGGGCGCGAAAATGCGGCAGATCCGCCACCGACACACCGGCAGGCAGGGGCAGGCTGCTCATCACCAGCTGGCCCTGGGCATCCGCAACAGAAGCCACGGCAACGTAATCGGCGATGTCGCGGAACTCGCCCATAAGGCGCTGCATGTTCAGCGCGCTGCCCTCGGCCTCGACACCGCGCTTGATGCGGCGCGTCGCTTCGTCAACGCTGATCATGGTGTCGCGGGCATGGGCCTCCAGCGTCAGCGCGAGGTTGCTGGCCTGGCTCAAGCGGAAAGCACGTTCCGCCGAACTGTGCTCGCGATAGGTCAGCCAGGCGGCAACGACGATCAGCGCGATCAGCGCGACGCAACCGAGCACCGCGCAGATCTCGAATGCGCGGTTGGCCCACAGTTCACGCCAGCGGCTGTTGATGTTCATCGCTCCTCATCCCGGTACGGAACCCCGTCTGCGCGGGCGGTTTCCGGGGAATTTCGCAGGCTAGTGCCCATGCCGGCAAGCCCGTCGGCTGAATATCGGGGGTATTTCAAGGTTTTTCCGGATTTGGTGCGCCTGCAGCGCTGCGATACGCCAGCCAGCTGCCCCAGCCGCAAGCCAGCAGCACCGCCATCGCCAGCGCCAGGGTCAGCGCGCTGCCTGAAACCAGCGGCGAGACCAGACCGGCGGTCAGGCCGGCAAACAGGCTGTGCGCAAAACCCTGCAGCGATGAAGTCATGCCGCGCAACTGCGGAAACAGCTCCAGCGCGAGCAGCGTCGCGCCCGGCATCGCAAAGGACATGCCGACGGTGTAAAGCATCACCGGCAACACAGTCCACGGCAGCGCCGGCGGCCACATCGCGCAGTAGGCGAGATTGCACAGCACCGCGGCGCACATCACCCGATAACCGATGCTCACCGCGCGCGCCGGGGGCATCACCCGCGCCGTGCGCCCGGACAGGTAGGCGCCGATCATCACGCCGCCGATGCCGGGGACAAACAGCCAGGCGAAATCGGTTTCGCCAAGGCCGAGCAGGTTGTAGATCACCGCCGGCGCCGAAACGACGTACAGGAAAAACCCGGAAAAATTGAAGGCAATGGTCAGGCACAGCAGCACCAGCTTCAGGTCGCCGCCCAGTTGCAGGTAGTTGCGCATCAGTACCGCGGCACGGAAAGGCTGGCGTGCCGCTTGCGGATGTGTTTCGGGCAGGCGCAAGGCGGTGGCGGCGAGCAGGCAGGCGCCGAACACGGCGAGGAACCAGAAGATAAAGCGCCAGCCGGCAAGACCCTGCAGCCAGCCGCCGACCACCGGCGCGATCGCCGGCGCAATGCCGAAGATCATCGTCACCCAGGACATCAGCCGCTGCGCCTCGTGACCCTCGAGGCTGTCGCGGATCACCGCGCGGCCGACAATGATGCCGGCGCCGGCGGCAAGGCCCTGCACTGCGCGCCAGAACAGCAGCTGCGGCAGGCCGGAAGCCAGCGCGCAGCCGATGGAAGCGACGATGTAGGCGGCAAGACTCCACAAAATCACCGGACGCCGGCCGAAGGAATCGGACAGCGTGCCGTGGAACAGCGTCATCAGCGCCGTGGTGAAGAGATACAGGCTCAGCGTCTGCTGCAGCTGCGCCGGGGTCGCCGCAAAATCCGCGGCAATATGCGGAAACGACGGCAGATAGGTGTCGATCGTGAACGGGCCGATCATCGCCAGCGCGGCCAGCATGGTCGCCAGCGCGGGCAGCGTGATCGGCAGTGCGGGCCGCCTGTTTTCGGTCGTTCGGCTTTCAGTCATTGGAATTATTGTGGCGACGGCGGATCGGGCGGATGCCCCTGCGCACCGTGCTCTCAGGCCGGCTGGCGGTCGAAGTGCCGGTATTGTATGGCCTCGGCAACATGCGGCGCGGCAACGGCCGTGCCGCCCGCCAGATCGGCAATGGTCCGCGCCACACGCAGTACACGATGGAAAGCGCGTGCCGACAGGCCGAGACGGGCAATCGCCTGCTTGAGCAGGGCTTCACCCGCGGCATCCGGTGCGCAGTACAGGTCGATGTCGCGGGTTTCGAGCATCGCATTGGCCTTGCCCTGACGCGACTGCGCGCGGGCCCGCGCCTCGGTCACCCGGTCGCGAACCGTGGCCGAGGATTCACCCGCGGCCTGATGCAGCAGATCGGACTCGGGCAGCGCCGGCACTTCGATCTGCAAATCGATGCGGTCGAGCAGCGGCCCCGAAATGCGGCCGCGATAACGCGCAACCTGGTCCGGCGTACAACGACACTTGCCGTTGTGGTGGCCGAGAAAACCGCAGGGACAGGGATTCATTGCCGCCACCAACTGGAAGCGCGCCGGGAAATCCGCCTGGTTGGCGGCGCGCGAAATGGTGATGCGTCCGGACTCCAGCGGCTCGCGCAGCACTTCGAGCACGCGGCGCTCGAACTCGGGCAACTCGTCGAGAAACAGCACGCCGTGCATCGCCAGCGACACTTCTCCGGGCCGCGGATTGCCGCCGCCACCGACCAGCGCCACCGCCGATGCGGTGTGATGCGGCGCGCGGTAGGGGCGCTGACGCCAGCGGGAAACTTCAAAACCGCGGCTGCCGATGGACTGGACCGCAGCAGAAGCCATCGCCTCCTCATCACTCATCGGGGGCAAGATGCCGGGCAAACGCTGTGCGAGCATGGTCTTGCCGGTCCCGGGGGGGCCGATCATCAGCAGGCTGTGGCCACCGGCTGCGGCGATTTCGAGAGCGCGCCTGGCCTGGGCCTGGCCTTTGACATCAAGCAGATCGGCATAGGCCGGTTGCAATGCAGCTGGAGCTGGCGTCGCGGCAACCAGCGGCTCCCTCCCGGCGAGATGGGCACACACTGATGCCAGTGACGGAGCGGCCAGTGCCTCGAGACCGTCAACCAGTGCTGCTTCGGCGGCATTGGCGGCCGGCAGCACAAACGCGCGCCCGTCGCGTACCACCGACAACGCCATGGCCAGCGCACCGCGCACCGGGCGCAGTTCACCGGTCAGCGCCAGTTCGCCGGCGAATTCATACCGCGCCAGCCTCTGTAACGGAATCTGACCGGAGGCCGCAAGAATGCCCAGTGCAATCGGCAGATCGAAACGTCCCGACTCCTTGGGCAGGTCGGCCGGCGCAAGATTGACGGTGATGCGCCGCGCCGGAAATTCGAAACGTGCGTTCTGCAACGCGGCGCGCACACGATCCTTGGCTTCCTTGACCTCGGCCTCGGGCAGGCCAACGATGGTGAAGCTGGGCAGGCCGTTGCCGAGATGGGCTTCGACCGTGACCAGTGGCGCATCAAGGCCGGAAAGTGCGCGACTGTATAGAACGGCGAGGGACACGATGGGGCTGCCTGGCTGCAGGGCTCAGTGAATCATGGCTTAACGCCGGCCGCGACATCGCGGCTGACCCCGGCGCGGTTCAGCGGGGACGGTCCACCGTGGCCTCGAGCGCAGCGACCTGGCGCTCCAGTTCGGCAACACGGGCGCGGGTTCGTGCCAGCACTTCGCGCTGGATGTCGAATTCTTCCCGGCTCACCAGATCAAGCCGTGCAAACCAGGCGCCGAGCAGTGCACGCAGGTTGCGGTCAAGATCAGCCGCAGGGCCCTGGGCCATCAGGACCCGCAGTTTCTCTCCGAGTTCTTCCATCAGCTTGGGATTCATTACACCTCCTCAGGCCAGAAGTGTAACCAATCACCCGCTCCGGCCCGCCTGCATCATGCTGGGGCGGTACCGCCACCCTTTGGTGCATCGTTTTGGGGCGTCGCGTACTTTTGGTGCATTTGAGGCTTGTCCATCACTCGGATTACGCCATAACTTATTGATTTATTTGATTTTATTATCTGGCATGGTACCTGCTCAGTCATCGGCGCAATCCTCATTGCACATGTGCCAACACTGAAAAGGGAAAATCCATGTTTAAGAAAACCATGATCGCCGGCCTGGTCGCAGCTGCCCTGGCCCCCGCCGTTTCCGTCGCCGCGGATTCTCCGCATACGCTGACCGGTAACGTCGGCCTGTACAGCCAGTACATCTTCCGTGGCCTGACCCAGACCAACAAGGAACCGGCCCTGCAGGGTGGTTTCGATTACAGCCACTCCAGCGGCTTCTACGCCGGCACCTGGATGTCGAACGTCAGCTGGCTGCGTGATTTCGGCACCTATACCGCTGGCGGCAGCCTCGAGATGGATTTCTACGGCGGCTTCAAGGGCACCATCACCGGCGACCTCGGCTACGACGTCGGTATCCTGCAGTACTACTACCCGGGCGACGTGGCCGTTGGCTCGTTCAAGGCCGACACGCTGGAACTGTACGGCGCGCTCACCTGGAAATGGCTCTCCGCCAAGTACTCGCACAGCATCAACAAGAAGACTTTCGGTGTTGATGACAGCGAAGGCACCTACTACTTCGACCTGAGCGCCAACTTCCCGGTCACCGACAAGCTGACGCTGTCGGCACACTACGGCATCCAGAAGTTCAAGGGCACCAGCAACGCCTGCGGCGCCGCGACCTCGAACGACATCTGCGCCTCGTATGACGACTGGAAAATCGGCGCCTCCTACGCGCTGCCCCAGGGCTTCACCATCGGCGGCTTCTTCACCGGCACCGACATGACTGCCGCGCAAAAGGCGTTCTACACCACGCCGGCCGGCGCAGGCTCGCGTCTGCTGGGCAAGGACACCTTCACCGCGTTCATCTCGAAGTCGTTCTAATCCAACCAGAAGCAGCCGGGGCCGGTGGCGTTGCCACCGGCCCCAACCAACCGGGGACTGAACATGAAACTCGTTACGGCAATCATCAAGCCGTTCAAGCTTGACGAAGTGAGGGAAGCCCTGTCCGCCATCGGCGTGACCGGCATCACCGTCACTGAGGTCAAAGGCTTCGGACGGCAAAAAGGGCACACCGAACTCTATCGCGGCGCTGAATACGTGGTGGACTTCCTGCCGAAGATCAAGGTAGAGGCCGCGATCAAGAGCGACCTGCTCGAGCAGGTCATCGAAGCGATCGAAAAATCCGCGAACACCGGCAAGATCGGCGACGGCAAGATTTTCGTCTCCGAACTCGAACAGGTGATCCGCATCCGCACCGGTGAAACCGGCGCCGATGCCCTTTGATTGGAGAATGACATGAAAAAACTGATCGCAGCCCTGGCGCTGTTCGGAGTCCTCGGCTTTGCCGGCACCCCGGCGGTGGCCCAGGACAAACCGGCGGAAGCGCCCGCTGCCGCCGCTCCGGCCGCAGCGGCACCCGCTGCTGCAGCCGCTGCTCCCGCAGCCGCTCCGGCCGCAGCCCCCGCAGCCACTCCGGCGCCGACCCCCAACAAGGGCGACACCGCGTGGATGATGATGGCCACCGTACTCGTCATCCTGATGACGATCCCCGGCCTTGCGCTGTTTTATGGCGGCATGGTCCGCGCCAAGAACACGCTGTCCGTGCTGATGCAGGTGTACATCGTGTTCTCGATGTGCGTCGTGTTGTGGGCCATCTACGGCTACAGCGTGGCATTCACCGGCGGCAGTCCGTTCTTCGGCGGTTTCGACAAGCTGTTCCTGTCAGGCGTTAACGCTGAATCCGTGGGCGCCACCTTCAGCAAGGGCGTGGTCATCCCGGAATACGCGTTCATCGCCTTCCAGGCCACCTTTGCCGGCATCACCCCGGCGCTGATCGTCGGCGCATTTGCCGAGCGCATGAAATTCTCGGCCGTGCTGCTGTTCATCCTGATCTGGTTCACGTTCTCCTACCTGCCGCTCGCGCACATGGTCTGGTTCTGGGACGGTCCGGACGCGATCACTGACGCCGCCTCGCTCGACAAGGTGACCGCCGCTGCGGGCTTCCTGTGGGCCAAGGGTGCGCTCGACTTCGCCGGTGGCACCGTGGTGCACATCAACGCCGGTATTGCCGGTCTGGTGGGTGCCTACCTCGTCGGCAAGCGCGTCGGCTGGGGCAAGGAAGCGATGTCGCCGCACAGCCTGACGCTGACCATGGTCGGTGCCGCGCTGCTGTGGGTGGGCTGGTTCGGCTTCAACGCCGGTTCCAACCTGGAAGCGACGGGCGTGGCCACGCTGGCCCTGGTCAACACGCTGCTCGCCACCGCCGCCGCGACGATGTCGTGGATGATCTTCGAGTGGATGCTCAAGGGCAAACCCTCGATGCTCGGTGCCGCTTCGGGTTCGATCGCCGGTCTCGTCGCGATCACCCCGGCCTGCGGTTTCGTCGGCCCGATGGGCGCGCTGATCATCGGCCTGCTCGCCGGCGTGGTCTGCCTGTGGGGTGTCAACGGCCTGAAGCGCATGCTCGGCGCCGATGACGCGCTCGATGTGTTCGGCGTGCACGCGGTCGGCGGCATCCTCGGCTCCATTCTCACCGGCGTGTTTGTCTCGCCGGCCCTGGGTGGCACCGGTGTCTATGACTATGTCGCCAACAAGGTTGCCGACTTCGACATGGCCACGCAGGTGATCAACCAGCTGTGGGGTGTCGGTGTGGCGATCCTCTGGTCGGCTGTTGTCGCGCTGATCGCCTACAAGATCGTCGACTTGATCGTCGGCCTGCGTGTCACCGAAGAGGTGGAACGTGAAGGTCTCGACATCAACGAGCACGGCGAGAAGGCGTACCACATGTAACAACCTCGCTCCCCGAGGCCAGCGGGCGCTCCGGCGCCCGCTTTTTTTTGTACTTTTTTGCGCAGCCGTCTGAAAGCC
>JAIENU010000165.1 GCA_019751125.1 Burkholderiales bacterium | reverse complement strand
GCCGGTGACGAGTTCGGTATCAAAACCCTGCGCGCGTAGTTTCGCGCCGGGATGATCCGGGCCGGGTGCAACAATGCGACCCCGCGACGTGCCGGTGGCCGGCGTGCAGAACGGAGAGATCACGCCCTCCTCGGCGTCGCTCTCGAGCAGCTCGATGTACGGCAGATCGACCAGTTGTTCGCGTTCGGAATAGAACTCGGGCAATGCCGACAGGCCCACGGTGTTGAATTTGGCTTCGAGCGCCTCGGTCCAGAATTCGAGTTTTCCGGATGTGGTCGGGAAGCGTCGTCCCGGCGCACCGGTGGCCACCGTCGTGCCTTCGAGGTACAGCGTCTCGATTTCCGGCGCATCCTCGGTCGGCACGGGGATGCGCACCCAGCGGTGCGGCACCGAATGCAGGCGCTTCTGCGTGCAGCCTTTCATGCTCGGCGTGTCGATGCAGACCTCGTCCCAGAACACCGCCGGGTCTTTGTACTCTTCCTTCAGCACATCACCGAAGCCGAGGCGCTTGCCGAGTTCGATCCAGATCCAGGTGTCGGATTTGGCCTCGCCCGGCGGGTCGATCATCTTGTCGATCCACACCACGCGGCGGTCGTCGTTGGAGCGGCCGATCTCGCCTTTCTCGATGCCGCTCGCCGCCGGCAGCAGGTAATCGGCATAAGCCGAGGTTTCGTTGGCGAACAACTCGATATGCACCATCAGGTCCAGCGAGGCAAAGGCGGCGCGCGCCTTCTCCTGGCCCGGCCACTGCGCCAGCGGATTGTTGCAGCTGATCAGCGCGCGGATCGGGTACGGTTTGCCGTGCAGCATCGCATCGGTCCAGCCCGCCGGGCTGCGCCGCACGCGCGGCCTGTTGATCTTCGGCGCGCGGTGCTCCGGCACCTTGGCCGCCAGCGGCGTGCCGGCACTCATGTTGAAAAAAGCGCCGCCTCGGCGGCCCCAGTTGCCGGTGATCGCGGACAGGAACATCAGCACACGGTTGGTCTGCGTGCTGTTGGTGTGCTGGTTGATGCCGCGGCTGGCGAAGATCACGCAGCCGTCGGCGGCGGCGATTTCCTCCGCGAGCTGGCGGATGTCGTTCGCTGCAAGCCCGGTAATCGGCGCCGCCCATTCCGGCGTGTAATTCTTCTGCAGAATAAAATCGCGCCATTCGGCAAAACCCAGCATCCAGTCGGCGCAGAACTTCGCGTCATGCAGCTTGTTGGCGAGAATGTGCTGGGAAAGGGCAAGAGCAAGTGCCATGTCGGTACCGGGGCGGATCGGCAGCCAGCGGTCGGCCTTGGAGGCGGTCGCGGTCAGGCGCGGATCGACGGCAACCATCTTCGCGCCGTTCTTGATGCGCCAGTCATTGATCATGCCGAAATAAACCGGCCGCGTTTCCGCCTGGTTGTCGCCAATGTAGACATACAGTTCGGCCGAGCCGAGATCGTTCTCGGTGTAGCTGTTGCCGCTGCCGATGCTGCCCAGCGTGATCTCGAAGGCGACATTCTTGCCGCTGGCGCAGAAGGGATCGGTGCCGTCCTTGTTCGGCGTACCGAACAGCTGCGCGAACATCTTGGTCGTCGAACGGTAATCGAGGATGCCGGTGCGCGTGCCGATGTACATCGCCAGTGCTTCGGCGCCGTATTGTTCGCGCACGGCCTTGAGTTTTTCCGCGATTTCGTCGAGCGCCTGGTCCCAGGAAATGCGCTCGAAGCGGCCTTCGCCGCGCGCGCCGATGCGCTTCTGCGGATACTTCAGGCGGTGTTCGCTGTGATACATCTGCAGCGTCAGCTGCGATTTGGGGCACACCCGTCCTTTTAATAGCGGATCGTCATCATTCCCGGTGATTTTCACTAACTCATTCTTTTTAAAGTGAAATTTAACCGTGCAGCAATTGAAGCAGATATTGCAGCCACCGGGCACCACACGATCCGCAGCGGTATCCGCGCGTTCTTCGCGATAGGGAAAGGCCGGCTGCTGCGCCTGCACCGCGGCCTGCGCGGCCAACCCGTCCATGAATGAGGGCCGGCGCGAATCTTCGGGATGCGCACGGGCCGGCGTTACGCCGGTGATCTCGCCAACCTTCTGCGTTGACGTGCGTTCGAGATAAATCGTCGCCGGCCCGAGCAGGAAATGATCGGTGTCGCGCGGCAAGCGGCCTGACTCGCGGGCATCGGCCAGCAATTCGCTGCGCTTGCCGAAACGGATCGCCTGCGTCGGACAGACGCTGGCGCAGGCGGTGGTCTTCTCGCCTTCGGCGCGACGATCCACGCACAGGTCGCACTTCACCGCATGGTGGCCCTGCGCATCAAAACCCATCGCACTGTACGGGCAGGCCATCACACACTCGCCGCAGCCGGTGCAGCGCGATTCATCGACGCGCACGATGCCGGTCACCGGATCCTTGCTGATCGCCTTCGGATTCACCGGGCAGGCGCGCAGGCAGGCCGGGCGCTCGCAGTGCTGGCAGGTCAATGTCAGGAAGGCAAGGCCCGCCTGCTCCAGTTCACTCGCCCACACCACCTTGTTGCGGTACTCGCCGGGGCCGAGGCGGTGCTCGGTCTTGCACGCCGCCTCGCAGCTCTTGCAGCCGGTGCAGCGCTCGAGGTCGATCAGCAGTGCGAGGCGTTCGGAAGGTCCGGGCGTTACGGTATCCATATCAGCCTCCCCAGGCTCGCAGATGCCACCAGGTAATCGGTCCGCCGTCGGCGACATAGCCGGCGAAGAAAGTCACGGTAATGACGTGGATCACCACACCCAGCACAAACAGCCAGGCCAGTGCCATGTGCAGCGGCCGCCACCAGGCCTGCTGTGCGGAAACCGCGCCACGTGTGCCGAGCAGCCGAGTTTCCTCACGCGCCAGTTTTCGATAGGCCAGTGCCAGGCGCGGGCTGCGGATGACATGCGGCAGGTTCACCGAGAAGGTGCCTTCATTCGCCTGCGGGTCGAGTTGCGCCAGCAGCGCGCGCTTTTCCGTAATCAGCGCGCGCAGCCGTTCGCGCGTTGCCGCATCAGGTACACGGAATGCCGGTGCCTTCGAAGCAAAAGTCGCGGCGATGCGTTTTGATCCGCGCACCCGCGCCCACACACCCAGCGCAGCCAGCGCGAGCAGGGCCAGCAACAGCAGCGCCGGAGGCCGGCGCAGGAAACCGCCGGAGTGGATCGCGATCAGCACCATGCCCGCCAGTGAACACAGGACATGCGCATTGAACCAGTTCACCGGATTGGCGCCGCTGCCGCCGCGTTTGGCGATGACAAAGGCCACCGGCACCAGCAGCAGGATCACACCCGCAACACCGGCCAGGTACAGCTCGGGGCTGCCCGGCACGCGCCAGGCTTCGGACAACAGGCCACGACCGAGAAACCACAGCACGATGGCGGCTGCGGCTGCGGCCGTGAATGTCAGCAGTCGCTTGTCGGAAAGGTCTTTGCGGGCCACGATGAAGTCAGCAATGCTGCAATAAAAAAGGTGTAACTAAGCTGCGACGCAGTGTAGCACCGCGGTTGCAGCACTCCATCGCGCCATCCATACCGTGGTCAGGATTGCAGGTCCAGCGTCACCAGCTTGACCTGGGGATCATCATCACTGTCGCCGATCACAAAGCCGAGGCGCTGGCACAGATCGAGCATTGCGCGATTGCTGCTCATCACATGGCCGATCATGGTCTCAAGGCCACGCCGTCGCGCCACTGCGATCAGCTGCGCCATCATCCGCCCGCCGAGGCCGCGGCCCTGCCAGTCATCGGCGAGCACGATCGCGTATTCGCAACTGCTGGCATCGGGGTTGGTGATATAGCGGCAGACACCGACCTCGAGTTCACGGCCTTCATGCTGGATGGTGGCGACGAAGGCCATCTCGCGGTCGTAGTCGATCTGGGTGAAACGTACCAGCATCGAAGGTGTCAGTTCGCGCAAGGTGTCCATGAAGCGGTAACGCCGGCTTTCCGGCGACAGGCCACGGACGAATTCCTGCTCCATGTCGGCATCCTCGGGACGGATCGGCCGCAGCGTGACCTCGATGCCGTCAGCCATAGTCCAGCGGCTGACCAGCCGCGCCGGATAGGGATGGATCGCCATGTGGCCGTAACGCCCGCGCACCTGGGTGTAGGGCCGCACCACGACACGCGCATCGACAATCACCGCACCCTGCTCGTCGACGATCAACGGGTTGATGTCGAGCTCGTCTATCCACGGCAGCTCGCACACCAGCTCCGACACCCGCAGCAGCACTTCCTCCAGCGCCGCGCGGTTGATCTCCGGCATGCGGCGGAAGGGGCCGAGCATTTTTGCCACCCGCGTGCTGCGGATCAGCTCGTCAACCAGAAAGGCATTCAGCGGCGGCAGCGCCACCGCACGGTCCTTGTGCACCTCGACGGTCACGCCACCACTGCCAAAGGCGATCGCCGGGCCGAATACCGGATCGCGGATCACGCCGACCATCAGCTCGCGGCCGTTGCGGCGCTTCACCATCGGCTGCACGGTGACGCCGTTGATGCGCGCCTTGGGTGCATAAGCCACGGCCCCGGCGATGATTTCGGCGTACGCCGCACGCACCGCAGCGGCATCAGCCAGGTTCAACCTCACGCCGCCGGCATCAGTCTTGTGGGTGATCTCCGGTGAATCGATTTTCAGCACCACCGGATAACCGGTCGCGGCGGCCTGCGCCACCGCCTCTTCGGCATCACGTGCCAGTACCGTCGGCGTCACCGGCAGGCGGAATGCGGCAAGCAGCGACTTGGCTTCGATTTCACTCAGCAGCGTGCGGCCCTCAGCCCCTTCACCAAGCGCCGCATCAATGATGCGTCGTGCAGCATCAATGTCGGGCTCGGCACGCAGCGCCTGCGGGCCCGGCGTCTGCATCAGCGCGCGCTGGTTGCGGTAGAACGATGACACATGGGCAAACATTTCCACCGCCGGTTCCGGCGTCTGGAACACCGGAATGCCGGCCTTCGCCAGCCGGCGCCTGCCTTCACCGACCGAATCACCGCCCATCCAGCAGGCGAGCACCGGTTTGCTCTGCTTTTTTGCCGCGGCCACCACCGCATTCGCCACTGCTGCAGCCTCGGTCATCGCCTGCGGCGTCAGCAGCACCAGCACGCCATCGACTGCGGGATCGGCAAGGCAGGCGGACACCGCGGCGCGATAACGCGCGGCATCGGCGTCACCAATCAGGTCCAGCGGATTGCCGTGCGACCAGTTTGCCGGCAGCGCATCGTGCAGCGAGCTGATGGTCTGCGCCGACAATGTCGCCAGCGGAATGCCGAGGTCGGCGGCACGGTCCGCCGCCATCACGCCGGGGCCGCCACCGTTGGTGACGATGGCCAGCCGGTCGCCGCGTGGTCTTACCCTTGCCGACAAGGCCAGCGCCGCCGCCACCAGCTGGCCGATGGTGGTCACCCGCACCGCGCCGGAACGGCGCACCGCGGCATCAAACACGTCATCGGCACCGACGATTGCGCCGGTATGCGACACCGCGGCGCGTGATCCCACCGGATGGCGGCCGACCTTCATCAGGATCACCGGCTTCAGCCTTGCCGCCGCGCGCAGGCTGGACAGGAAGCGCCGCGCGTCGCGCACGCCTTCGATATAGAGCAGGATGTGCTCGGTCTTCGGATCATTGACCAGGTAGTCGATGACCTCGCCGAAATCGACATCACGCGAACCGCCCATCGACACCACGCTGGAAAAACCGATGCCGCGCGGCGTCGCCCAGTCAAGCATCGCCGTACACAGCGCGCCCGACTGCGAAATCAGGCCCAGCGTGCCGGGCAGCGCCGAACCGCGTGCGAAAGTGGCATTGAGCCCGATCGCCGGCCGCATCACGCCCAGGCAGTTGGGGCCGATCACGCGCACACCGTGGCGCCGCGCATGCTCGAGCAGCTCGCGCTCCAGCGCCGCACCCGCCTCCCCGGTTTCGGAAAAACCGGCGGTGATCACCACCACCGCCGGCACGCCGGCCGCACCGCATTCGGCAATCAGCTGCGGCACCGTCTGCGGCGGTGTCGCAATCACCGCGAGATCGACGCGCTGCGGCAGGTCGGCGATGCGCGGCACACAGGGCACACCCCTGATGCGGCGGTGATGCGGATTGACCGCGAACAGCTCGCCGCGGAAATCCGCGGCCAGCATGTTCTCGACCAGCACCGCGCCGATCGAACCGGCCCGCGTGCTGGCGCCGACAATCGCCACCGCCGCCGGTTCGAACATCGGCGTCAGATAATGGCGGGCTGGCTGGTCGGCTGGCATGGTTGGTGCGATGCCGGAATCGGCGTCGACAATCCCGGCGCGGGCCGGTAAAATCACATTCTAGACCCTGCCACTGCCAGTCATGATCGCACTCACCATCAACGGCGCGCCGCGCCATTTTGAACACACGCTGACCTGCGCCGAGCTGATTGACCAGCTGGCGCTGTCCGGCAAACGCATCGCGGTCGAACGCAACGGTGAAATCGTGCCACGCAGCCGCTTCGCCGACTGTATGCTCGCAGACGGCGACCGCCTCGAAATCGTCGGCGCCGTCGGCGGCGGCTGAACACCGCTTAATCCCCGCTCCTCAATCCTCAATCCTGATCCGATGAAACCCAACGAAAACCTCGACCCGCTGCTCCTCGGCGGCAAGACCTACAGCTCGCGGCTGCTGATCGGCACCGGCAAATACAGGGATTTCGCCGAGACCCGTGCCGCGGTCGAGGCCAGCGGCGCGCAGATCGTCACCGTCGCCATCCGCCGCACCAACATCGGCCAGAACCCGGACGAGCCCAGCCTGCTTGATGTGCTGCCGCCCTCGCAATACACCCTGCTGCCCAACACCGCAGGCTGCTACAGCGCCGATGACGCGGTGCGCACACTGCGCCTCGCGCGCGAACTGCTTGATGGCCACGACCTGGTGAAACTCGAGGTGCTCGGCGATCCGCACACGCTGTATCCCAATGTCGTCGAAACCCTGGCCGCGGCCAAAACCCTGGTCAATGACGGCTTCAAGGTCATGGTCTACACCTCGGATGATCCGATCATCGCGAAACAGCTCGAGGAGATCGGCTGCATCGCGGTGATGCCGCTGGCCTCGCTGATCGGCTCCGGCATGGGCATCCTCAATCCCTGGAATCTGCAGATCATCATCGAAAACGCGAAAGTGCCGGTGGTGGTGGATGCCGGCGTCGGCACCGCATCCGATGCCGCCATAGCGATGGAGCTCGGCTGTGACGCGGTACTGATGAATACCGCGGTCGCCGCGGCGAAACAGCCGGTGCTGATGGCCGAAGCGATGAAACTGGCGGTGCAGGCGGGCCGCGCCGCCTTCCGCGCCGGGCGCATGCCGAAAAAACTGTATTCGGCTTCACCCAGCTCGCCCACTGGCGGCATGATCGGCAAGGCCTGAAGCACATACTCAGCGGGTTGTTCATAACCCATTGTTTTTATTGATTAATTTTTACGGCTCTCCTGCTACACCCGGCGATCCGGTGAATAGCGGTGGCATTCCACTGCTTTTTGCCACTTGGCCCCCGGCGGCCGGCGCAGAGAATCAGCGGCAACCTTCGACTGGATTGAATCCTTCGTTTCGTTGCCGCCATGAACGCCCCGCTACCCAACGCCGACACGCTGCAGCCCGCATCTCAGTCTGCATCCGCGCCCGCATCCCAGTCCCTGACTGAGCTGGCTGCGGAAGCGGACTCGCCGCAACTGCGCGCGATCAAGGAGGCTGTTGCGCGCACCCGCGCCGAATACCAGTCACGCATCGAAAGCGAAGCCCGCATCGACTGGGAACAACGCAGCCGTGCCCAGGCCGAAGCGCGGCTGCAGGCCGAGATCGAAGCCCGCGAAGCCGCGCGTGACCGCGCCTCTGCGGATGCCGCCGCCGCGGACGAGGCGCGCGGCCGCGCTGAAGCCGAACGCAGTGCGGCGAGCCTGCTCGAACAACGCCGCGGCGCCGAAGCCGAAGCCGCGCGTGAGGCCGAAGCCCGCGCCGCCGCCGAACAACAGCTCGCCTCGACCGCCCGCGAAGCCGCGCAACGCGAACAGGCGCTGCGCAAACTCGCCGAAACCAAGGCTGAACTCGAAGCCCAGGCCAAAGCCCGCGCCGATGATCACCAGCGCATCCTCGCCGAACTGCTGCAGGGCGTGCGCAGTGCCGAAGCCGCACGCGTCGCCGAGCAGGCGCGCGCCGAAAGCCAGACCCGCTCGCGGCTTGCCGCGGAACAGGCCGCGGCCGCAGAAGCCCGCGCCCGGAGTGAAGCCGAAACCCGCGCCCGCAACGCGGCCGAAGCCCGTGCCGCGGCCGAAGCCGAGGCACGGGAACAGGCGATTGCCCGTAACGAGGCCGAACAGCGGCTGGCACTGCAGGTCCGCGCGCGCATCGACAGCGAAGCCGCGGGTGCCGCCGAGCTGGAAGCCCGTCAGCGCGCCGAACAAGCCGCCACCGCTGAAGCCGAAGCCCGCGCCGCAGCTGAAGCACGAGCCCGGGCGGCGCACGAAACACGCGTGCGGCTGGAACGCGAACTGGCGGCCGCCGCTGCCAGCGAAGCCGAGGCCGAACGCGGCAAGGCAGCCGCGCTCGAAGCGCGCCGCCAGCTGCTCGCGCGCGAAGCCGCGGAGGCCGAAGCCCGCCGCCGCGCTGAAACTGCCGAGCGTGAAGCCATCGCCGCGCGCACCGCAGCGGAACAGGAATACCGCGTGCTCGCCGAACAGCGCGCCGAAGCCGAACAGTCCGCGCGCGAGCAATCCGAATTGCGCGTACAGGCCGAGAGCCGGGCCCTGCAGGCCGCACGTTCACGCGCCGCCGCTGATGCCGCGGCGGCCAGCGCGGCCGAACAGCGCCAGGCTGCGGACATCGAAGCCGAACGCCTCGCTGCGGCGCAGGCCGAACTCGAACGCCTGACCGCCGAGGTCACCACCGCGCGCAACCGCGCCGCGGAACAGGCCGTGCGTGCAGCAGAGGCGCGTGTTGCCGCCGAAGCCGAGGCGCGCAGTGAAGCCGAAGCCCGTGCCGCAATCGATATCGAGGCCGCGCGCGCCGCCGCCGCACTGGCCGATGCCGAACGCCTTGCGCAGCACGCCGCCGAAGCACGCCAGCGTGCCGCCGTTGCCGCCGAAGCCGAGATCCAGGCTCGTATGGTCGAAGACCATCGCCTCGCCACCGCCAGCAGCGAACGCGCGCGGATCGAACAGGAAGCCGCCGCCGCGGCCGCCGCACGCACTGAAGCCGAAACCCGCGCCGCCGAGGAAGCCTCGGCGCGCAGCCGCAATGAACACCGGGCACGTGAACACGCCCTCGCGCGTGCCGAAGCCGAACGTCTGGTACGACAGCTCGCCGAGCAGCGCATCCGTGACGAGCAGGACGCGATCAGCAGTGCAGAAGCCCGTGCCGCCGCCGAAGCCGAGGCCGCGCAGACCGCAGCCCGTCATGCCGAGGCCCACCGGCGCGAAGCCGCGGCGCTGCTCGAAAAAACCGAAGCCGACCGCAAGGCCGCGCAAGCCGCGCAGGCCCACACCCTGCAACTCGCCGAATACCGGCGTGCCAGCGAGGAACGCGCCGCTGCCGATGCCGCCGCTGCCGATGCCGCCGCAGCACGCAGCGCCGCCGAACAGCGTCTGCAGCGCGCGGCCGAGGCCCGCCATGAAGCCGAACAGACCCTTGCCGCGCAGGCCGCGGCACGCGCCCGGGCCGAGGAAGAAGCCGCCGCCGCACAAAAGCGCCGACGCGACGCGGAGAGCGACGCGGAACAGACCGCTCGCCAGCGCGCCAGCGCCGACGCTGACGCCGCCAGGCAGGCGACCGAACGCGCCCGCGCCGACGAGGCGGCTGCGACACTGGCCATGCAGCGCGCAAACTGCGAGGCCGAAGCTGCGCGCGAAGCGGGATTACGCGCCGAGGCGGAAGCCGTCGCCGCGCGTGCATCACAAACCCGCCGCGACATCGAAATCACGGCGCGTGAACAGGCCGGCCAGCGCGCAGCAGCGGAACAGGTGCTCGCCGCCACCATCGCCAGCGCCGTGGTCGCCCACGACCAGGCACGCAGCGCCGCCGAACAGCGCGCAAAACAGCAGCAGCGCCTGATCGCCGCGACCCGAGCACGCCACAACGCCGAGCA
>JAIENU010000063.1 GCA_019751125.1 Burkholderiales bacterium | reverse complement strand
AGCGGCTCGATCTTCAGTCCGTCGATGCCAACCACCGTGTGGCCGTCGTTCATCAGGAAATGCGCCAGCGAAAAACCCGCCGGCCCCATGCCGGCGACCAGCACGCGCTTGCCGCTGGGCGCTTTCGGGTACGGCTGGCGCAGGTTCAGCGGATTCCAGCGCGTGAGCAGGCTGTAGATCTCGAAGCCCCAGGGCAGCTCCAGCACATCCTTCAGCGTGCGTGTCTCCGCCTGCGGAATGTTCACCGGCTCCTGCTTTTGATAAATGCAGGACTTCATGCAGTCGTTGCAGATGCGATGGCCGGTCGCCGCCGCCATCGGATTGTCGATGGTGATGATCGCCAGCGCACCGACGGCGACACCCTCGGTCTTGGCCTTGTGGAATTCGGAAATTTTTTCACTGAGCGGACAGCCGGCCAGCGTGATGCCGAAGGGTGATTTCTTGAACGACTGCGCACCGCGGCCGCTGGCACCTTTTTCGAGCAGGCCCTTCGAGCAGGAGTCCTTGCCCTGCTCATGGCACCAGATGCAGTAATTGGCTTCGTCGAGCGCACCCGTCAAATCAGTGCCGCCATCGGTCAGCGCAAAGCCTTCGCGGCGGCGCAGCTTCGACACATCAAAACGGTGCTCGGTGTAACCGGCCGCAGTGCTCTGCTGCGACGGCACCAGATTCTGCACATCGAGCTTGTGTGGCGACTTGAACAGCACGCCATCGGCATGGCGGGCACGGCCGGCCGGGGTGTGTGCGGCCCAGGCAGCGTATTGCAGCGCCAGTTCCAGCGCGTCGGCATTTGCCGCTTCGTCCTTTTGCCATTCGGTGACGTGGTTCGCGAACACCAGCTCGGTCAGCTTTTCGCCGAACAGCGCCGCGAGTTTTCCGGCAAGCGCGGGGCCATCAATCGCCGCCGCGGCATCACCTTTGTATTTGTGCATCGCCTTGCGCTGCACAAACATGCGCTTGACGCTGTACAGCGGCGCCAGCTTGTGGTGGCGGCCGGCGAGTTCACGCACCTCGGCTTCGATGCCGAACAGCCGCGCGATGAAGTCCTCGACATGTGGCGCCAGCGCCAGCAGCAGTTCGGATTCAGCCTTCGCCGCCAGCGGCTCAGTGCCGGCACGGGCTGCAGCCAGACGTTGCTGCAGGGCGGGATCGGTTTGACCCAGTTGCTCGAGGAAAGCGGCATCAATGCGCAACAGGCCATCGCGGCGGTAAAGGTCTTCGAAGGCAAGCCCGGGAAGCAGCGGGGGCATGGTGTTGTGACTCACGGTTTTACGGCCGGCAGACAAAGGCGCGATTATATCAACGGGGGTATCCATGCTGTTTTGACCAAAGGTTATTTGCATAGCGCCGGTGGCAATAACGGGCGCTTTTCGTGCGATGGCTGCCTCGTGCAATAATCATCCGGCGTCCCTAAGGGCATGCCGATGAACTCGATATCCAACAAACTGCTGGTCTGGACAGTGCTTGCCGTGCTGGTGGCACTGCTGACCTGGGGCCTGTTCCGCGGCTACCTGAGCCCCGAACTGCTGCTCGGCTTTGCCAACTCGTTTTCCTGCTGATTTGTTCCGGCACCTTCCCTGCCGCGCACCGGCAGGGCCCGCAGATATTCGAAGGGGAACAGCCCCCGGTCGTGGCCGTCGCTGAAGGTGAAGCGCAGCGTATTCGGCCCCCAGGCTTCAATCGAATCGACCCGCACGCCGGCTGGTGCCGTCACCGCATGACCAGCCCTCGCTGCGGCCAGACAAGCTGCGCAGCGACAGGCTTCACGCAACAGGCGATGCGGAATCACCGCAGTCACCTCATCCGACCATTCGATTTCCAGCCAGCGACCCTCGGCATGGTTGCGCAGCTCCAGTGGCCGCGGGCCTGTCTCCAGGCTTGCGCCCGCATTCACACCATTTCTCCGACGCCCTTCGGCCCGACTTCGACGCCAAAACCGCTGAGCCCGCCCTCTTTCAGCTCCGATCCCATCGCGGCCAGGGACTCCTCCCGGATCAGTCCTTTCAGCTGCTGCACCAGTGCGATGAATTCCGGCGTGTAGGTCATTTCCGGTGTGCGTGGCCGCGGCAGCGGTACCGTGATCTCGGCCTTGATCCGGCCCGGGCGCGCAGTCATCACATAGATGCGGTCGGACAGGAATATCGATTCCTCGATGTCATGGGTCACGAACAGCACCGAGATGCGGAACTGCTGCCACATGTTGGTGAGGATTTCCTGCATCACCGTTCGCGTCTGCGCATCGAGAGCGCCGAAGGGTTCGTCCATCAGCAGCACCTGCGGGCTGGTCGCCAGCGCGCGCACGATGCCGACCCGCTGCTTCATGCCGCCGGAAAGCTGGTCCGGATAATGGTTCTCAAAAGCCAGCAATCCCGCCAGACCGAGCAGCGTACGCGCCTGGGTCTCGCGCTGCGAAGCAGCCACGCCTTTCATCTTCAGTCCGAATTCGACGTTCTTGCGCACCGACAGCCAGGGAAACAGCGAATATTGCTGGAATACCACGCCGCGGTCCGAGCTCGGGCCGCGGATGGTCTTGCCGTCAACCAGCACGCTGCCGGATGTCGGCTCGACAAAGCCGGCAACGATGTTGAGCAAGGTCGATTTGCCGCAGCCCGAGGGCCCGATCAGCGAGACAAATTCACCAGGGCGCACTTTCAGGTCCACTGAACTGACCGCCTCGACCATGGTGCCGCGGGCATTAAACACCACACCCATGTCGTTGATGTCGATGGCGCCACGGCCGGGCTCGTTGGTTTTTGTGCTCATGGCTCCTTCCTTCCGGCAGCGGCATAGGTTGACCACGGCATCAGCGTGGAACCGATCATCTGGATCGCACCGCTGCAGGCAAGGCCCAGTACGCCGATGGTGATCATGCCCAGCGCGATCTCGGCGTAATTGACCAGCGAGTACGCCTCCCAGGTGAAATAACCGACTCCGAACTGACCCGAAATCATTTCGGCTGCGATCAACGACACCCAGGCCACACCCATGCCCACCGCGAGCCCGGTGAAAATATGCGGCAGCGCACCGGGCAGGATCACGTTCCAGAACAGGCGCCCCTCGCCCGCACCGAGGCAGCGCGCTGCGCGGATCAGCACCGGGTCGAAACCGGTGACGCCGTGCACGGTGTTGAGCAGAATCGGGAAAAACGAACCGAGGAAGGTGATGTAGACGATGCTCACCTCGTTGGTCGGCCACAGCATGATCGACATCGGCACCCAGGCAATCGCCGGTATCGGCCGCAGCACCTCGGCTATCGGCATCAACAGGTCACGCGCAGTGCGGTAACGGCCGATCAGCAGGCCCAGCGGCACCGCGATCAGCGTCGCGATGCCGAAGCCGGAGAGGATGCGGCGCACACTGATGCCGACGTTGGTGATGAATTTCTCGGAGCGGTTGACCTCAAGCAGCTTGTCGAACACATCGGCCGGTGCCGGAATGTTGGTGAAGCGGATGTAGAAATCGACGCGGTACTTGGTGCCGAAATACCAGACCGCAAACAGCGCCGACAGCGAGATCAGCCACAGCAGCGCGCTCTTGAGCCGACCGCGCAGCTGGGCATTGCGCCATTGCCTCGCTGCGGCAGGCTCGGCGGCCTTTGCCACTGGCACCGGCCGCACCGCCGCCGGGTGCGGGACCACACTCGGTGGTGCTGCAGCCGGTTCGGCTTCGGCGACGGGCTGCTTCAGGGCATGCATGGATCAGGCGCCTCCGGCCGCGGCAACCGCCTCGTCAAAACTGCCGAGCCTGCCACCGATCTTGGCGGCATGGGCTTCGGCATCCTTTTTCAGCAGGAATGGCACTACCAGGGGCTTTTTCGGATCCTTGCCGCCGATTGCGTAAAAGGCCTTGTCGGCAAACAGGCGGATGCCCAGCGACTGGTCAGTCAGATAGACCGCCCCCAGTTTCTTGCCTTCGGCGCGGTATTTCTTGACCCCGGCCAGGGTGCAGGCCGGTGAGCTGAAGCTGACGATGTCGCCATCAGCCACCCAGATCTGCCCTGCTTCCTTGGGCTTGCTGATCGCGGTATTGCAGACCGGGTCTTTGCCGGTGATTTCATAGTTGGTGAACAGGGCGCGCTGCTTTTCGTAATCCAGGTTGCGTTCACGGTAGGCCTGGCGCACCCAGATGTCATTGACCCAGGCGCGTTCATTGAAGTCCTTGATCCGCCCCTGTTTGGCGAGCACGCCATGTGCCGTCTTGATGGTGTCCAGCCACTTCGGCTTGATCGTCGGATCGAGGGTATGGATGCCGCCGGGTCCGAGGAAGGCGTAGACGACTTCCTTGTCTATTTTGGTCCATTCCGCAATTTTCTCGGCGGCCTGCTTCGGATTCCTGCGCACCCAGTCATTGGCCTCCATCAGCGCCTTGACGTAGGCGACAACAATGTCCGGATGGTTCTGGCCGAAATCCTTGCGCACCACGACGCCGTGGAAAGTCGGCAGCTTGTTTTCCGCGCCATCGAAGATCTTGCGCGCGAAGCCGCGGAAGGGCATCAGCTCCATGAACGGCACAAAGTTGGCGTGGCCGTCGATGCGTTTTTCCTGGAGGTTGGTCATGCCGACTTCCGGCGACTGGCTCGACAGGTTCCAGAAGTTCTCCGGCCAGCCGCGGTTCTGCATCGCCTGCAGCAACGTGCCGTGAGCCGCTGAGCCGAACGGCACCGAGACATTTTTCCCTTTTAAATCAGCAAGTTCGTAGTACGGCGAATCCTTGTGCACGACCAGGCCGTTGCCGCCACCGAACTCGTTGTAGGCAATGATCGCGATCAGCTGGGTTTCGTTGCGGGTGTTCTGGCCGGTGGCGCCGTTCACCAGCAGCGGGTAGTCGCCCATCATGCCGATGTGGATCTTGTCGGCCATCATGCCGTTGGTGATCGGCGGGCCGGAAGTGAAGTTCTGCCAGTCGATCTTGATCTTCAGGTCCTTGTAGATGCCGGTCTTGGGCAGATGCTTTTCCAGAAGCCCGAGTTCCTTGATCACGATGCCACCGGTGACGGTATTGGTGGTGGTGTGCTGGGTGCCGATGCCGACCAGCAGTTCTTTCTGCGCATGGGCTTTGCCGCCGGCGGCAAAGACCAGCGCACCGCAAAGGATTGCGGCGGCATGCAGCCACCGGAGTTCACGTCCGACATTGGCGATGCTGAGTTTGTTCATTGCTGTTCCCCGGTCAAAGTTGGATGAAAGTGTCCTGCCCGCGCACATGCCCCATCCTCCGTCGTTGTTGTCTGTATTCCACAAACGCCTCAGGCCTCTTTCAGCTCGGCGAGCTTGTTCGGCACCTGCGCCCATTCCTCGGCGGTGGGCAGCGGATCGCGCCGGTCGGTGATCACCGGCCACAGCGCGGCGTATCTGGCATTGAGTTCGACAAAATGCTCCTGCCCCTCCGGCACTTCGGAAGCCTCGCAGATCGCATTGACCGGGCATTCATCGACACACAGCGTGCAGTCGATGCAGCCCGCGGGGTCGATCACCAGGAAGTTCGGCCCGACATGGAAGCAGTCAACCGGACAGACTTCTACACAGTCGGTGTAGCGGCAGTTGACGCAGGGTTCAGTGACCACATAAGCCATGCCGTTCTCCTAGCGGGCCGGGTTTGCTGACTGGATCTGCTTCAGCGCAAGCTGGGTCAGCTTGCGCACGTCGGGGTCGGGGTCCTTCAGCGCCGTTTCCAGGGCGGGAATCGCGCGCGGATCACCAACCTCGCCCAGCGCGATCACCGCTTCCTTGCGCAGGTTGCTGATTTCGTGGGTCAGCGCGGCGGACAGCACTTCGAGCGCGGCCACCGCCTTCAACCGGCCCAGGCTGCGTGCGGCACGCACCCGAACCTGCCAGTAACGGTCACCCATCGCCGCGATCAGGTGGTCAACGGCACCGGTCAGTTTCAGCTTGCCCAGAGTACCCGCGGCCTCCTCACGCACCTGCCATGAACTGTCGTCCAGCGCATGGGTCAGCGCCGGCAGCACCTCGACGTCGGTGGCAAACCCGAGCGCCCCGACGGCAATGCGCCGCACCTCGGTATCCGGGTCGTTCATCGCCACCCGCGTCAGCGGCCCCAGCGATCCTGCATGTTTCAGGTAACCAAGCACACCGGTGGCTTCGCGCCGCACCTGCGGCGAGGGATGATCAAGACCGGACAATGCCGGCGCCAGGCTGCCGGGCACCCGCAAGGGCCGCAGCGCACGGAACACGGCGGCCAGGACGAAGGGATCGTTGTCCCCCACCGCCTGCAGCAACAGGTCGCCGTTGCGGTCATCCTTCAGCTCCGACAGCGTATCGGCTGCGGCGCGCCGGGTTTCTTCGGCAGGGTCATGCAGCAAGCCAAGCAAGGCTGAAACCGCTTCCGGCTCCTCGAAACCTTCCACCGCCTTAGCGGCTTCGGCGCGCACCAGCGCATCCTTGTCTGCCAGTGCCGTCAGCAGCATCGGCAGGATGTCGTCTTCATCGCTGTACGGCAATTCCATCACCGCGATGCGCCGCACTTCGGCATCCGCGTCAGCCAGTCTTGCCGTCAAATCACCGGGCAGGGATTCTGCAGCCTGGAAATTGCTCATCGTCGGCTCTCCGCTCAGCGCAGCAGGTAGGGAATGTCGACATGCACCGCGCCGGTCGGACAATCCTTCTCGCAGGGCATGCAGTACCAGCACTCGTCGTATTTCATATAGGCCTTGCCCTTGAGCATGTCGATGGCCAGCAGATCCAGCGGACAGACATCGACACAGACGGTGCAGCCCTTGTGGGCGATGCACTTGTCCTCGTCGACGGTGACCGGGACGGTGGTACGCTGGGTGGCGTAGGTCATGGCTTTTCCTTTTCAGACTCTCTCAGACGTTGGCCGCTTCCTTGACGACGCGCAGCCGCTGGTAAGCGGTTTTCTCTTCGTCGTCGAGCGGCAGGATGTAGGGTTCGACCGGGCGCTTGATGCTTTCCATGTTGCCGTCGGCGGATTTGCGCAGGTGGCAATGGGTGAACCACTCTTCATCGTTGCGCTGCGGGAAGTCGGCGCGATAGTGGTAGAGGCCCCAGCGGCTTTCGGTGCGGAACAGCGAGGCATGCGCTGCCATGTTGGCGCAGTCGTGAATGTGCTGGACCTCCATCGCCCGCATCAGCTCATGGGGATCGGCGGCAGTCATGTGGCGGATGTCTTCGCCGATTTCGGCGAAGCGCTCCAGCCCCAGTTCCATCTTGCGCGTGACCTTGGGCGGCTGCAGGTAGTCGTTGACCATGCGCCGCAGCTTGTATTCAAGCTGGCTGGGCGGGATGCCGTTGCTGCAGTTCAGGGGCGCCATCACCCTCGCCTGCTCCGCGGCAATCTGCGCCTGGTCCACTTCGCCAGCCGCGGTATCTGCACAGTACTGGGCGGCGTTCTCGCCGGCAAACCAGCCGTAGGTAAATGCGCCGAGCATGTAGTTGTGCGGTACGCTGGCCATGTCGCCCGCGGCATAGAGGCCCGGCACCGTGGTTTCGGCCTTTTCGTTGACCCACACGCCGGAGGCGCTGTGGCCGCTGCAGAAACCGATTTCCGAGATGTGCATCTCGATCATCTTCTGGCGGTAGTTGGTGCCGCGTCCGTCGTGGAAGCGGCCGCGGCTCGGCCGCTCGTTGGTGTGCAGGATGACTTCGATATTGGAAATCGTTTCCTCGGCGAGGTGGTCAAGCTTCAGGAACACCGGGCCCTTGCCGCTCTGCAGCTCGTTGTAGAACTCCCACATCATCTGGCCGCTCCAGTAATCACACTCGATGAAGCGTTCACCGTGCGAGTTGGCGGTGTAACCGCCGAAGGGCCCGGTGACATACGCGCAGGCCGGTCCGTTGTAGTCCTTGATCAGCGGATTGATCTGGAAACACTCAAGGTTCGCCAGCTCGGCACCGGCGTGATAGGCCATCGCGTAGCCGTCGCCGGCATTGGTCGGGTTCTCGTAAGTGCCGAACAGATAGCCGGAGGATGGCAGGCCGATACGACCCGCCGCCCCGCAGCACAGGATCACTGCCCTGGCGCGGATCACCGTGAACTGGCCAGTGCGGCAGTCAAAACCCATCAGTCCGGCGGCACGCCCCTGCTTGTCGGTGATGATGCGGGTGCCGATCACGCGGTTGACGACATCGACGCGGGTGCGCTTCAGCTGCCGGTAAAGGATTTTTTTCATGTGATGCCCCTCGGGCATCGGCAGCACATAGGTGCCGAGGTGGTGCACCTTGCGCATCGCGTAATCGCCGGTCTCGTCCTTCTCGAACTTGACGCCCCAGCGGTCAAGTTCCTGGATCGTGCGGTAGCTGTTGGTGGCGTAGGCGTAGACGGTTTTCTGGTTGACGATGCCGTCGTTGGCGATGGTGATTTCCTTGGTGTATTGCTCGGGCGTGGCATGGCCCGGAATCACCGCATTGTTGAGGCCGTCCATGCCCATCGAGATCGCGCCGCTGCGCTTGACGTTGGCTTTCTCTAGCAGCATCACCCGCAGCTTCGGGTTCTTTTCCTTGGCCTTGACCGCAGCCATCGGGCCGGCCGTGCCGCCGCCGACCACCAGGATGTCGGTCTCCATCATCAGGGGCTCGGGTATGTTCATCGTCTCTCCGTTCGCTGTAGGGGCGGCGTCCGCTCATTTGGCCAATGAGGCGGCCCGCTGGGGTGCATCCTCCCTACAGCAACCGGCGTACCACGATACAAGTGGGAAAAAGCCGCAAAGGCAGCACCCGGCCCTGCCGGCCGGAGGGACTCTCAGGCGAAACAACTTGTATTAATTCCCCTGCGCCTTGCAGGTGCGTGGATGTGACGGGCGCACCGCTTTGGCGCAGCCGCAGCCAGATTTCAGTCCCAGTGTCAGTAGGGATGGCGGCGCAGCTCGACCTTGTACTGGTAGGCATCGCCGCGGCAGTAGAGATGCTCGAAGTCGATCGGCCGCTCAAGGGCGCTGAAAGTCAGCCGTGTCAGCTGCAGGATGGGCATGCCGGTCTCCAGTTCAAGATCGGCAGCGACCTGCGACGGACAGGGCATGGCTTCGATCCACAGCCGCGAGCGGCCCAGACCGACACCATGCTGCTCAAGCATCGGAAAAATGTCCTGGCTCAGGTCCTGGCCGCGCAGGCGTGCGCCGATATCCACCGGAAAATAGCTGACCTCCACAGACACCGGCCGCGCGTTCAGGCAGCGCACCCGGCGCACCTCCAGTGCCGGATCACCCTTGCGCAGGTGCAGGGCCTGCACCACCTTGCGTGAGGCGGTGACTTCGCTTGCTGACAACACCCGTGAATTGGCAACAAAGGGCTTGCCCTGCATTGCTTCATGGAAACCGAGCAAGGCACTCAGGTTATAGGTGGCGCGCGGCGCGCTGACAAAGGAGCCCTTGCCCTGGTGGCTGTAGATCAGCCCTTCGCTGCCCAGGTCCTTAAGCGCCTGGCGCACGGTGACGCGGCTGACGCCGAAATCGCGCATCAGGCAGGACTCGCTGGGCAGTTGCTGGTGCGGCGTGAAATCGCCGGCAAGGATGCGTTCGCGCAACGCATCAAACACCTGCTGGTGCAGGGTGACGCGGCGGGCCTCGCCAGTGCTGCTGTGGTGGTTGCGGTCCATGGCTTTGGGCTCAAACCTTTTTCGTCCCCTGACTATGCAGGAGACGTGCCAATGACCGAAATAATTATCTTTTTTAAATCAATGGCTTACAATATTATTCCGAGGTGCACCTATGCAATGGCGCACTGTTGCGGTGCGCACCCCCACCGCCACCGTGGGACTCAGCTTGCGGCCAGGGACTTTTCGGCCGCAGCCACGGCATTGCTGACCACCATCGCCACAGTCATCGGCCCCACGCCGCCGGGCACCGGGGTGATCCAGCCGGCCTTGGCTGCGACGGCATCAAAGTCGACATCACCGCAGAGTTTGCCGTCAGGCAGCCGGTTAATGCCGACATCAATGACGGCGGCACCGGGCTTGACCATGTCAGCGGTGATCATCCGCGGCCGGCCGACAGCGCAGATCAGGATGTCGGCTTCACGGGTATGTGCTGCCAGATTGGTGGT
>JAIENU010000046.1 GCA_019751125.1 Burkholderiales bacterium | reverse complement strand
CTCCTGCTCGACCTGCTGCCTGGTCATGAAGCGCAGCGGGTGGCCGACGAAGTCGCCCATCCGCGCGGCTCCCGTTCACTGGCCAGCCACCTGCAAAGCCGGCTCGGCCTGAAGGGCCTCAAGCTTGCGCTGCTGCGCGAAGTGCTGACAGCCGCAGAGATGAACGATGCACTGAAGCTGGCGGCAACGATCAAAGCCTTGCCGTTGAAACTCACGGCGCCGCGGCCGATCGACGAAGCGATCAGCAGCGCCGGCGGCGTGCTTTTCGAGGCGCTCGACCACAGCCTGATGCTCAAGGCCATGCCCGGGGTGTTCTGTGCCGGGGAAATGCTCGACTGGGAGGCGCCGACCGGGGGTTATCTGCTGACGGCGTGCTTCGCCACGGGACGGGCGGCGGGTGGCGGCGCAGCAGCTTTCCTGCGCGCGACCTGATCAGGCCTGGACCACGCGGTTGCGGCCGCCACGCTTGGCCTGATACAGGGCCTGGTCAGCAGCCTCGATCAGGGCCTCGCGGCTCATCCCATCCTGCAGCGTGGCTGCACCGACGCTGACCGTCACCCGGCGATTCGGAAATTCGGTCTGCTCGATGGCCACGCGCACGGCCTCTGCGGCCTGCATCGCACCGTCGCGGTCGGTGCCAGGCAGCAGCACGACGAATTCCTCGCCACCGTAGCGCGCCACAAAATCGCTGGGGCGGACCCGTCCGCGAAGCAGGCCGGCGACCCGGACAAGGACGGCATCGCCCGCGGGATGTCCCCAGCTGTCGTTGTAGCCCTTGAAATGATCGACATCGATCAGTAGCAGCGACAGCGGGGTGTGGTAACGGCGCGCGCGATAGATTTCCTGATTAAGGGTCAGGTCAAAAGCACCCCGGTTGCCGACGCCGGTCAGCGCATCGGTCAGGCTCGCGCGATGCAGGTCGCTGTTGTTCGCCTCGAGGGCCTTCTGGTACTGCTGGAGTTTGCCGAGATAGACCTCGCGCTCGTTTATGGCCTTGCGCAATTCGGCAGCAAGGCTGCGCAGCTCAAGCAGGGCAACAACCTGCCGCGACAGTGCTTCCAATGCCTTTAATTGCGCTGAATCCAGTTGCCGGGGCTCGCGGTCGATCACACAAAGTGTGCCCAGTGCCTGCCGTTCCGGATTCACCAGCGGTGCACCGGCATAGAAGCGGATTTTCGGTGAATCCGTGACCAGCGGATTATCGGCAAACCGCGCGTCGTTCAGCGCGTCTGGCACAACAAGGGGCTGTTCGGGCGTCAGGATGGCATGGGCACAGAAGGCGAGATCGCGCGGGGTTTCATCGGCATCCAGCCCCACTTTTGACTTGAACCATTGACGATCCTCATCGATCAGGCTGATCAGCGCGATTGGTGCACCGGCGATATGCGCTGCCAGGCGGGTCAGGTCGTCGTAGGCCTGCTCGGCATGGCTGTCCAGGATGTCGTAGCGGCGCAATGCGGCCAGCCGCTCGGCTTCATTCTCCGGTAAAGGTGCGCGCATGATGGGCTCCTCGTTCAGACGCCGCGTGCCGGGGCAACGATGACAACAGTCTCCGGCTAACGCTGCAGCAACAGCAACTCCAGCGTCCGCCGATAGATCCTCTCCAGAGGCTCGACCTCCGCAACCGGCAGGCACTCATTGACCTTGTGGATGGTGGCATTGGTAGGCCCGAACTCGACCACCTGCGGACAGATGTCGGCAATGAAGCGGCCGTCGGAAGTGCCGCCGGTGGTGGACAGCTCGGTATCGACGCCGGTGACTTCCTTGATCGCGCGCGAAATCGCGCCGACCAGATCACCCTTGGGTGTCAGGAAGGGCCGGCCATCGAGGCGCCACTCGAGATCGTACTTCAGCTCGTGCTTGTCGAGAATGCCGTGAACCTGGGTCTGCAGCGACTCGACCGTGCTGGCCGTGGAGAAACGGAAGTTGAATTGCACGCGGGCAGTGCCGGGAATCACGTTGTTGGCGCCGGTGCCGGCGCTGAAATTCGAGATCTGCCAGGTGGTCGGCGGGAAATATTCATTGCCGCGGTCCCATTCAGCACCGGCCAGCTCGGCAATCGCCGGTGCAACGTCATGGATCGGGTTTTTCGCCATATGCGGATAGGCGACATGTCCCTGCACGCCCTGCACGGTGAGGATGCCGGTCAGCGAACCGCGGCGTCCGTTCTTGATCATGTCGCCGAACTGCTTGACCGAGGTCGGCTCGCCGACAATACAGTAGTCGAGTTTCTCGCCGCGTTTGGCCAGCGCCTCGACCACCTTCACCGTGCCGTCGGTGGCCGGGCCTTCCTCGTCGGAGGTGAACATCACCGCCAGCGAACCCGGATGGTCAGGATGGGCCTTGATGAATTCGCGCAGTGCCACGACAAAGGCCGCGATCGAGGTCTTCATGTCGGAAGCGCCACGGCCATAAAGGATGCCGTCCCTGATCGTCGGCGTGAACGGATCGATGTTCCAGTTTTCCAGCGGCCCGGTCGGCACCACGTCGGTGTGTCCGGCAAAACACACCAGCGGCGCAGCACGCCCGCGGCGGGCCCACAGATTGGTGGTGCCATTGCCGGCGATGATTTCAAATTCGAAACCCAGCGGCTTGAGTTCCGCCATCACCAGTTCGAGGCAGCCCGCGTCTTCGGGTGATACCGAGCGCCGGGCAATCAGTTGCTGGGCGAGTTCGAGGGTGCCGATTTCCATGGATGGACTTTCGTGGGTGGGTGCGTTTTCGCAGCGCCGCATGGTAGCAAACTGCGGTTAAAATCGTGTCCCGCTTCGTTTCACCACCCGCTTTACTGTCCCAACCTTCTCCCCCCGATGACCACCCTGCTTGTTTCGCACCGCCTGCATGCCGAACGCGGCGCCGATCTGGCCGCTCAGGCGCGCGAGCTAGGCCTGGCACTGGAACTGCTGGTACTGCCGGAAGACCCGGAAGGCCGGCTGGATGAAGCCGACTGCGCGCGGCTCGAGCTCGCGTTTTTTTCGTCGGACGTCTTTCCGAAATACTCCCGGCAGTATTTCTCGACCGTGCGCAAGGCACCGAAGCTGCAATGGCTGCATGTGTTCAATGCCGGCGTTGACCACCCGATTTACACCGAGATGCTCCAGCGCGGAGTGCGCCTGACCACCTCCTCCGGTTCCACCGCGGTGCCGATCGCGCAGACCGCGATCACCGGTCTGCTGATGCTGGCGCGCGGTTTCCCGCGCTGGCTGCGCGCGCAACGGGAGCGGCGCTGGGACCCGGCACGCACCCCGGACTTTCCGCGCGACCTGGTCGGCCAGACCGTGCTGGTCTATGGCCTGGGCAGCATCGGCAGCGAATTCGCCCGGCTGGCGCGGGTGCTCGGCATTAAAGTCATCGGTGTGCGCCGCAGCGCGCTGAAGCCGGGCGACCCGGTGGATGAACTGCATCCGCCGCAGGCCCTGATGCAATTGCTGCAGCGTGCCGACTGGCTGGTCATCGCCAGCCCGCTGACCGCAGAAACCCGCGGCCTGATCAATGCCGATGTGCTCGCCAGGCTGCCGCGCGGCGCACGGCTGATCAACATCGGCCGCGGCGAAATCGTTGATGAAACGGCCCTGGCAGCGGCACTGCAGTCCGGCCAGCTTGGCGGCGCCTACCTCGATGTATTCGCGCAGGAACCGCTGGCGGAGAATTCTCCGCTGTGGACGCTGCCCAATGTACTGATCTCGCCGCACAATTCGGCAGCCGCCTCGGGCAACGACGAGCGGGTGTACCGGATGTTTTTAGACAACCTGCGGCGCTGGCAGCAAAAGCAGGCACTCACCAACGAAGTGAGTGCCACTACACCCTGATTCAACCGGAGGAAAATCATGAATAAAATCAATGGTTTATTGATTATTGCCGGGCTTGTCGCCGCCACTCAGCCGGCCATCGCCCAGCAGAACTGGCCAGCACGCACGGTGCGCATCATCGTGCCCTATGCCGCCGGCGGAAACACCGACTTCACCGCGCGCTCGATGGCGGCCAAGTTCTCCGAGATGTGGGGCCAGCAGGTGATCGTCGACAACCGGCCCGGCGGCGCCACCAACATCGGCTCCGAGATCGCGGCCAAGGCCCCGCCCGACGGCTATATGTTGTTCATGGGCGGCGCCTCCAATGCGGTGAACATGTCGCTGTTCGCGAAGCCGCCCTACGACACGCTGCGCGATTTCGCGCCGATCGTGCTCTGCGTGCAGGGCGCCAACCTGTTCGCGGTGCACCCGTCGGTGCCGGCAAAAAACCTGAAGGAACTGATCGCGCTCGCCAAACGCCAGCCGGGCAAACTCAATTTCGCTTCCTCAGGCCTGGGCAGCTCCAACCAGATGGCCGGTGAACTGCTGAAGGTCACCGCCGGCATCAACATCGTGCACGTGCCGTACAAGGGCAACGCACCGGCCATCGTTGATGGCATTGCCGGCAACATCGAGATCGTGATCAGCGGCGTGCCGGCAATGGTGCCGCATGTCCAGTCAGGGCGCCTGCGGGCCATTGGCATCAGCAGCCTCGAGCGTTTCCCCGCGGTACCCGACGTGCCGACCTTCCACGAATCCGGCCTCAAAGGTTTTGAATCCAGCACCTGGTTCGGCCTGATGGCGCCGGTGAAGGTGCCGCGCGAAGTGGTGGCCAAGGTCAATGCCGACGGCAACAAGGTGCTCGCCATGAACGACATCCGCACCCGCTTCATCGGCGAAGGCATCATGCCCAAGGGCGGCACGCCTGAAACCTTCACGCAGTACATCCGCGACGAAATCGCCAAGTACGCCAACGTCATCAAAAAAGCCGGCGTTCAGCAGCTCTGAGCCTCGGCACAAGGAATCCCGCATGAAAACATCCAGAATCATTTTCCCCTCGGCACTGCTGGCCGCAGCACTGGCCGTGGCCGCAGTCCCCGCACAGGCCCAGAAAACCTGGTCGCCTTCGCGCAACGTCGAGATCGTCGTCGGCTCCGCACCGGGCGGCAGCAATGACAAGACCGCGCGCGCCGTCGAAAAGGCACTGATCGATGCCAAGCTGGTGCCGACCTCTCTGACCGTGGTCAACCGCCCCGGCGGCGGCAGCACCATCGCCTTTGCCTATGTGCGCCAGAAACGCGCCGACCCGCACACGCTGCTGATCGGCACCACCGCGCTGCTGTCCAACCACATCGTCGGCACCAGCACCATCAGCTATGACGATTTCACGCCGATTGCCTCGCTGTTCAACGACTACGTGGTGTTCGCGGTCAACGTCAACTCGCCGATCAAGACCGGCAAGGACCTGATCGCGAAGCTGAAGCAGGACCCGCAATCGGTGTCGATCGCCTTCGCCACCACGCTGGGTAGCCACAACCACATCGCCGCCGGCCTGGTCGCCAAGAGCGTCGGTGTCAACGCGCGCAACCTGAAAGCGATTGCCTTCAAGGGCTCGGCCGAAGCAATCACCCAGGTGCTCGGCGGCCACATCGACCTCGTCACCACGGCCGCCGGCAATGTTGTTTCGCATGCCGCCGAAGGCCGCCTGCGCATCATCGGCGTGTCCTCGCCCAAGCGCTTCCCGGGCGCACTGGCCAATGTGCCGACCTGGAAGGAACAGGGTGCCAACGTCGTTTATGGCGGCTGGCGCGCGATCATGGCGCCGCGCGAGATCACGCCGCAGCAGGTGGCCTACTGGGAAGGCACGCTGCGCAAGGCCACGGAATCCCGCGAATGGAAGGAAGACCTCGAAAAGAATTACTGGTCTGATGATTTCCTCGGCAGCGCCGAATTCCGCAAGGAACTGGCCAAGAACTACAAGGACATGAAGGCCGTGCTGGTCGACATCGGCCTCGCCAAGCCCTGATCATTCCCGACAAAACATCGTTGATAACACCCTGCAAGGATTTGCCATGAGCGCACCCGCCGTCATCACCGAACGTCCCGCCGAAGGCGTGGGCCTGATCCGCATCAACCGCCCCGAGGCGCGCAACGCGCTGAACATGGAGGTGCGGCGGCTGATCGGCCAGCACCTGACGGCGATGGCCGATGACGACTCGGTGCGCTGCATCGTGCTCACCGGCAACGACAAGGCCTTCGCCGCCGGCGCCGACATCAAGGAAATGGCCGAGGCCGGGACCATCGAAATGCTGCAGCGGGGCACGCAGAAACTGTGGCGCATCATCTACGGCTGCCCGAAACCGGTGATCGCCGCGGTCAGTGGTTTTGCACTCGGTGGTGGCTGCGAGCTGGCCATGACCTGCGACATCATCCTCGCCGGTGAATCGGCCAAGTTCGGCCAGCCCGAAGTGAAGATCGGCATCATCCCCGGCGGCGGCGGCACCCAGCGCTTCCCGCGCACCGTCGGCAAGTACAAGGCGATGCGCTATGTGCTCACCGGCGACATCTTCGGCGCGAAGGAAGCCTTCGACATGAACCTGATCAGCGAAATCGTGCCCGACGCCGAGGTCGAGAAACGCGCCATCGCGATGGCCGCACAGATCGCCGAGCTGCCGCCGATCGCGATCCAGCAGGCCAAGGAATCGATCATCCGCGGCGCCGATGCCTCGCTCGAAACCGGCCTCACGCTGGAAACGCGCACGCTGCAGATTCTGTTCGCCTCGCAGGACCAGAAGGAAGGCATGGCCGCCTTCATCGAGAAGCGCAAGCCGAAGTTTGTCGGCAAGTAATTCTCCGCCCCGCGAGTGGCTGGCGCTCGCCGCGCTGTTCGCGGGCGCCACCGCCATCGCCAGCGCGCCGCTGTTCGTCAAGGTCAGCGAAACCGGCCCCGTCGCCACCGCGTTCTGGCGGGTGTTCCTCGCGCTGCCGCTGTTGTGGGCCTGGGCCATGTCCACCCAGGGTGCGAGGCTGGTGACTCAGGTCCGTGATCATCGCGTCCTGCTCTTTGCCGCCGGTTTCTTTTTTGCCGGCGACCTCGCGGTGTGGCACTGGTCGATCCTGCTCACCTCGGTGGCCAACACCACGCTGCTCGCCAACCTCGCGCCGATCTTTGTCACCGCGGTGACCTGGTTCGTGTTCCGTGAAACACCGCAGCGGCTGTTCCTCGCCGGACTCGCCGCAGCAATCAGCGGCACGCTGCTGCTGATCGGCGCCAGCTTCGGCCAGGGCGGCAGTGCACTGCTCGGCGATGCGCTGGGTGTGCTCACCGCGATGTTCTATGCCGCCTACCAGCTCACGGTGTCGCGCCTGCGCGCGAATGTGCCGACCGCCAGCGTGATGGCCTGGAGCAGCACGGTGATGGCGATCCTGCTGCTGCCGGTTGCCTGGCTTTCCGGCGAGCGCATCCTGCCGCTGACCGACGGCGGCTGGCTGAAGCTGATCGGCATCGCGCTGTTTGCGCAAGTCATCGGCCAGAGCCTGATTGCCTGGGCAATGGCCCACCTGACTGCGACTTTTTCCTCGGTTGGCCTGCTGCTTCAGCCGGTGATGGCGACGCTGTTCGCGTGGATCCTGCTCGGCGAAATCGTCGGGCCGCTGCAGTTTGCCGGCGGTGTACTGGTATTGACCGGGATCATGCTGGCGCGGCAGGGCAGTGCCCGCCAACCCGCAAAATAATCACTGAGGGGCCGGTGTAAGGAATCCGGCGCAGCGGCTACCAACGGTCAGCCCCGGCCATTTCAGCCGGGCTTTTGATGACCCCAACCGCAGGAGCAGCCATGAGCCCCATCCGTGCCGTTTCAGTTGCCGCATCAGCCCTCGCCGGTGCCACCCTGTTCACCAGCCTGCCCGCAGCGGCGCAGGTCGACCCCAACCGCTTTCTGGATCAGTTCGAAGCTACCTTCGGCAAGTTCGAAGGATTCCGCCGCTCCGGCGCCAAGGGCATCTGTGCCACCGGTGAATTCACCGGCAGCGCCGAAGGCCGCGCGCTGTCCACGGCCTCCGCGTTCAGCGGCAAACCGGTGCCGGTGATCGTGCGCTTCTCGGTCGGTGGCGCCAGCCCGAAAGCCGCAGACAACGCGCGCAGCCAGCGCAACATGGCGCTGCAATTCAACCTGCCCGGCGGTGAAACCTGGCAGATGGGCAATATCTCGGCGCCGGTGTTCGGCGCCGCCACGCCGGAGCAGTTCCTCGGCCGCCTGCAGTCACTGCAGCCCGACCCCGCGACCAAGATGCCGGACCCTGCCAAGGTCAAGACCTTTGCCGAAGCCAATCCCGAAGTGCTGTTGCAAGGCCGCTACTTCGCCAGCTAGCCGGTGCCGGCGAGCTTCGGCTCGATCAACTACTGGGGCGTACATGCCTTCAGCTTCACCAATGCCAAGGGCAACAAGCAATTCGGCAAATGGATTTTTGAACCCATCGGTGGCACTCAGGGCCTGAGCGACGAAGAAGCCAAAACCAAAGGCCCGAGCTTCCTGTTCGATGACCTGCGCGAACGCGTAGCCGCGGGCAAGGTCGCTTTCGACTTCAACCTGCAGCTCGCCCAGCCCGGCGACCGCATCGACAGCGCCGTGGTGCCGCTGCCCGATGACCGCCGCAAGGTGAACATGGGTCGTCTGGTCGTCAAATCGGTATCCGCCGATTCGGGTGGCGACTGCCTGAACATTACCTTCAATCCGATCGTGCTGCCCAAGGGTGTCGAACCGTCAAACGATCCGATGCTGAGCGCCCGCGCAGCACCCTATGTTGTGGGCCTGGGCCGCCGCCTCGGCGAGGGTGCCAAGCAGTAATTCAGCAAACCCGAAACACCCCCCGCGGCTCATTGTTCCCGGAGTGGAACGATGCGGTCTGCGGGGGTTTTGTCTTGGCTGATGACCTCAATTTTCAGGTCGAGCATCCGACGGCGCACCCGCGTCACATTTTTTGCAGTCCAGCGGTTGACCGATCATTGAACTGCGTCCTTCGGGTGTAACCACCCAGGGCCGGCTGGTCCACGGCTGGTTGTGGCGCACATGCTGGTTGTGGCCGCAGGCGAGTTGGGCGACCCAGTCGCCTTCGTCGTCCCAGTGAAAGCCGGTGATGGTTTGTTTCAGGGTGGTGAGACTGCAAACAGGTGAATGTCAGCGCTGGCGCGGTGCCCGCTTGCGGGGTGTTGCGGTCGAAGCAACGGTCACACTACGCAAATACTCCGGCATCTCCTGACGCAGAATCTGGCGCAAGGTCTGTTCGGTTACCGGCTGGTCGGTATTGGACAAGTACTGGCGGAGGGCGTCGTTCATCATGGTTTGATAGCCCGTCCCTGATTTTTCGGCACGTGCCCGGAATTCATCCAGCACGCTGTTGTCGATGAAAATGGAAATCCGCGTCTTGCCCTTCTGCGGAATCACCGCGCCGCGCTTGCCTTTGGCAAAGTCGTATTCAGCTCTCATAGTGTTTTCTTTCCTTCCTCGTCACGCGACGTGCAGAAATCAGGCGATACGCATCTAATGTCGCCGTCCAAACCACCACCAGCAGTTCTCCAGCGCTGCCCATGCCGATCGTGATGAATCGGGGCTCACCTTCCGAATCAGGATCCTCGATGGTTATCGCGAGCGGATCGGTGAATACGCCTTCGGCGTCCGAAAATGAAACCCCGTGCTTCCGGAGATTGGCCGCGGCTTTTGCGGGGTCATACTGGAACGGCATACAACCATGATATATATGTTATATGCATACAGCAAGTATTGGCATACAACTGTATAAATCAATGGTGAAGGGATTGAATTAATTAACGTGGGGTTGACCGGCGCTACGCGGCTTTATCGCGCAGCGTCCAGCGCCCGAAGGGAGCGAGGTCAAGAGCAGGGTTAGAGCGAGCGGGTTGAATACCCATCAGTCAATCCACCGCGCAAAGAGCCGACTGAAAAAACTGACATTGCGCTCACCATAAGCACCAAGCCGCTGATAAGCGAGGTAGTTTCGGATGGCGAAGAATGCACAAATGAGCGCAAATGCGATGCCAAGCCACTGAACCCAATGCACTCGCCGGGCGAAGACGGTCTCAAACATTGGACGGAGCATGTTGTTTTGTAGCGAGGACAATTGATGATTGATCCAAGCCGGGAGCACCCAGTA
>JAIENU010000224.1 GCA_019751125.1 Burkholderiales bacterium | reverse complement strand
GCGGAGCGGCTGCCGACGCTGTTCCTTGAGGCGGTACGGCCCATGCAGCCGGGTCAAATCAGCGAAGCGCTGCGCAGCCCCAACGGTTTTCACATCCTGCGCGTCAACGAGCGCCGCGGCGGTGTGCAGAAAATGCTGGTGCAGCAGACCCGTGCCCGGCACATCCTGATCAAGACCAACGAGCTGGTCTCGGAAGCCGAAGCACGCAACCGCCTGCTTGCGCTGAAGGAGCGCCTCGATAACAAGGCTGATTTTGCCGAATTGGCGCGCGCCCGTTCCGAGGACACCAGTGCTTCGCGCGGCGGCGACTTGGGCTGGCTCTCGCCCGGCGACACGGTGCCGGAATTCGAGCAGCCAATGAATGCGCTGAAACTCAATGAAATCAGCGGCCCAGTACGCAGCCCCTTCGGCTGGCACCTGATCCAGGTGCTGGAGCGGCGCACCGAGGACATGACCCAGGAAGGCCAGCGCATGAACGCGCGCCAGGCCCTGCGCGAACGCAAGACCGATGACGCCTACCAGGAGTGGGTGCGCCAGCTGCGTGACCGCGCCTATGTCGAACAGCGGCTCGACAACCGCAGCTGAGCGTCGCCCCATGTCCGACCAGCCGCTGATCGCGGTCACCCCCGGCGAACCCGCCGGCATCGGCCCCGATCTTTGCGCAATGATTGCGAGCCGCGCCTTGCCGGCACGGTTGGTGTTCATCGCCGACCGGCGACTGCTGGAATCACGCGCGGCACAGCTCGGTCTGCCTTTCACCGCGGCGAACTTTGATGAACACACGCCGCACGCAGTTTCAGTTCTTGATGTGCCGCTGGCAGTTCCGGCACAAGCCGGCACCCTCAACGCCGCCAACAGCCCCTATGTGCTGCGCACGCTGGAAATTGCCTGCGATGGTTGTGCCGGCGGGCGTTTTGCCGCGCTGGCCACGGCGCCGGTGCACAAGGGCGTGATCAATGATGCCGGCATCCGTTTCACCGGACACACCGAATTCCTCGCCGAAAGGCTGAAAGCACCGCAGGTGGTGATGATGCTCGCTGGCGGCGGACTGCGCGTGGCACTCGCCACCACCCATCTGCCGCTGCAGGACGTCGCCGCGGCGATCACCGCCGCAGGACTCGAACGCGTGCTGCGCGTACTGCTCGCCGACCTGAAAAACCGTTTTGCGATCCCGCGACCCCATGTCATCGTCGCCGGACTGAACCCGCATGCCGGTGAATCGGGCCATCTCGGCCGCGAGGAAATCGAAATCATCACCCCGGTGCTGGAACGCCTGCGCGGTGAAGGCCACGCACTGACCGGTCCGCTGCCGGCAGACACGCTGTTCCAGCCGGAAAGACTGCGCGGCTGCGACTGCGTGCTCGCGATGTATCACGACCAGGGGCTGCCGGTGCTCAAGTACGCCAGCTTCGGCGAAGGCATCAACATCACGCTCGGACTGCCGATCATCCGTACCTCGGTCGACCACGGCACCGCACTCGAGCTAGCCGGCAGCGGCAAGGCACGGCCGGACAGCCTGCTTGCAGCTATCGACCTCGCCGCCGACCTCGCGCGGCGCAGCCGCCCGGCCTGATGCCTGCCCAGGGCGGCAGCGGCCATATAGCGCGCAAGCGCTTCGGCCAGAATTTCCTGATCGATGACGGCGTGATCGACGGCATCATGGCCGCGGTGTCGCCGCGGCGCGGTGACTGCGTCATCGAGATCGGCCCCGGCCTCGGCGCGCTGACCGTACCGCTGCTCGCACGCCTCGACCACCTGCACGTGGTTGAAATCGACCGCGACCTGATTGCCAGGTTGCGCGGGCAATGGCCCGCAGAACGGCTGACCGTGCACGAAGGGGATGTGCTGGATTTTGATTTTTCGACGATCGGTCAGGCGCTGCGCATCGTCGGCAACCTGCCCTACAACATTTCCACCCCGCTGCTGTTCCACCTCGCGGGCCATGCGCCGCTGATCCGCGACATCCATGTGATGCTGCAGAAAGAGGTGGTCGAGCGCATGGTCGCGGCGCCCGGTGATTCCGAATTCAGCCGGCTCTCGGTGATGCTGCAGTACCGCTTCGACATGGAAATGCTGATCGAGGTGCCGCCGGAATCCTTCGACCCCGCGCCCAAGGTCGATTCAGCCGTGGTCAGGCTGACCCCTCATGCCGTGCTGCCCCATCCGGCGCGCGACGAAACCGTGTTCTCCGAAGTGGTGAGCCGCGCTTTTGCACAGCGCCGCAAGACGCTGCGCAACACGCTGAAAGGACTGGTCGATGACGCCCTGCTGGCACAGTTGGGCATCGATCCCGGCGTGCGTGCGCAGGCACTGGCAGTCGCGGATTTTGTACGTATCGCGGACGCCGTCGCGGCATCCGCCTGAGTTCAGGCTGCAGCAGACTTCCGCTGCACGAACTCGATCTTATAGCCGTCGGGGTCCTCGACAAAGGCAATCACCGTGGTGCCGTGCTTCATCGGTCCCGGTTCGCGACTGACCTTGCCGCCGCGTTTTTTGACCTCGTCACAGGTCTTGTAGGCGTCCTCGACCTCGACCGCGACATGGCCAAAGCCGTTGCCCATGTCGTACGAGGTGGTGTCCCAGTTGTGGGTCAGTTCAAGCACCGCGGCGCGCGACTCGTCGTCGTAGCCGACAAAGGCGTTGGTGAAGCGGCCACCGGGATAATCGGTCTTGCGCAGCAGGCGCATGCCCAGCACCTGGGTATAGAAATCGATCGACCGCTGCAGGTCGCCGACTCGGATCATGGTGTGCAGCAGGCGCATCGGCAGTTGCTCCTCAGATTTCAATCATTTCGAAATCGTCCTTGCGCGCGCCGCACTCCGGACAGGTCCAGTTCATCGGCACGTCTTCCCAGCGGGTGCCCGGCGCAATGCCTTCTTCCGGCACGCCGGCGGCTTCGTCATAGATGTAGCCGCAGATCAGGCACATGTATTTCTTGAAGGGGGGATTCTCGGTGGTCATCAGCGTCTTCTGGCGTGGTGGGCTACAATTCGCAGGCTGCAATCCACCATGTCAGGCAGCGTGCGTCATGCATTCCGATTTTAGCCGATCCCTTCACGCCCGTATTCATCCATGACCGATTCGCCTCCCATCGTGATGGTTTTTGCCGCCACCGACCCCACCGGTGGCGCCGGCCTGCAAGCCGACATCATGACGCTGTCGAGCATGGGCTGCCATCCGGTGTCGGTGGTCACCGCGATCACGGTGCAGGACACCATGGGTGTGGATGGCCTGATGCCGATCGACGGGGAATGGGTCGCCGACCAGGCGCGCGCAATACTCGAAGACATGCCGGTGGCCGCGTTCAAGATCGGCGTGCTTGGCAGCCTTGAAGCAGTGGCCGCAGTGGCCGAAGTAGTGTCCGATTATCCCGAGATTCCGCTGATCCTCGACCCGGTACTGGCTTCAGGACGCGGCGATGAGTTGGCCTCAGACGAGATGCTCAATGCCATCCGCGAACTGCTGATCCCGCAGACCACGGTGGTCACGCCAAACAGCATCGAAGCGCGGCGACTGGCCGACGACGGGGAGGACGGCAACGACGATCCCGACCTGGCGGAATGTGCCAAGCGCATCCTCGCCATGGGCTGCGAATACGTGCTGGTTACCGGCACCCACGAAAACACCGGCGAAGTGGTGAACACGCTGTACAACAGCGACGGCGTGCTGCGCAGTGACAACTGGCCAAGGCTGCCCGGCAGCTACCACGGCTCGGGTTGTACGCTCGCTTCGGCGCTGGCGGCCACCATTGCCAACGGCGTCGAAATGCAGGAAGCCGTGCGCGACGCCCAGGAATACACCTGGCAATCGCTGAAACTCGCCTTCCGCCCCGGCATGGGCCAGCACATCCCCGACCGCCTGTTCTGGGCGCGGGAAGAGGACGCCGCGTCCGACGGTGACGGTGACGGCGGCGACAAAACAACTTGAACGTCAGCGGCCTGAACAGCGGCGGCGTGAACACCAGAATCGCCGGGCTGTATGCGATCACGCCCGATCTCGAAGACACCGGCGATCTGTGTTATCGCGTACGCGCCGCGCTGGCCGGTGGTGCCCGCGTGCTGCAGTACCGCAACAAGACTGCCAGTCCGGCGCTGCGGCTGGAACAGGCGCAGGCCCTGCAAACCCTGTGCTCTGCGCGCGGCGTGCCGCTGATCATCAATGACCATCTTGAACTGGCACTGCAGACCGGCGCCGCCGGCCTGCACCTCGGCGGAGACGATGGCGACATCGCTGCGGCCCGTGCCGCTCTCGGCCCGCAGCGTCTGCTGGGTGCCTCCTGCTATGACCGGCTCGAGCTCGCGCAGCTGGCCCTGGCCGCGGGTGCCGACCACCTCGCCTTCGGCAGTTTTTTTGCGTCCGGCATCAAGCCCGATGCGGTGCGGCCGTCGCTGGAACTGCTGGCTGAAGCGCGCCGCCGTTTTCCGGTGCCGCTGGTGGCCATCGGCGGTATCACTGCGGCCAATGCGCCACGGCTGATCAACAATGGCGCCGATGCCGTCGCGGTCATTTCCGCCGTGTTTGCGGCAGCCGATATCGAAGCCGCCGCACGCGAAATCCAATCGCTGTTTGAACTGCACTGAATATCTGTGAAAAGCGCATGAAAAAAAACCAGAAACTGTTCAACCACGCCCAGCTCGCCATCCCCGGCGGGGTCAATTCCCCCGTGCGTGCCTTCCGCTCGGTCGGCGGCACGCCGCTGTTTTTCCAGCGCGGCAAGGGCCCGCTGGTGTGGGATGCTGACGGCAACAGCTATATCGACTATGTCGGTTCCTGGGGTCCGCTGATCTGCGGCCACGCCCACCCGGACGTGGTGCGCGCCGTGCAGCAGACGGCGGAGCGCGGCTTGTCCTTCGGCGCGCCGACCGAGCTGGAAGTCGAAATGGCCGAATTGCTGCGCGAGCTGGTGCCGTCTCTGGAACAGGTGCGGCTGGTCAGTTCCGGCACCGAGGCGACGATGAGCGCGATCCGCCTTGCCCGCGGCTACACCGGGCGCAGCAAAATCATCAAGTTCGAAGGTTGTTACCACGGCCATGCCGATGCGCTGCTGGTCAAGGCCGGCTCGGGCGCGCTGACTTTCGGCCAGCCGTCCTCGGCCGGGGTACCCGCCGAAACCGCGGCACACACTCTGGTACTCGACTACAACAATGCGGCGCAGCTGCAGCAAACCTTCGCCCGCGAAGGCGGCGAAATTGCCGCAGTGATCGTCGAACCGGTGGCCGGCAACATGAACCTGGTGGCGCCGGCGCCGGGCTTTCTCGAAACCCTGCGCGAGCTGTGTACGCAGCATGGCGCGGTGCTGATTTTCGACGAGGTGATGACCGGTTTCCGTGTTGCGCTGGGCGGCGCACAGGCGCTTTATGGCATCAAGCCCGACCTGACCACGCTGGGCAAGGTCATCGGCGGCGGCATGCCGGTGGGTGCTTTCGGCGGCCGCCGCGACATCATGCAGTGCATCGCCCCGCTGGGGCCGGTGTACCAGGCGGGCACACTGTCCGGCAACCCGGTGGCAGTGGCCGCCGGTCTGGCCACACTGAAACTGATCCAGGCACCGGGTTTCCACGACCGCCTCGCCGCCACCGCGCACCAGCTGTGCAGCGGCCTGACCACCGCTGCGCAGGCGCGCAACATCCCGTTTTCGGCGCGCCATGTCGGCGGCATGTTCGGCCTGTTTTTCCGCGCCACGCCTCCGACCAGCTATGCCGAAGTCATGGAGTGCGACAAGGATGCCTTCAACCGCTTTTTCCACGCCATGTTGGCGGAAGGGGTCTATCTGGCGCCATCAGCCTACGAAGCGGGCTTCGTGTCTGCAGCCCACGGCACCGCTGAAATCGAGCGTACGATCAAGGCTGCAACATCAGTCTTTGCTGCACTTTAAGCCGCAACAAAATAAAATAATCAGTAAAATCAATTACTTATAAATAAACATCGTGCTGCAGCAAACAAGCGCTTGCAGCATGAACGCCGAGACATGGAAAAAGTTCGCTTGTCCAAGCTGATGTCGGAGCAGGGCCTGTGCTCGCGGCGCGAGGCCGACAGCTATATCGAGCGCGGCTGGGTGCTGGTCGATGGTGTGCCGGTAACCGAACTGGGCACCCGCATCCTGCCCGGCCAGACCATCACGCTGGCCGCCGCCGCCCGCAACCAGCAGCAGGCGCGGGTGACCATCCTGCTGCACAAGCCGGTGGGTTATGTCTCGAGCCAGCCCGAAAAGGATTACCAGCCCGCGGTGATGCTGGTCACCGGACCCAATCGCTGGGAGAACGACCGCAACCCGCTGCGCTTTTCACCGCAGCATCTGAAAGGGCTGGCGCCGGCCGGCCGGTTGGATATCGACTCCACCGGCCTACTGGTGCTGACCCAGGACGGGCGCATCGCCAAACAATTGATCGGCGAAAACTCCGCGGTCGACAAGGAATATCTGGTGCGGGTCAGCGGCCGGCTCTCCGCCAAAGATCTGGAGCTGCTCAATCACGGCCTGGAGCTGGACGGTGAAGCCCTGCGTCCGGCACATGTGGCCTGGCAAAACCGTGACCAGCTGCGTTTTGTGCTGCGCCAAGGCAAGAAGCGACAGATCCGCCGCATGTGCGAACTGGTCGGCCTGCGTGTCACCGGATTGAAGCGCGTGCGCATCGGCAAGGTCATGCTCGGCGACCTGCCGCAGGGACAGTGGCGCTATCTGCGCGAGGATGAAAGTTTCTAGGCGCTGTTGATCAGGAACGCTGTGCTGCAATCAGCGCCGGCAGCTCGACAATGCTGTTCAGCAGATGGGTGTGCCGCTCGCCCTGCATCTGGTCGCGGCCATGCGCACCTGACAACACGCCGACATTAAGTGCGACGCCGGCGTTGTAACCGGCCTGCAGATCGAGCACGGTGTCACCGGCATTGGCGACACGGCGCACATCGGTCACACCAACAGCCTCCATGCAGCGGAAGATCATGTACGGCGCCGGCCGGCCCAGCGCCACCTCGTCGCCGCAGACCACAGCGTCAACCACGCCCTTGCGCCAGCCCAGTGCATCAAGCAGCAACTCCGTGGTTTCGCGGTCAAAACCGGTGTTCAGCGCCACCTTGGTACCCGCCTTGCGCAAAGCCGCAATGGCTTCGGGGGCGCCAGGCACCGGTTCGACGGTACCGGCAAAGACCTCTGCCAGTTTTTTTACGAAGGTGGCATACACCAGCTTCGCCCGTGCTTCGCGATCACCGCCCTCCGGAATCAGGTTGAGGATGGCCAGCCGCTTGCTCGCACCGCGCAGGCTGTTGATCGCCTGCGGCGTGACCGCGATGTCGTGGGCCGCCAGCGCTTCGGTGAAGGCACGCGGCACCTGACCCGCATCGCGCACCGTGGTGCCGGCCATGTCGCAGACCGCGAGTTCGATCGCAGTGCTCATGCCTTGCCTTCGATCTTGCTTTTGAGTTTGGCCTGGTACTTGTCGAGGTCAACAACAAAGCGGTCATGGTCGCACTCTCCGACCTGTTCGACATCGTCAAAGACCTTGATCTTGAGGCTGACACGGCGGCGGTCGATGCCGACCACTTCAACTTCGGCACGCACGCGCTTGCCCATCGGGGTCGGGCCCATGTGGCGGATGGTCACCACCATGCCGACCTGGCCCTGCCCCGGCTTCAGGTGTGGTGCCAGCAATTCACCGGCCGAGGCCTCGCAGAACTGCACCATCGACGGCGTTGAGAATACGCGGTAATCGCCGCGTTTGGTGGTCATCGCTTCGCTGACTTCGCGCTCGGCGACATGGGTCATGCCGACTTTCAGGGTATCCATGGATGCTGGGCTGCCGGAACCGGCCGCCGGTGTGGTGGTTGAATATGGCCTGCGGGTGCTGCGGGAAATTACTGCTCGGGATAGGCGTCGAAGTCGATCGCATCTGCGGCGCAGCCGAGGGCTGCGGCCATGCTGTTCAGCGTCGATTCGGTCAGCGCCACCACCTGGTAATCGGCATCAATACCCTTCGAGGAAATAAAAGCCTGGGCGCCGGCATTCGAAGTCCAGGTCACGATCAAGGCTGGCCGATCATCGCCCAGGCTGCGGCTGACCGGAAATCCATCGACTTTGCTGACGATTGCGAACATGAGCCCATCCTCCGTCCCCCGGTCACCACAGTGCAGCGACACGGCCATGCAAAATCTTAGCTTGCGGCCCCGGCGGGCCGCAAGCACGGAAACATGCGGTTCAGCCGTCGCGTTTGAGCACCGCTTCGATGTCTTCGGCCGGCACCTTGATGTTCAGACCGACACGCTCCTGCTGGAGGATCAGGAAGGAACGCGAATCGCGCTTCTGCCAGCCGCGGTTCATTGCATCCGTCATTTCGGCATGGGTCATGTTGGCGAGCCGCATCGGCACGCCGATTTCGCGCGCCAGCTCGGTGGCCAGCGTGACGTCCTTGTGCGCGAGCTCCAGCGCAAAAGCCGGCGGATCGAACTGGCCACGCAGGAACTGGTCTCCCATGCGGTCAAAGGAGCGCTTGCGGCCCAGCGATCCCTGGCGGATCGCGGCCCACAGCGGCAGCGGATCAACGCCGGCCTTGACCCCCATCGTGAACAGCTCGGTCAGCGCCAGCTGCATCGCATAGCCGGCGCAGTTGTGCACCAGCTTGGCCACCGAACCGGCGCCGATCGGGCCGATGTAAATGACCTGGTCACCGACGGCATCGAGTACCTTGCGGCAGCGCTCGAACTCGGCCTGGTCGCCACCCACCCACAGGGCGAGCTTGCCGGACTTCGCCCCGGTTGGTCCGCCGCTGACCGGTGCATCGAGTACCGACACCTTTTTTTCGGCAAAACGCTTGTGCAGATCACGCACCACGGTGGGTGAATTGGTCGACAGGTCGAACCACACCGAACCCGGCTTCATTACCTTGATCAGGCTTTCGCCGACAGCCTTCACTTCCTTCGGGCCCGGCAGCGAAGTCAGCACGACATCGGCATCCCGGCCGGCATCCTCGACCGTATCCGCCCATACCGCGCCTGCCTTCAGGTGCGGCTCCCCGGCAGCCTTGCGCAGATCGTGGACGGCCAGTTTGAAGCCGCCCTTGATCGCATTGAGCGCGATCGAAGCGCCCATCGTGCCCAAGCCTATGAATCCCACTTTCATGCTGTTTCCCTTCCTGTTGTTGATCGTTATTCAATCCGTCTGGATGCCGGCCGACTTCACGACCCGCTCCCATTTGGCAATTTCGTCAAGGATGTGCTTCTGGAATTCAGGTGGTGTGGAGCCTACGGGTTCCACACCGTCACGCTGAAAACGTTCCGTCAGTTCAGGTGTGCGCAGCGCTTCGACTATGCTTTTGTTCAGCCGCTCAAGAAGCCTTTTGGGTATCGCAACCGGGGCCAGTACGCCGTACCAATTGGTTACTTCGTATCCTGCGACTCCGGTCTCGGCGATTGAGGGCAAATCCGGCATCACCGGCGAGCGTTGCGGGCTGCTCACGGCCAGTGGCCGCAGCCGGCCGGTCTTGATGTGTGGCACCGATTCCAGTGGCGTCGCGAACACCATGCTGATCTGCCCGGCCAGCACATCGGCCAGCGCCGGCCCGCCGCCCTTGTAGGCGACGTGCAGCAGATTGACACCCGTTGAAGTCGCCAGCAGCGCCCCGGAAAGATGCTGCAGGCTACCCTGCCCGGCTGAACCATAGGTCAGGCCGCCCGGTTTTGCCCTGGCCAGCGCCACCAGTTCCGTAATCGACCTGGCAGGCACCGAAGGATGCAGCACCAGCACATAGGACTGCCGGGTCATCTGCGTCACCGGCGCGAAATCCCTGATCAGGTCATAGGGCAGCCGCCCGTGATGCGTCGCGCGTCGCGCGGTATGTGTGCCGCTGATCATCACGATGTTGTAGCCGTCGGGCTGCGAACGCGCCACTGTTTCCAGCGCGATGGCGCCGGTGCCACCGGGCCTGTTGTCGACCAC
>JAIENU010000229.1 GCA_019751125.1 Burkholderiales bacterium | reverse complement strand
ATTTTTGATAAAGGATTTTCACCGTGACCCGTATTGCTTCCGTCAAAGCCCAGGCCTTTTCCGCCCCGCTCAAACACGCCCTGTGGACCGCGCATGAGGAGCTGCACAGCTCCAGCGTGGTGCTGGTGGAGGTACGGACCGATGACGGCTTGACCGGTATCGGCCAGGTTCACGGCGCGCCGATGAAGCTGATCTGCCAGTACGTCGAGAAGCTCGGCGAGGTGGCGCGCGGCATGGACGCGCTGGCCCATGTCGCGGTGTGGGAGAAACTGTTTTCACTGACATCGCCGCGGCCGACCGGCATGGGCGGGCGTGACGGCCTGCCGCAGCCGATGTCGCGCAACGACCGGCCACAGATCATGGCGGCGATCGGCGGCATCGACAGTGCGCTGTGGGACATCAAGGGCAAGGCGATGAATGTGCCGGTGTGGAAGCTGACCGGCGGTGACGGCAAGCCGCTGTTCACCTATGCCACCGGCGGTTACTACGAACTCGACGCGCCGCTGCATGCCTGCGCGGCGGAGCTGGAAGGCTTTGTCAAGCGCGGCTACCAGGCGGTGAAGCTGAAGACCGCGGGCCTCTCCATCGAGAAGGAGGTCGAGCGCATCAAGGCCACCCGTTCGGCGATCGGCAATGACGTGCGGCTGATGCTCGACATGAACGCGGCCTACGACCTCGAGGATTGCATCCGCTTTGCACACGCGGTCGAGCCCTACAACATCTACTGGCTGGAGGAGCCGCTGCACTGGTACCTGCAGCCGGCCGACTTTGTCACACTGGCGAAGAACACGATGATCCCGCTGGCCCACGGCGAGCGCGAGATGACGCGTTTCACCGCGCGCGATTTCATCACCAGCGGCGCACTCGGCTTCATGCAGTTCGACTCCACGCGTTTTGCCGGTTTCACCGAATCGCTGCGCGTGAGTTATCTCGCCGAGCAGCACGGCGTACGTATCGCGCCGCACCTGGTGCCCGAGGTGCATGCTCACCTGGTGTCGGCCTTCCCGCGCCTGGGCTTTGGCGTCGAGTCACATGGCGGCCCCGAGCGTGATCCGCTGTGGTTCGAGATGTTCACCGAGCGCGCCCAGGTCAAGGACGGCCGCGTGCACATGAACGACCTGCCGGGCTTTGGCTTCGAAATCGACTGGAAGGCGCTGGAGAAATATCGCGCCTGAGCGGTCGCGGCCTGCGTATCCCATGAATACGTAAGTCATTGTTTTTATTGATTATTTTTTAACACCACCACTGCGTCCTGCGGTGCTGGTGCGGTCCCCGGTCCTGGGTGGATTACTCAGGCAGTGCGAAAGTGCGCCGGGCTGACCTTGTCGCGGCGCGCGCCGTCGATGTGTTTGCGCAGCAGTGTCGCGGCGCGGCGTCGGTCGCCGCGTTCCAGCATCTCGAGGATGCGCAGGTGCTCGCTCGCCTGGCGCGCGCGCAGCTGCGGATCGCCGGCCACCACGCGGTATTCAACCGGCCGCCGCAGCTGGTTCATGCGGCGTATGGTCTGCAGCAGGAAGGGATTGCCCGACCAGCGTGCCAGCGCTTCGTGAAACCGCGCGTTGAAGTCGATCCACTCGTCGGCCGTCATGCTCGCGTAGCCGCCACCGGCCATGAATGACTGTTCGGCGATCAGCGCCGCGAGTTCGGCCGGCACCGGCGCGAATTTGCGGCCGAGCACAGCCGCGGGCTCGATCACCCGGCGCAATTCATAACTGTCGTCATAGGCCTCGATCGAATCGATCAGCGGCAGGAAGGCCCAGCCGTGTCCGGCCTTGCGTTCGATCCAGCCCTCCTGCTGGATGCGTTTGAGCACCCGCTGCAGCACCGGGCGTGTGGTGCCAAAGCGGCGCAGCAGTGCCGATTCAGTGATCTCGTCCGCCAGCCGGTGTTCGAGGCGCGCGTCAACAATGCGGTGATACAGCCGCTCATCGCCGGAATGCGGCAGGCGGCGCGCGTTGTCATCGAGCTGGCACGCATCACGGGCGAGGAAATAGCCGCGGTCAGGCAGGTGGCGGACGATGCCGCGTTTTGCGAGATAGGCGAGCGCGGCTTCCACCGGGTTGTGCGAGGTGCCGATGGCCTGTGCCAGCGCCAGCTTCGGCAGGTGGCTGCCGGCGGGGCGGTTTTCGCGGCGGGCGAGCGCGATGATTTCGCGAGCGACGCGCTGCTGCAGCGGGGTCAGTGCGCTGGCGGCCATCGATTGTCGCGGTGTCTGCCGCTGTGGAAATGGGGCATTTCCGCAGATTGCATATTATTTTGAAATTATGCAATACTGGTCCGGATGGTGGTGTGCGTGGTTTACTGCTCTGGCCAGGCAGGGTTCCGGCTGCAACGGCGCGGACGGAACAACTGCAGGCGGACCGGCAACTCGGTCCTCGTCACAGCGATATTCACCAAGCCTTACAACAAAACAGTGCCGGTGCGCGGCCACAGGCCGCACAACACCGGCGAGAGGAGAATCCATGAAAGCTTCGTTTGTTCTTGGCGGCCTTGCCGCAGCCCTGATGTCGGCGGCGATCCCGGCCGTACTGCACGCACAGCAATATCCGGTGAAGCCGGTGCGCGTGATCGTGCCCTTTGCGCCCGGTGGCGGCAGCGACCTGACCGCGCGCCAGTTCTCGGCACGGCTGACTGCGACGCTGGGACAGCAATTCATCGTCGACAACCGCGGCGGCGCCGGCGGCATCATCGGCATGGAGGCGGTGGCGAAGGCGCCCCCCGACGGTTACACCATCATGATGATGTCGGGCAGTTTCTCCGCCAGCTCGGCCACCCATCGTCCGGCCTTTGATCCGATCAACAGCATCATTCCGGTTGCCGAATTCGGCATCACGCCTTTTGTCGTGACCGTACATCCCTCTCTGCCGTCGAAGAACCTGAAGGAGCTGATCGGCCTCGCGCGCAGCCGTCCCGGCGAACTGGTCTATGCCTCCAGCGGAGTCGGCGGCCTGACCCACCTCGCCACCGAACTGATGAACGTGATGGCCAAGATCAAGATGGTGCATGTGCCGTACAAAAGCACCGGCGCCGCGATGACCGACCTGCTGTCGGGCCAGGCGCCGATCATCGTCGGCAGCCTGCTGCCGGTGGTGCCGCATTTCAAGACCGGGCGCCTGCGTCCGCTGGCGGTGACCACCGCCAAACGCTGGGTTTCGCTGCCTGATGTGCCCACCGTGGCCGAAACACTGCCCGGCTACGAGGTCGAGCTGTGGTTCGGCACGATGGCGCCGCGCGGCACGCCGGCGGCGGTGATCGACCGGCTCAACGGCGCGGTCAACAAGGCGCTGGAAGAACCGGAAATCCGCAGGAACCTTGAAGACCAGGGCATGGTGCAGACCGGCGGTGCGCCGCAGAAATTCGGCGAGCGCATCCAGAAGGACTACCAGCGCTGGGTGAGGGTGGTGAAAGAAGCCGGCATCAAGGCTGAATAACAGGACAAGGCCGGGTGGAGACGCCCGGCCATTTTTTTAACGGCAGTACGACAGCAGGAAGATGGAAACATGAATATCGTGGTGATGGCGGGTGATGACATCGGTCCGGAAATCGTGGCGGCGGCGATGGCGGTGGTGAAGGCGGCGGATGCCGAGTTTTCGCTGGGTTTGCGATTTACCGAAGTCGAAGTGGGCATGGCCAGCCACCGCAAGCACGGCACCACGCTGACCGAAGCCGCGATGAAGGCGGTGACCGAGGCCGATGGCGCCATCGTCGGGCCCTGCGGCATGACCGATTACCCGCCGGTGGCCGAGGGCGGCATCAACATTCCCGGCACCATCCGCAAGCGCCTCGACCTCTATGCCAACCTGCGCCCGGCGCGCAGCCGTGCCGGCATGCCCGATGCGCGCCGCGGGCTCGACGCGCTGATCGTGCGCGAGAACACCGAGGGGTTTTATTCCGACCGCACCATGTTCATGGGGAACGGCGAGTTTATGCCGACCGAGGATGTCGCGCTGTCGGTGCGCAAGATCACGCGCAAGGGTTCGGAGCGCATCGCCAAGGTCGCTTTCGAATACGCGGCCCGGCGCAGCAAACGTGTCACCGTGGTCGGCAAGCGCCATGTGCTGCAGATGAGTGACGGCCTGTTCATGGCGCCGGCCTACGAACTGGCCAAGGCCCAGCCGCAGATCGCGCTGCGTGAAATGGACATCGACGCGATGGCCGCCGACATCTACAGCCGGCCCGAGCGCCACGACGTGATCCTGATTTCCAATATGTTCGGCGACATCCTGTCCAACCTGGCGGTTGCGCTGTCCGGCGGGCTGGGGCTCGCCGCGGCGATCAACGCCGGCGACCACCATGCCATCGCCAATGCCGGCCACGGTTCGGCGCCGGACATCGCCGGAAAAGGGATAGCCAACCCGACGGGCATGATCCTGTCGGCGGGCATGCTGCTGGAGTGGCTGGGCATCCGCCACAACAAGCCGGCATTCCAGCAGGCCTATCGTGCCATCCAGGCCGCGGTGGATGCCGCGCTGGCCGATGCCAATGCGCGCACCGGCGACCTTGGCGGGCGCGGCAACACGCAGTCCTTTGCCGATGCCGTGGTCAAGCAACTGCGCAGCAGCAAACTGCAGGCGGTCGCCGCAGGTTAAGCGGCGGTTGCAGGCTGTGCGGCGGTGGCGTTAAAAATTATTCAATAAATACAACAGGTTACATATTCCGGCAGGAGGAGAGCCATGAAGCACATCGTCACATCGTTGTTGGTGCTGGCTGCGGCGCTGCAGGCCGCACCCGTGTCTGCGCAGGCTTACCCGACCAAACCGATCCGTTTCCTGGTCGGCTTTCCGCCGGGCGGCGGCACCGACATCATGGCGCGCACGGTGGCGGTCAAGTTGTCCGAGAGCGTCGGACAGCAGGTGATCGTCGACAACCGGCCGGGCGCCAACGCCAATCTTGCTGCAAGCATCGCCTCACGCGCCACGCCCGACGGTTACACGGTGCTGATGATTTCGCTGGCGCATGCGGTGAGCAAGCCGCTCTACAAAAAACTCGATTACGACCTTGAGCGTGATTTCACGCCGCTGATCAACATTGCCTCGGTGCCGATGTTTGTCGTGGTGCCGCCGTCTTCACCGATCAAGTCGGTGGCCGAATTGCTGGCGCTGGCGAAAGCCAAGCCGGTCAACTACGCCTCCTCCGGCGACGGCAGCCCGGAACACATTGCCGCCGAGCTGTTCAAGGGGCTGGCGAAAGTGGACATGACCCATGTGCCGTACAAAGGTGGTGCGCCGAGCGCGCTGGCGCTGATCTCCGGCGAGATCCAAGTGGGGTTCAACACTTCGCCGGTGGCGGTGCCGCACATCAAGTCCGGCAAGATGCGCGCGCTGGCGGTGTCCAGCGCCAGGCGCAATCCGGCGCTGCCCGATGTGCCTTCGGTGGCGGAGGCGGGGGTGCCCGGCTACGACATCATTCTCTGGTACGGCGCGGTGATGCCGACCGGCACACCGGCCGCAGCGGTGAACCGGCTCAATGCCGACATCAACAAGGCGCTGAAACTGCAGGATGTGCAGCAGCGCCTGGCCTCGCTGGGTGCTGATCCGCTGGGTGGTTCGGCGGCCGATTTCGGGGCCTACATCAAGTCCGAAGTCGCCAAGTACACCAAGGTGGTGCGCGACGCGAAGCTGCAGCAGCAGTAACCGGTGACCCGGTCCTGAACAAAAAAGCCGGCATCAGCCGGCTTTTTTTGCGGGTGTTTTCGCCGCGGTTATTCGGCAAAAAACTCCTTGACCCGGTCCATCCACGATTTTGCACGCGGGTTGTGGCGCGCAGCGTCCTTGTTGCTGATGGCCTCGAATTCCTCGAGCAGTTCTTTCTGGCGCGGGGTCAGGTTCACCGGTGTTTCAACAACCACATGGCACAGCAGGTCGCCGTGGGTGGTGGAGCGCACACCCTTGATGCCCTTGCCGCGCAGGCGGAAGATTTTTCCGCTCTGGGTTTCGCCGGGAATCTTGATCTTGGCGTAACCGTCGAGCGTGGGGATTTCGATCTCGCCGCCGAGCGCCGCGGTGGTGAAGGACACCGGCATCTCGCAGTGCAGGTCGTTGTGGTCGCGGGTGAACACCGCGTGCTGGCGGATCTGGATCACCACATACAGATCACCGGAGGGGCCGCCGTTGACGCCGGCCTCACCTTCGCCGGAGAGGCGGATGCGGTCACCTTCATCAACACCCGCCGGAATCTTCACCGCCAGTGTCTTGTGTTTCTTGACGCGGCCGTTGCCGGAGCAGGTGCCGCAGGGGCTCGCCACCATCTTGCCGGTGCCGTGGCACTTCGGGCAGGTCTGCTGGATCGAGAAAAAGCCCTGCTGCATGCGTACCTGGCCGTGGCCACCGCAGGTGGTACAGGTGGTGGGCTGGGTGCCGGGCTTGGCGCCGCTGCCATGGCAGGTTTCGCATTCTTCCATCGCCGGAATGCGGATGCGCGTCTCGGTGCCGCGCGCAGCGTCTTCCAGGGATATCTCCAGGTTGTAGCGCAGGTCGGCGCCGCGATAGACGGTGGAGCGGCCGCGTCCGCCGCTGCCGCCACCGAAGATGTCGCCGAAGATGTCGCCGAAGGCGTCGCCAAAGCCGCCGAAGCCGGCCCCCGCGGCGCCCGCACCAGCCGAGGGATCGACACCGGCATGGCCGTACTGGTCATAGGCGGCGCGTTTCTGTGCGTCGCTGAGTACCTCGTAGGCTTCCTTGGCTTCCTTGAAGTGTTCCTCGGCCTTGGGGTTGTCCGGGTTGCGGTCCGGGTGCCACTTCATGGCGAGCTTGCGGTACGACTTTTTCAGGTCGTCTTCGGAGGCGTCACGGTTGACGCCGAGTACTTCGTAATAGTCTTTTTTCGCCATGTTTTTCCGTCAGCCAGAATGCGCCAGAGGCGCAGGGCGCGGGGGAGTGCTCCCCAACGCTGCTGCGCCCCGGTGGTCGATGCGCTGGTGCTTATTTCTTGCCGTCTTTCACTTCCTCGAACTCGGCATCGACCACGTTGCCGTCATCCTTCTTGCCGGCGTCGCCTTTCGGGGCTTCGCCGCCGGGAGCCGCGCCGGCCTGCTGGTTCTTCTGCATTTCCTCGCCCAGTTTCTGGGCGGCCTGCGCCAGTGCCTGGGTCTTGGCCTCGATGGCGTCCTTGTCGTCGCCCTTGATCGCTTCCTCGGCATCTTTCACCGCGGCTTCGATCTTCGCCTTTTCGTCAGCACCGATCTTGTCGCCATACTCGGCGAGCGACTTTTTCACGCCGTGGATCATCGCGTCGCACTGGTTGCGGGTATCGACCAGCTCGCGCAGCTTCTTGTCTTCCTCGGCATTGGCTTCGGCGTCCTTGACCATGCGCTGGATCTCGTCTTCCGAGAGGCCCGAGCTGGCCTGGATCTTGATCTTGTTTTCCTTGCCGGTGGCCTTGTCCTTGGCCGACACATGCAGGATGCCGTTGGCGTCGATGTCGAAGGTGACCTCGATCTGCGGCATGCCGCGCGGCGCCGGCGGAATGTCGGTCAGGTTGAACTGGCCCAGCGACTTGTTGGCCTTGGCCATCTCGCGCTCGCCCTGCAGCACGTGGATGGTCACCGCGCCCTGGTTGTCCTCGGCGGTCGAGAACACCTGCGACGCCTTGGTCGGGATCGTGGTGTTCTTCTGGATCAGCTTGGTCATCACGCCGCCCAGCGTCTCGATACCCAGCGACAGCGGGGTCACGTCGAGCAGCAGCACGTCCTTGACGTCGCCTTTCAGCACGCCGGCCTGGATGGCTGCGCCCACCGCCACCGCCTCATCGGGGTTGACGTCCTTGCGCGGCTCCTTGCCGAAGAAGGCCTTCACCTGCTCCTGCACTTTCGGCATGCGTGTCTGGCCGCCGACGAGGATCACGTCCTCGATGTCGGAGAGTTTGACGCCGGCATCCTTGACCGCGATTTCGCAGGGCTTGATGGTGCGCGCGATCAGGTCTTCGACCAGCGCCTCGAACTTGGCGCGGGTGATCTTGATCGCCAGGTGTTTCGGGCCCGAGGCGTCGGCAGTGATGTAGGGCAGGTTGATTTCGGTCTGCGCGCTGGATGACAGCTCGATCTTGGCCTTCTCGGCCGCGTCCTTCAGGCGCTGCAGCGCAAGCATGTCCTTTTTCAGGTCAACGCCGGATTCCTTCTTGAACTCCTCGCACAGGTAGTCCATCAGGCGCTGGTCGAAGTCCTCGCCGCCGAGGAAGGTGTCGCCGTTGGTCGACAGCACCTCGAACTGGTGCTCGCCATCGATCTCGGCGATCTCGATGATCGAGATGTCGAAGGTGCCGCCGCCGAGGTCATAGACGGCGATCTTGCGATCGCCCTTTTTCTTGTCCATGCCGAAGGCGAGCGCGGCCGCGGTCGGCTCGTTGATGATGCGCTTGACGTCGAGGCCGGCGATGCGGCCGGCGTCCTTGGTCGCCTGGCGTTGCGAATCGTTGAAGTACGCGGGCACCGTGATCACCGCTTCGGTGACCGGCTCGCCGAGATAGTCCTCGGCGGTCTTTTTCATCTTGATCAGCACCTGCGCCGAGACTTCGGGCGGGGCGATCTTCTTGCCGCGCACTTCGACCCAGGCGTCGCCGTTGTCGGCCTTGCTGATCTTGTAGGGCATCAGGTCGATGTCCTTCTGCACTTCCTTTTCCTCGAAGCGGCGGCCGATCAGGCGCTTGACGGCGTACAGCGTGTTTTTCGGGTTGGTGACGGCCTGGCGCTTGCCCGGCGCGCCGGTCAGGATCTCACCGTCATCCATGTAGGCGACGATCGACGGCGTGGTGCGCGCGCCCTCGGAGTTTTCAATGACCTTCGGCGTGCCGTTTTCCATCACGGCCACGCAGGAGTTGGTGGTGCCCAGGTCGATGCCTATGATCTTGCCCATGTCTATGCCTCTTTGTCAGCGATATGTTGCGCCGGAGTCATTCAAGCCATTGATTTTATTCAATAAACTTAAAGCTGTTACGGCGTTTCTTGTATTCCAAACTGGGGTTGCGATGATGGTTTTTCAAGCACCGCTGCTCAGCCATCCCTGGCTTTGGCGACCGTGACCAGCGCCGGGCGCACGATGCGGTCGTGCAGCACATAACCCTTTTGCAGCACGGCGACCACGGTATTCGGCTCGGCGTCGGACTCGACCATGCCGATGGCCTGGTGGCGGTGCGGATCGAATTTCTGGCCCAGCGGATTGACCTCGCTGAGCTTGTATTTTTCGAAGGCGGCGCTGAGCTGCTTCAGTGTCAGGTCGGCGCCGCTCTTGAGGCTTTCAACAGTCGCCGTCTCGACAGCCAGCGCTGCTTCAAGGCTGTCCTTCACCGCCAGCAGTTCGGCGGCAAAACCCTCAATCGCAAACTTGTGGGCGTTGGCGACATCCTGCATCGCGCGTTTGCGCATGTTCTCGGTCTCGGCCTTGGCGCGCAGCCAGGCGTCGTGGTGTTCCTGCGCGGCCTGTTCGGCCTTGCGCAGCTGCTCTTCCGTGGTCGGAGCTGCAGTGTCTGCAGCGGGCTGCGCGTGGTCTGTGCCGGTATTGGCTGAAGGTGCTTCCTGGGACATGATGTCGGTGACGGTTTTCGTGGTTGTGTGAACAAAGCGTATGGAAAAGCAACCGAAGGCA
>JAIENU010000129.1 GCA_019751125.1 Burkholderiales bacterium | reverse complement strand
CCCTTGCAGGCGCCGCCGGGATCCAGCCCCAGCACCAGGCCCGGCGCTTCGACGGTGCCGCGGTAACGGCTGGAATAAATGCAGAAGCTGCGGTGATAACCGCGCAGCAGCGCCGGCTCGGCGGCACGATGCGTGAAGCCCGGATCCCACATCAGCGAACCGTAGGTGAATATCCAGGTATCGCCGCGCGGCCATTCAAGGCTGTCGTAGTGGACAGGGCCGGAGGCACTTTCGACACGCTTCACTGCTCGCCTCACGCTGTGGTGAAGCTCCAGCCGATGGCGCCACCGGCGCGCAGCGGCACCAGTGTGTCGGCGCCGAAGGGCACACTCGCCGGCACGGTCCACGGCTCATCGCGCAGCGTGATGCGATCGGTGTTGCGCGGCAGGCCGTAGTAATCGGGGCCGAAGTGGCTGGCAAAACCCTCCAGCCGGTCAAGCGCACCCGCCGCGGCGAAGGCCTCGGCGTACAGCTCGATGCCGGCATGTGCGGTGTACATGCCGGCACAGCCGCAGTCGTTTTCCTTGGTGTGCCGCGCATGCGGCGCGCTGTCGGTGCCAAGGAAGAATTTCGGGTTGCCGCTGACTGCGGCTGCAACCAGCGCTTCGCGGTGGACCTCGCGCTTCAGGATCGGCAGGCAGTACAGGTGCGGCCGTACGCCGCCGGCAAACATCGCGTTGCGGCTCATCAGCAGGTGGTGGGCGGTGATCGTCGCCGCGACCTGTGCCGGCGCGGCGGTGACAAACTGCGCCGCCTCGCGCGTGGTGATGTGCTCCATCACGATTTTCAGTTTCGGGAAGCGCTGTGTCAGCGGAACCAGCGTGCGCTCGATGAACACCCGCTCGCGGTCGTAGACGTCCACTGCGGCATCAGTGACCTCGCCGTGCACCAGCAGCGGCACGCCCAGTTCGGCCATGCGCTCTAGCACGCCGAAACATTTTTCGATGGCAGTGACGCCGGCATCGGAATTGGTGGTGGCGCCGGCCGGGTAGTACTTCAGCGCATGCACCACGCCGCTGGCCTTCGCCGCGTTGATTTCGTCGGGGCGGGTGTTGTCGGTCAGGTACAGCGTCATCAGCGGCTCGAAGCGGCTGCCCGCAGGGAGCGCGGCGAGGATGCGTTCACGGTAGGCCAGCGCCAGCGCGGTGGTGGTCACCGGCGGCTTCAGGTTGGGCATTACGATCGCACGCGCAAATCGCGCAGCGGTGTGCGGCAGCACATCGCGCATCGCGGTGCCGTCGCGCAGATGCAGGTGCCAGTCGTCGGGTCGGGTGATGGTGATCGAGGTCATCGTGATTGTGCGGGGTGTTCCGGGTTATGCGCGGCCATTCATGGCTGCGGCAATGCATGGTAAACGCTGCCGGCCCGAGCGTAAATTCCGGCCCGCGGCGTTCAGGACTGTCCGTCCTTCTTGATCGCCAGCGCCTGCTCATAGAGCGCGTTGCGTGCGCCGCCGGTCAGCCTCGCCGCCAGTGCCACCGCCTGCTTCAGCGGCAATTCCTCAAGCAGGATACGCAGCGTGCGCTCGGCGCCGGCGTCGTCACCGGCCACCGCCTCGGGCGCACCATCCACCACCAGCACAAATTCACCGCGGCGCCGGTTGTCATCGGCATTGAGCCACTGCAGCGCCTCGCCGAGCCGGCAGCGGTGTATCGATTCATGGATCTTGGTCAGTTCACGCGCGATCAGCAGGCCGCGTTCATCACCGAAGGCGCTGCGCAGGTCCTCGACACAATCGGTGATGCGATGCGGCGCTTCATAGAACACCAGCGCCGCGGTCTCGCCTGCCAATCCGGCCAGCATGGCGCGGCGCTCACCACCACGCGCCGGCAGGAAACCGCAAAACAGGAAACGGCCGTCCTCCAGGCCGCTCGCCGACATCGCCGCCGCCGCCGCATTCGGACCCGGCAGCGGCACCACCGGATGACCGGCGGCGCGTACCGCAGCCACCACCTGCGCGCCGGGATCGGCGATGCCCGGTGTGCCGGCATCGCTGACCAAAGCCACCGATTCTCCGGCCGCGAGCCGCTCGACGATGCGCAGCGCGGCACTGCGTTCATTGTGCTCATGCGCCGCCATCAGCGGCGTGCTGATGCCATGACGGTCGAGCAGCCGGCGGGTGACACGGGTGTCTTCGGCGGCGATGACATCAACTTCGCGCAGTACCTGCAGCGCGCGCAGCGTCACATCGCCGAGATTACCGATCGGCGTCGCCACTACATATAATGCCGGCTTGCCCCCGGTCCGCGCCGCCGCCTCCTGCGTTGTCGCTTCTTGCTCAGTCACCCGCACCGACTCCGTGAAATACTGCCTCTAATGCCGCTTGAATTACCGGAATTCCACCGCACACTGGCCGCGTTTGCACGCGTGTCAGTGCCGCTCCTTGTGCTGGCGTCACTATACGGAGCACCCGCAGCCTTGGCCAGCGAAGCTCCGGCCGCAGGCACCGGCACTCCGGCAACTGCACCGGCAAACACCACAACGAACAATGCAGCAAACCCCAAGCCCGCGGGCGGCACCGCTGCACCCGCGCCGGCGGTGACACCCCATCTCGCGCTGCTGCTGCCGACACAATCCAAAGTGTTTGCACGCCACGCCGGCGCGGTGCGTGACGGTTTTCTCGCCGCGGCCAAAGTCGCCGGCAAGGCCGCCATGCCGGTGCGCGAGTATCCGCTCAACGGTGAAGTCGCCGATGCCCTGCGCGCCTACCGCGCGGCGCTGGCTGCCGGCGCACAGCTGGTGGTGGGCCCGCTGACGCGGGATGCAGTGACTGCCATCGCCTTCGGTGAACCGGTGCCGGTGCCGACACTGGCACTCAACCTGCCCGACCAGACCGGGCGTAACCCCGACCGCTTCTACATGCTCGGCCTGCAGGTTGAAACCGAAGGCCGCCAGGCCGCACAACTGGCCTGGCGCGAGAACCGCCGCCGCGCGCTGGTGGTCAGCAGCGGCAGCGCGATACAGCGCCGGCTTTACGGGGCGTTCACCGCGGAGTTCGCGCGTCTCGGCGGCACCGTGCTCTCCGAAATCGCGACCGCGGACCCGCAGCGCCTGAAATCAGCGTTACGCGGCGAACCGGACATGGCGTTCATCGCCCTCGATTTCGACGAGGCGCGCTCGGCGCGGGCCTACCTCGGCAGCCTGCCCGCCTATGCCGGCGCCAATGCCAACGGCGGTGAACGCGGCGCACTTGCCGGTTACGATCTGGCCGATGTCGGCTTCGTCGACATGCCCTGGCTGATCGAACCCGACCATGCGGCGGTGATGCTCTATCCGCGGCCCGCAGCAACAACCACCGAGCTCGAACGCCTTTACGCGCTGGGCATTGATGCCTGGCGTGTCGCGCAGCTGCTGTCGGCCAATCCGCGTGAACTGCGGCTCGACGGCGTCACCGGCGATTTATTGCTGCTGCCGGGCGGACTGATCGACCGCACGCTGCGCGCCGCGCGTTATGGTGAAGGCCGGGCGCGGCTGATCGAGGCCCCGCGTGAACCCCTCCGGTAACGCAGCCGAAACACTCGCAGTGTCGCTGCTTGGCGACGCCGGCCTCAGGATAGTGGCGCGCAACTACAGCTGCCGCCACGGCGAAATCGACATCATCGCGCGTGACGGCGACACCCTGGTCTTCGTCGAAGTGCGCAGCCGCGCCGCCAAGGACTACGGCGGTGCGGCCGAAAGCATCACCGCGGCCAAGCGCGAACGGCTGATAAAAACCGCGCGCCATTACCTCTCCACCCTGAACAGCGTGCCGGCCTGCCGTTTTGACGCGGTGCTGATCACCACCCGCACGCAACACGTTGAATGGCTGCGCGATGTCATCGCCGAATAGCGCAAACGGCCGTTGCAGGTACAATACCGCCCACCATGGACCTGATTAACCGCATCAGCGAGAACTTTTCCGAAAGCGCGCACCTCAAGCTGCAGAGCATGGACGCGCTGGCCGTGCCGATCGCCGCCGCAGTGCAGGCGATGGTGGCCTGCCTGCAGGGTGACGGCAAGATCCTCGCCTGCGGCAACGGCGGCTCGGCTGCCGATGCCCAGCATTTTTCCGCGGAACTGCTCAACCGCTTCGAGGTCGAACGTCCGGGACTGGCCGCAGTGGCGCTGACCACCGACAGCTCGACCCTGACTTCGATCGCCAACGATTACGATTACGTTCAGGTGTTTTCGAAACAGGTGCGGGCGCTCGGACGTGCCGGTGATGTTTTGCTGGCAATCTCGACCAGCGGCAATTCGCCGAACGTGATTGCCGCAGTCGAAGCCGCGCACGAATGCTCGATGCGGGTTGTCGCGCTGACCGGTCGCAACGGCGGCAAGATGGCCGAACTGCTCAGACCCGAGGATGTGCACATCTGCGTGCCCGCGACCAGCACCGCGCGCATCCAGGAAGTGCACCTGTTGTCGCTGCACTGCCTGTGCGACGGTATTGACTGTCTACTTTTGGGAGTCGAGTAAATGCGCAAACTGATCACCCTTTCCTGCATCGCTCTGCTGCCCGTGGTGTCCGGCTGCGCGGCGGTGGCCATCGGCGGCGCCGCGGCCACCGGCGTGATGATGGCCGAAGACCGGCGCACGGTTGGCACCATCACCGAAGACCAGGGCATCGAACTCAAAACCTCGTCACGCATCGCCGAGCGCGTCAAGGATGCGAACATCAACGTCACCAGCTTCAACCGCATGGTGCTGCTGTCGGGCGAAGTGCCTAACGAAGCAGCCAAGGCCGAGGCCGAACGGGTCGCACGCGCCGTCGAAAACGTGCGCAGCGTGTTCAACGAACTTCAGGTCGGCGGCAACAGCGCGCTGCAGGCCCGCACCAACGATGCGGTGATCACCTCCAAGGTCAAGGCGCGTTTCGTCGATGCCCGCAGCTTCAGCCCGGTACACGTGAAGGTGGTGACTGAAGCCGGCACCGTGTTCCTGATGGGCATGGTCAAGCGTCAGGAAGCCGCGGACGCCACCGAGGTCGCACGCACCACCGGCGGCGCACGCAAGGTGGTGCGGCTTTTTGAATACCTGGATTGATATAAATTATTCAATAAAAACAATGGCTTATGATTAATCGAAGGGGCGCCTAGGGGCGCCCCTGTTTTTTCAGCCAGCCCAGCACGCCACCCAGTAACGGCAGCTTTTCATAAAGTTCTTCCGCCGCATCCCAGTAATCACGATGGATCGCAACCAGCCCTGACTCATCAAAGGTGATCAGGCTGGAACCGTGGATGTGCTGCGTCACCCCCGGCCGGAAGCTGCGGAAACGGAATTCGAAATCCCAGGTGATGAACAGCCGCGGCGCCTCGAACACACGCTCACGCACGATGAAACGCGGCGCATCGAGGCGCTCGAACATGTGCGTGAAAATTGCCTGCAGTGCCGGAAACCCGCGCACATCATTGAAGGGATCGCGGAAACGGCAGTCTTTCGCGTAAAAGCGCGGCAACTCCGCCAGCGACTGCGGCGTCAGCGTCTCGAAATAGGCCACCAGCGCATCGACACGCTCTGCAGTCACAAGCCAGTCCCCCTGCGCACCAGCGCAAAGTAGCAGCGGTAAGGCAGCAGCCGCAGGAACTTGAGCAGGCGCGTGAAGCGTTTCGGAAAATGGATTTCGAATTCGCCGCGCTCGAAGCCGGTGATCATCGCCGCCGCCGCGGCTTCGACGCTGATCAGCGCCGGCATCGGGAATTCATTGCGGTCGGTGAGCGGTGTCTTCACGAAACCCGGACACACCAGATACACGCTGATGCCGCGCGGCGCCAGATCGAGGTACAGCGTTTCAGTCAGGTTGTTCAGTGCCGCCTTGCTTGCGCCATACACCAGCGAGGTTGGCAGGCCGCCGTAACCGGCGATGCTGGATACCACGGCAACACCACCGGCACCCTGCCGCAGCAGCCGCGCCACCACCGGCGGCAGGCAATGAATGACGCCGTGCAGGTTGATCTCGAGCAGACGGCGTGCAGCAGCGGACTCGAGTTCCCAGGCGCGCACCGGCTGATGGGTTCCGGCGCAGAGCACCACCAGATCGACTCCGCCCCAGGCATCAACGATGCGGTCAAGCGCCGGCTGCACCGCTGCAGCGTCGGTGACATCCAGCGGCAGTGCAAGTGCAGCGGCACCATGCACCGCGGTCAACTGTTCCAGCTCCGCGCCACGACGCGCCGACACCGCAACCCGCGCACCGCGTTGCCACAAGGCCTGCGCCAGACCGGCACCAATGCCGCTGGAAGCGCCGATCACCCAGATGCGCCTGCCCCGCCAGTCACGGATTTTCGGATTCAGGCTCATGGCCGCTTGCGAAAGGCGAGCGTGACTTCACCGAGATGAATGCCGAACTTGCTCATTGCCGAACGGTTGAGCATCACCCGGTCATCCATCTGGTACATCCAGTCATCAAAATCGACCTCCCAGCTGCGGCCGTCAACATCGAGTCTCAGCACATAACGCCAGCGTAGCGCGTTGCCGCTGACCTCCCCGATCGCCTCGCCGACCACGTCATCGGCAGTGCCGCGGTAACGGTTGTCGCCGATGCGGGTGATGGTCCAAACCCGGCGGCTTTTGCTGCCGTCAGAATACTCGAAGTGTTCATCCAGCACGCCGGTGTCGCCCTGCCATTTTGCGTCGATGCGCACCGTGAACCGTTTCACCACCTTGCCGCTGCGGTCCTGGAACAGGCCCCAGGCATCGACCGTGCCGTTGAAATACGTCTTCAGGTCCAGCACCGGTTTTTCGTTGCGATAGGTTTCAACCGGTACCGTGCCGCAACCGGCAACCAGCAGGGTTGCTGCCAACAGCATCCAGCGCCGAACATTCATGCGGCTTCTCCTTGCGGGGATCGTGTTTCATCAAACCGGCGCCACAGCAGCAGCGCCGCGGAAATCTTGATCAGGCAGGGTAGCAGTGCATACACCACAGACAGCGCGGAGCCTGCAGCAGCGGCCGTGCCCGGCTGATAACCCAGCCACTGCAGCGCCGGCAGCGCGATACCCGCGGCCAGCGCCAGCGCCAGCTTCTCCAGCAGATGCCACAAGCCGAAGTAGGCGCCGTCGGGCCGGCTGTCATGCTCATCGTCATCGATGACATCGGCAAGCAGTGAAGCCGGCAGGGCGAGGTCGGCCCCAAACGCCAGGCCCGACATCAGGCAGACCACGGCAAAGGCGGCAGCATCACCGGCACCCAGAAAATAAGCCCAGACAAAAGCCGCAACCGAAAGCGCCATGGCAAGCAGCCAGGCCCGTGATTTGCCTTGCGCGGCGGCAAGCTTCACCCACAGCGGCATGCCGGCGGCACCGGCAACAAAATAGATCAGCAGAAACAGTGGAGTCAGATCCGGACGCTGCAAGACATCGGCGGCAAAAAACAGCAGCAGCGTCGCTGGCACCGCCGCCGCCACACCATTGACCAGAAACACCAGCGCCAACCGGCGGAAACGCGGGTTACGCAGCGGCTGCACCACAGCAGCCCGGTTGAACGGCAGTGGCGGCGCGTCATTGCCGGCACGCGGGCCGGCGAACACCGTGATGGCTGCCGCGGCGAGCAGCAGGGGCGCAAAGCCCAATGCAAAAATTGACAAGCCTTCGGCCGCGCCATGCTTCTGCACCAGCAGCTCGGGCAAAGCGGCTGCGAGCAGCACGCCGGTCAGCGCAGCGACGCCACGTGCGGCGGTGATGCGGGTGCGCTCGGCGTAATCCTGGGACAGCGCGCTGCCCAGCGCAAAATGGGCAATGCTCGCAGCGCTCAGGCCGAGATAACTCAGCACCAGCGACGCCGCCAGCCAGGGCGCCAGTAGCGAAGGCGATTCCGGCGGCGTGAACAACAGCCACAGCCCCGCAGCCAGCAGGGGTGCTGCGGCGGCAATCATCAGGCGACGGCCGCCGCGCGATTCCGGTATGCGATCTGCCAGCGCGCCCAGCAGCGGATCGCTGACGGCATCCAGCAGGCGCAACACCAGCAGCAACATGCCGACGGTCGCCAACTCAAGGCCGAGCCCGGCGTAAAACTTGGGCACATGCAAATGCACCGGCAGCGCAGCTGCCGCCAGCGGCAGGGCGACCACCGAATACGCCGCCAGCGCCCTTTTACTGAGCGTCGGCATTGCCGCCGATCAAGGCAGCGCGCAACTCCGGCGTCTGCGTGCGCGGATCCAGCCAGATTTCAAAAAAGCGCCGCGCCAGTTCCGGGTCATCGATGCTGCCGAGCAGCCTGGCACCGGAAAAAAACTGCGCGCCGCGCTGCTGGCGGTAAACACCGGTCAGCCGGCTGCCCGGCTGGACGTCGGGGAATACTGCACGCAGCTGCGCTCCCCAGCGCGCCAGCCTGGCCTCGTCCTTCACACCGAGCCGCCGTATCTCGTCGACACTGGTATCGGCAAGCTGGGCGCCGGTGATGTTGCGCGCGTAGATGATGTCAAGCACGTAAGGCGCTTCGGCCTGCCAGCGCCCTTCGCGCGCCCACAGTGCGGCGTCATACACATGAAAACCCCACCAGCGCAGGCGTCCCTTGCCGACCATCCGGCAGGGTTCAATGACATTGCAGGCAGCGGGCGGCAACTCTGCCGGTACATTGGCCGCGATCGCCGGTGTCGCCAGCAGCGCCAGCAGCAACAGGAGGCTAGGCATGTTCGAGTCTCACCTGAACCACGTCGGTGGCGCCAGCGCGGAATCCGGCCTCGCAATACGCCAGGTAAAAACGCCAGGTGCGCATGAAACGCTCATCAAAGCCCAGCGCGACCACTTCAGCCGCAGCGTGATTGAAGGCCTGGTGCCAGCGCGCCAGTGTCGCGGCGTAATCCAGCCCGAAGGCATGCATGTCCTGCACCTTCAGCCCCTGCCGCGCAGCCACTTCGGCAAATACCGTTTTCGACGGCAGCATGCCGCCGGGGAAAATGTACTGCTGGATGAAATCGGTGCCGCTGCGGTAGCGATCGAATTTGGACTCGGCGATGGTGATGCTCTGCACCAGCGCGCGGCCGCCGGGACGCAGACGGTCGCGGATCGTCGCGAAATAGCCCGGCCAGTAGCGTTCACCCACGGCTTCGAACATTTCGATCGACACCACATGATCGAACTGCCCGCCAAGGTCGCGGTAATCGCAGAGTTGCAGCGTGACCCGGTCACCAAGCCCGGCGCGGGCGATGCGCTCGCGCGCGTATTCAAGCTGAGCCGCCGAGACGGTGATGCCGGTGACACGGCAACCCGCACGCGCGGCATGTTCGGCAAAGCCGCCCCAGCCGCAGCCAATTTCAAGAATGTGGTCGCCGGGCTGCACACCGGCTTCGCGCAGGATGCGCGCGTATTTCGCGGCCTGGCCATCCGCCAGCGAACGCCCGGCATCCCCTTCGAACAAGGCCGAGGAGTAGGTCATCGTCGAATCCAGCCACAGGCGGTAAAAATCATTGCCAAGGTCGTAATGGGCGTGGATGTTTTTGCGGCTGCCGGCTCGGGTGTTCGGCCTCAGCCAGTGGCGCAGGCGGTAAGCCAAGGTCGCCCACCAGCGGCCGTGGATCGCCTGCTCGATCGCGGTCTCGTTGA
>JAIENU010000254.1 GCA_019751125.1 Burkholderiales bacterium | reverse complement strand
AAAAACAATAACTTGGAATCAGTCTCCGGTGGTGTCCGCAGCGCAGTCAGGCTCCCGGGTTTGGACTAGAATCATTGCAGTCGCAGTGTGGCGAAGACCGCGCGCAACGAGGGGCTTCAAGCCAATCTCAAGGAGGAGTTCATGAGCAACGTTACCGTGACGCTGAACATCAATGGTCGGCGCCAGACGATTACCGCTGCGCCTGATACCCCGCTGCTGTGGGTGCTGCGCGAACAACTGAAACTCACCGGTACCAAATTCGGTTGCGGCGTGGGCCAGTGCGGCGCCTGTACCGTGCATCTGAACGGTGAACCGACACAGTCCTGTCTGCATGCGATCAAGGATGTTGATGGCAAGCAGGTGACAACCATTGAGGGGCTGTCACCGGACGGCAACCATCCGCTGCAGAGAGCCTGGCGCGCCGAGCAGGTTCCGCAGTGCGGTTACTGCCAGTCCGGCCAGATCATGCGGGCTGCCGGTCTGCTCAGGCAGAATTCGCGTCCATCCCGCGAGGACATTGTTGAATACATGAGCCCCAACATCTGCCGCTGCGGCACCTATGTGCGGATTGCGCGTGCGATTGAACGCGCGGCCAAAGGGGAGGTGTGAGATGGGAGCCCAAAACAGCATGATCAATAATCCGTCGCGTCGCCGCTTCATGACCGGCGCTGCCGGATTGACTTTCGGTGTGGCCGCGGCCTCACCGGGACTGCATGAGCTGGTGATCGGCGCTGCGGAGGCGGCCACTGGTAGCAGCAAAATCAATAACTGGGTGACGGTGTTCACCGACGGCACCGTGGTGATCCAGTCGCCGGCCGCGGAAATGGGGCAGGGATCGCTGACCGCATTACCGCTGATCGTCGCCGAGGAAATGGATGCGGACTGGTCGAAAGTACGCATCGTCGCGGCCCCGCCAAACAACCAGATCTACGGCAATCCGGTGTTCCGTTACCTGCAGTACACCGCGGGCAGCGCCACCGTCACCGGTTATTTCACCAATCTGCGCCAGTTCGGTGCCCAGGTGCGCTACGTGCTGCTCGACAATGCGGCGCAGCGCTGGGGGGTGCCGTTGACTGAAGTTGTCAGCGGTCCGGGTTATGCCGAACATCCGAAGTCGGGTCGCCGGCTGTCGTATGGGGAGATCGCGGCGTTTGCCAAGGTGCCGGCGCAGGCCCCGGAAGTTCTGCTGGATCCGCTGGACAAGGCGCACTTCCGCCTGATCGGCAAGGATGTGCCGAGGATTGATGTCGCCGGCAAGACCAACGGAACGGCGCAGTACAGCATCGACGTGCAGGTGCCCGGCATGGTTTATGGCGCCATCCTGCGTGAACCGGTGGATCGCGCTGAGCCGTTGCAGATTGATGATCGCGAGGCGCGCACGGTAGCCGGCGTGCTGCAGATCGTGCCGCTGAAATACGGCGTCGGCGTGATTGCCGAAACTCCCTGGGCGGCGTTCAAGGCGAAGCAGGCGCTCAAGGTGAGTTGGTCGAAACAAGCGCGTGGCTGGAAACATTCCAGCGGCAGCGGATTCGAGGCGTTTGCGCTTATTGCCAAGGATGAGGCCCGCAAGGGTGTTGCGTGGGAGTCTGTCGGGCAGGCGTTGCCCGAACTCGCCAAGGCACAAACGGTCATCGAAGGTGAGTATCGCGCCGACTATGCCTATCACGCGCAGATGGAGCCGCTGAACTCGGTGGCTTCGGTGAGCAAGGACGGCTGCGAAATCTGGTGCGGTACGCAAAGCCAGACCATTGCCGTGGATGCTGTGGCAGCCGCACTGGGATTGCCCCCTGAAAAGATCAAGTTCAACGGCATGCTTCTCGGCGGCGGATTCGGTCGTCGCGGCAACCGCGACCTCGAGTTCATGGTCGATTCGGCGTTGCTGTCCAAGGCTGTGGGCAAGCCGGTGAAGGTGCTGTGGACACGAGAAGATGACATCAAGAACGGCCGTTTCCGCCCGCAGTACGTGAACCGCATTCGTGCCGCGGTTGATGGCAAGGGCAAGATTGTCGCCTGGCACCACCGTGTCGTCAGCGACGAAGCACTGGCATACATGGATCCGGTGCGCTTCAAGGCTTCCGAGGGCCGGGACAACATTGCGATGCGCGGCACTGAACTGCCGACCTATGACATTCCGCACCGGCTGGCCGAAGGCTTGCAGCAGTCGACGGGTATCCGCACGGCGCCGCTGCGCGCCATCGGTGTGGGCCAGAACAGCTTCGCCAATGAGGTGTTCATCGACGAGGTCGCCGCAAGGCTGGGTGTGGACCCGGTCGAGTTCCGTATTCGTCAGCTGGCGGGTACGCCTCGCGCGCAGCGCGGTCGTGACGTGTTGCGTGAGGTCGCCCGCATGGCCGATTGGGGGCGCCGGCGCGAGGGGCGCGGTCTCGGTGTGGCTTATCTCGATTACAGTGGCACGCAGCTCGCCGGCATTGCCGAGGTGTCGCTGAACAAGGACAGCCGCATCCGCGTGCATGATTTCTGGTGTGTGATTGACGCCGGCGTCGCCATACAGCCCGACAACATCATCGCCCAGACGGAAAGTTCGATTGTTTATGGCCTGGGGCTGGCGCTGACCGAACATATCGATGTCAGCGGCGGTCTCGTGCAGCAGTCGAATTTCTTCGACTACCACGTGCCGCGGATGCGTGACATTCCGAATATCCACATCAAGCTGGTGCAGACGCCCAACCATCCGACGGGCGCCGGCCAGATGGCGACGCCGCTGGTGCCGTCGGCGATTGCCAATGCTTTTCACCAGCTCACCGGTGTGCGCCTGCGCCAGCAGCCGCTGCTTCCGGGACGGGTGCAGCAGGCCATGAACGAGGCGGGCGTGAAGTTTGCCTGAGCCGCATTCGCAGGCATAAAAAAACGGGGCCTGCGGCCCCGTTTTTTTGTTGGGTGGTGTTTCGATTACTTGGTCAGCCCCATGCGCTTGGCGACTTCGGTGTAGGCGCGGATGCGTTCTTTCATGAAGGCATCCATGCGGTCAACACCGACATTGACCAGCTCGAAGCCGCTCTTGGCGGCGAGTTCCTTCATTTCGGGCTCATTGTTCAGCGCGGCCCACAGGTCGGACATGCGTTTGCGTGCTTCCGGTGTGGTCGATTTCGGCATGCCGATGCCGCGGTAGGCGCCGTCGATCCAGTCGAAGCCCAGTTCCTTGAAGGTCGGCGTGTCGGGCAGCAGCGGGTGGCGCTTGTCCATGGCTACCGCGATTGCGCGCACCTTGCCCCGGTTGTTGATGGCGAAGGCCGAGTAGGACATCGCGCCGGTGACGTGGCCGCCAAGCACCGCGGTGGTCAGGTCGCCGGTGCCCTTGAACGGCACGTAGGTGGTGCGGATGCCGGCGACGACGTTGAGCTTCTCGTGCGCGGCGTGGTTGGCCGAGTTGGTGCCGGAGCCGGCGAAGGTCAGCTTTTCCGGCTGCGACTTGGCCATCTTCACCAGATCGGCGAAGGTCTTGATCGGGCTGTCGGCTGGCACGACGATGGCGTCCGGGGTGTAGTGGAACCAGTACACCGGCAGGATGTCCTCGGTCTTGTACTGGACCTGGCCCTCGAAGGGCTGCAGCACGATGTGCGGCAGGTTGACGCCGATGACGTTGTAGCCGTCGCCGGGCATGCTGTTGATCTGCGCCCACATCAGGCCGCCACCGGCACCCGGCTTGTACTGGATCACGGTTTCGATGGCGGGGCAGCGTTTTTTCAGCACCAGCTGCTGGTGGCGTGCCGAGATGTCGGATTCGCCGCCGGCCGGGAAGGCCTGCCAGTAGTTGAGGTTGCGGTCGGGGCAGGACTGCGCCGAGGCGCCGCCGGCTGCGAGCATTGCGGCGGCGAGCGCAGCAGCCGCGATTGAAGCGATGTTCATGGATTCTCCTCTCCGGTTGATGTGTCGGGCCTTGGGTCCGGCCCGTTCACACGACTTCACGATAACAGCGGGCAAGTAAGGGCGCAATGAGGGGGGCGTAATGAGCGAAGCACAATGCGGGCGCGCTACAATCTGCGCATGAAGTCGAACAAGAAACGCAGCAACGCCGCCCCGGCGCCACGCTGCGATGTTGCATTGCTGGTGGATGCCGAGGCTGGCGAGCGCCGGCGTAATGGCCTTTTTGTCCCGGAACGCAGCAGCGTTGAGGCTTATCTGCTGCGCGAACTGCAGTCGCAGGGCCTCAACGCGGTGATGCTGCCTTTTGAGGCCGGGGTTGATGCCACCATCACCGGCTTGCGCGCACTGAAGCCGCGGCTGGTGTTCAATCTCACCGAATGTGTTGACGGCGACCGCAGCCAGGACGCGGCGATTGCCGGCCTGCTCGAGCTGCTGAACATCCCGTACACCGGCAGCGGTCCCGGCGGACTGAGGCTGGCGCGCGACAAGGCGCTGTCCAAGCACATTGTTGCCGACCTCGGCGTGGCGGTGCCGCGTTATTTTGTGATCCCGCAGAAGGGGCCCATCCGCAACCCGCGGGTGCCGTATCCGCTGATCGTGAAACCGCAGTTCGGCGACGGCTCGGACGAAGTGCGCGGCAATTCACTGGTCAGGAACGAACGCGAACTGCGCGAGCGGGTGCGCGTGCTGCGCCGACGTATCAATGCGCCGTTGATCTGCGAGGAATTCATCGAGGGCCGCGATCTCTATGTCGCCTTGCTCGGCAAGACGCCCGAGGTGATGCCGGCGGTGGAACTGGTGATCGGCCGCCGCGGCCGCGGTGCACCGACTTTTGCTTCGTACAAACTGAAAAACGACGGGGCCTACCGCAGCCAGTGGCGTGTGCGCTGGCGCGTGGCGAAACTGTCTGCCAATCTGCGCCGCGATGTTGAAAGCGCGAGCCGGGCGATCTTTCATGCGCTGGAGCAGCGCGATTACGGCCGCATCGATTACCGGCTGACACCGGATGGCCGCCTGGTATTCATCGAGGCCAATGCCAATCCCGACCTGCATCCGCATGCGATGGGCAACAACGTGTGTTTTGCCGGGGTCGATTACGGTGCTGCGCTGCGCCGGATCATCGCCGCGGCGCTGGCGCGTAGCCGCTTACGCCGTCGCGGTAAAGTATAAAAAAATAAATAAAAACAATGACTTATGTTATTTTTCGCAGCAGCGGCGCAGTCAGCGCCGAAAGGCTGGTCTTCTGCCGGCCCTGGGCATCGAAGTTTTGCGGCGCGAGCCATTGTTCCTGCGCTGCGCGTATCGCCGGCCATTCGCGGTCGGTGATCGAGAACCAGGCGGTGTCGCGGTTACGACCCTTGTAGACCACGGCCTGCTCGAAGATGCCCTCGTAGCTGAAGCCAAAACGCCGCGCGGCCTGGCGTGAAGGCGCATTCAGCGCATCACATTTCCATTCGTAGCGCCGATAGCCGAGGTCAAAGGCGTTTTTCATCATCAGGTACATCGCCTCGGTCATCGCCGGTTTGCGCGATACCAGCGGTGTCAGCTTGATGCCGCCGACTTCGATGCAGCCGTTGGCGGGATCAATGCGCATGTACGAGGCCACACCGCCGGCCTTGCCGCTGGCGAGATCGATGATGGCGTAGAACTGCGGATCGCTGCGGGTCTGCATCGTCTCGACCCAGGCGCGGTAATCGGCTGCCGTGGCATAAGGGCCGTTGGACATATAGGTCCAGCCGCGGTCATCGGCCTCGAGCCGGTTCGCGGCATCGAGCTCGGCCGCGTGGCGGTCGGCGTCAATCGGTTCCAGCCGGCAGTAGTGGCCTTCGAGAACGCTGCGCGGCGGGTGCGGCGGCGCCTTCCATCCCGGGAGTGTTGCGCCGACGGGCAGGCCGAATTCGTTGACTGCGGCCATCAGGCCGGGCCGCCAGCCTGCTGCTGTGCCTGCCAGTGCTTGAGCCAGCCGGCGTTGCCGCCGAGTTCGACGATTTCCATCAGCGCATCCGGCAGCGGCGGGTACTCGCGGCGGATGTCCTTCGTGTGGTTGATGAAAAAGCCGTCGCGGAAATTGATTTCCAGCTCGTCGCCGGTCTCGCAGAACTCGCTGACGTTCACGCAGTCGGTGAGTACGCGCACGCCACAGCCGATCGCCGCGCGGTAGGCGAGGAAGGGCATCGATTCGCAGACCAGGCCCAGGCCCAGCGCCTGCATCGCGATGTAGCCGTTCATCTTGGGGCCCATGCCGAAGTTCTTGCCGGTGACGATGATGTCGCCGGGTTTGCAGCGGGTATGGAAGCCGGGATCGGTCTCCTCGAACAGGTGCGGGATGATCTCCTGCGGGTCGAAGTGCCGGCCGGTGATGATCCAGTTCGGCACCACGCCGCCGGCATGCCAGACATCGTGGCCGAGTTTGTAGCAGCGGCCTTTGAGTACCCACTGGAATTCGCTGTTGGTTGTCATGGTTTACGGATCCGGTTACAGGCTTCGTGCATCAGTGATTTTGCCGGTCACCGCCGAGGCGGCGACGGTGGCGGGGCTGCCGAGATAGAGCTTCGCTTCACGCGCGCCAAAACGCCCGGCGTTGTTGTTGGTGGCGGTGGAGATCGATACTTCGCCGGCATGTACCGGGCCGATCACCGCGTCGTTGCAGGGGCCACAGCCCGGCGGCAGCATCACCGCGCCGGCTTCGATGAACACGCCGAGCAGGCCCTCGGTGGCGAGCCGGCGGTTGGTGGCTTCGGAACCCGGTGCTACGAACAGCCGCACGTTCGGCGCCAGCCGCTTGCCGCGCAGGATGTTCGCGGCGGTCACCAGGTCTTCCCACATGCCCGAGCCGCAGGAGCCGATGAAGGCATGGTCCACCGCGGTGCCGGCGATTTCGGAAACATTGACCGCGTTTTCCACGCTGCCCGGCAGCGAGACCTGGGGTTCGAGCCTGCCGATATCGAGGGTCAGGTCGGCGTCATAACGCGCATCACCGTCGGAATACACCGGCGTGAACGGCTGCTGCGCCTTGCTGCTGGCGTGTTCGAGTATGGCCTGCGACGGCGGCACGAACACGCCGTAGGCACGGATTTCGGTCGGCGTCGAGCACAGCGCGGCACGTTCGGACAGCCCGAACTGGTCGAGGTCGCCGGCGTATTCGAGCACGCGGTAATCGAGGTCGGCCGACAGTCGTTCCTGCTTCAGCATAGCCGCGAAATGGAAACCGACATCGCGGGCGTAGACGCCGGGCTGCAGCCGCCCCTTCAGCGTCAGCCGCACCGTCTTTGGCACCATCACCCAGTTGGTGCCGGTGGCGAGCACGCGGCTGATTTCGCTGCCGATGCGAAAGCCGAAGGCACCGATCGCGCCGGCATTGGTGGCGTGGCGGTCGTTGTCGAAATAGAACATGCCCGGCAGCAGCAGTCCGGATTCCATCGGGAAGATGTGGCCGTGGCCGCCGCGCCCGACATCGAAGAAATTCTTCACGCCCCAGGCAGCTGCGGCCTTACGGTTGAAGGCACCGCGCTCTGCGGCGCGTGCACTGCCGTAGATCACGTCATGGTCGGTGACCATCAGCACCTTGTCCGGCCGCGCGAGGCGGGTGATGCCGAGGCTGTCGAGTTCACGCTTGGCGCCCATCACCACGCCGTCGTGGATCATGATGAAATCGGGTTCAGGCGACACCACGTCGCCCGGTTTCACGCTGGCGCGGCCGCTTTTCGCGGCGAGCACCTTTTCAACGGCGGTCATGCCCATGGCTGATCCCGGAAAAAAGCAGCGAGGGTAATCAGCACGAAGGCGGAGGTCAACGCGGCCATCACAGGAACTCGCGCGGATCGGTGATGCGGCCGGTCACCGCCGAGGCGGCGACCGTGGCGGGGCTGCCGAGATAAAGCTGGGCGCCCTTGGCGCCGAAGCGGCCGCGGCCGTTGGCGACCGCGGTCGAGATCGAGTTCTCGCCGTCGTCGATGAGCCCGGTGCGGCCGCTGGCGCAGGGGCCGCAACCCGCGGGAATCACCATCGCGCCGGCATCGTGGAAGATGTCGAGCAGGCCTTCGCGCGTCATGCGCCGTGTCGAATCCTCGGAGCCGGGTACCACGATCATGCGCAACCCGCGCGCCAGCTTGCGGCCCTTGAGGATGCTGGCGGCGATTTCGAGGTCTTCATACATGCCCGAGCCGCAGGAGCCGACATAGGTGTGGCTCACCGGCGTGCCAGCGACACTGGCGAGGTCGGCGGCAAGGTGCGGCCCGCCTGGCAGTGCCACCTGCGGTTTCATCGTGCTCACATCGAACTCGATTTTGGCTTCATAGCGGGCGTCAGCATCGGGGTAGACCGGCGTGAACGGCCTTTGCGCGCGCTCTTTTGCATAGGCGAGGATGGTTTCCGATGGCGGGAAAAACACGCCGATCGCGCGCATTTCGGTCGGCGTGCTGCACAGCGAGATGCGCGCGGCGAGGCTGAACTGGTCAAGCTCGCCGGCAAATTCAAGCACGCGGTAGTCGATATCCACGCCGAAGTCACCGTCGGGGCCGAGGTGCTTGCCGATGACAAAGCCGAGGTCGCGCGCAAATACGCCGTGCGGCATTTTGCCCTTGATCGTCAGTTGCACCGACTTCGGCACCAGCGTCCAGTTGGTGCCGGTGGCCAGCACGCGGTTGATTTCGGTGCCCATGCGGATTGCCAGCGCGCCGATGCCGCCGGCGTTGGTGCAGTGGCGGTCATTGTCGAAGTACAGCGTGCCCGGCAGCACCCAGCCGCGTTCAGTGGGGAAGATGTGGCCGTGGCCGCCCTGTCCGGCATCGTAAAAGTGCTTGATGCCCCAGGCCTCGGCGGCCTTGCGGTTGAAGGCGCCGCGCGCTGCTGCGCGGTCATTGACATACACCACGTCGTGGTCGGAGACCATCAGCACGCGCTCGGGATCGAACACGCGGTGGATGCCCAGCGCGTCGAGTTCCTCCTTCGCGCCGCGCACCACGCCGTCGTGGATCATCACGAAGTCGGGACGCGGATAGACGATGTCGCCGGCCTTGACGGCGGGCAGTCCGCTCGTGCGGGCGAGGATTTTTTCGGCGGCGGTCATGCCCATGATGTCAGTCCGTATCGTGCGAGGTCGGTGATTTGCTGCTCCGATTGTCTATAGCTTCACGCTGCATTGCAAACCCCGTGCTATATTTTTGAGAGCAGCCCCGATTACTGGCGAGCATTCACTGCAAGGGAGTTCACATGATAGGCATTCGTGGTTTGATGGTGGTGTTGGGGGCTGCAATCGCGACGCAGTGTGGTGTCGCGCTGGCCCAGTGGAAACCCGAGCGCACGGTGGAAATCATCGCGCCCTCCGGACCAGGCGGCACCACCGACCGCACTGCGCGCGTGGTGGCCGGCATCCTGACCAAATACAAGCTGGTCGATGTGCCGGTGAATGTGGTCAACAAGCCCGGCGGCAGCGGCACCATCGGCCTGACCTATCTGAACCAGCATCCCGGTGACGGCCATTACATGATCGTCGCCACCACCGGCTCGATCAGCAACAACATCATCGGCCTGATTCCGTACAACCACACCGCGTTTTCGCCGCTGGCGATGCTGTTCGAGGAATACCTCGCGGTCACCGT
>JAIENU010000045.1 GCA_019751125.1 Burkholderiales bacterium | reverse complement strand
GAACGGCTGCGCGTCGTGCTCCTCATGAAAGCCAGCGCTCGGGCAACAGTTTTACGACTTGTTCAGACGTTCCCTACGAAAAGAACTGCTACCCGCACGATCCCAAGTGGAGCTGCGTGGGCTTCGGCTACCTCGAAGACGTCCTGAAGTTGATCTTCTGGTTCGCTTCGAGCACCGAAGGCGGCATGCTCAAAGGCAAGAACGGCGACACGACGCCTGAGGCCTACGCGACCGCATGGCTCAAGTGCCTGGCCGCTCCGCGAAAGACCTACGATCGCGACATCACCGTGCACTTCGGTGGCTACAGCGCTCCGCTGCCCTCCGACGAGAAGGTCCGCGAGAAAGTTCTTGCGAGCCTGCGCGAAGACGGCTTCCCGGTCGTGGCGACCACCCTCGAAGCAGGGCCGGTCCAACTCAGCCTGTACCGCGATTTCGACGTGCTGCGGTCCATCTACACGAAGAACCGCGCGCATGTGGGGTCCTGGCGAATCCTGAGCCCCGGCTACAACGACCACGAGGTCGATATGAGCCTGGCCTACGAGCCGGAGCCCAAGAAGTTGGCGTACCAGCCGCCGGCGGCCTACCGCCTCGGCCAGTTCCACTACCTGGTCACCCAGGAAGATGGGACGCTGCGTGGCAAGGGCTGGGCCTACTCGATCGTGGCCAGCTACGTTGCCGGCTACGGTGAAAAGCAGTTGTCGCATCCGGGCAGCTTCCGCGCGAACTTCAAGAGGGTCGGCCGGGATTCATGTAAAACACAGCGGAAATCAGTCTAAGACGTTGATTTTGATGAGCTTTTAGAACTATTTCCAGGCGGTGTCGTCGCACTGAGCCTTTGCAGCATGCCGGCCACCACTGCTTCCTGAGCCGTCACAGCGGCCTTTGCCGCTGCCAAGTCCAACTCCAGGCGCTGGTTCTTCTCCAACAAGGCATCAAGCCTCGCCTGCGTTTCGACACCGGTGGCCTGCAACACCTGGTTGGCCGAATCTTGCACCACCAGCTTTTGGCCCAACTCCTCGGTCTTCCGCTGTTCGAAGGCCAACGCATCCTTCAACGGTCGCAGTTTTCGGAGTTCTTCCTGGGCTTGGTGCAGTTCGGCCTGCACCCTGGACAAATCCCCGATCAGCCGAACGCCTTCCTGCTGGACCCGCATGAGCTCCTGCTGCTTGCCCGTCAGGGTATCGGTGACCTTACGTAACTCGGACTGCAGATACTGAACCTGCTGGTCATGCTGGCGCTGCTCCTGCTCCCGCTGCTCCTTGGCCGAGACCCGGAAGTGCTCCAGCGCCTCTCGCGCATGCTGGTGTTTTTCCTCCAACGATTGGCGGTGCTGTTCTTCGCTGGCCAGACGCTCTTGAAGATCCACCACCCGTTGGCTCAATTGAGTGGCTTCCAGGTTTTTGTTGGACAGCGCCTCCTGGGTCTTGGCGTGACTGACCTTTTCATCAGCAAGGCTGCGCTGGGATTGCTCCAACTGCTGGCGCGTGTTTTGTCCTTCCGTCTTGAGGGTGGCTATCTCGCCCTGCAGCCTGGTTGAGGTTGCAGCGCTGAGCGCCAAGGCTTCGGCTGATCGTGCATCTGCCTCTTCATTCAATCGTCCTGCCAGGCGTCCTACCAAGTCCTGGATAGCCTCGCTGACGGAAACCTGCGTGCCGGTCACCCCACCCGACTCCTCTTCGATTTCCTTGACGTAGCGCTGAATGGTGGTTTTGGAGCCCGTATTTCCCAGTTCCAAGCGAATGGCGTCGATGGTTGGCATGTGCCCCATGGCCAATAGTCGATCACGTGCGCGAGCGACTTCAGACTTGTAAATACCGGATCTGGCCATGTCTAACTCCGATTTCGTACTGTATTACGTAATATGCTATTACGTAATAATTCAGGTGTCAATGACGGTGAATTTTCTAATTTTATGACATTTGATAATGGTTGATTATCCAATGTTAGGCCGATTTTTGATGGTTTCTGCCGTGGTGCTGGTACGGGGCCAGCCTAAAGTCGATTTGGCGCCATAAGCGCGCTTATGGCTCAAGCGGAAAAAAACTCACCTCCCAAAGAAGCCTGGCCCCGGCGAGTTGGCGAAAATATGTCCAAACAGGCATAATTGAGGCGATGTCGAAGCAAACCCGCAAACCCATCAAATGGGTCAGTTCCGCCAAGAGAGATCTGGATGCGATGCCAGAAGATGTCAAAGACGTTTTTGGCCATGCTATCGACCTGGCCCAGGCCGGAGGCAAGCACCAGGATGCCAAGGTGATGACGGGTTTTGGTTCCGCCGGCGTGCTGGAGGTGGTCGAGGACCACCAGGGCGACACCTATCGGGCGGTCTACACCGTCAAGTTCGCCGGCTGGGTCTATGTCCTGCACTGCTTCCAGAAGAAGTCCAAAAGCGGTATCGCGACGCCGAAGCCAGATCTGGATTTGATCAACACCCGCCTGAAGGCCGCAAAACAGGATTTCGAAGTTTGGCAAGCACAGCAAGGAGCAAAGAAATGAATGACCACGCAAGCATCACCATTGAAGAAGGCAGCACCAACGTCTACGCCGACCTGGGCTACACCGACGCGGCCGAGATGCAACGCAAGTCCCAGCTCGCCGGCGAGATCGCCCGTGCGATCAAGGCGCGCCGCCTGACGCAGGAAGATGCCGCTGCGCTGCTGGGGATCGACCAGTCCAAGGTGTCGCGCATCACCCGCGGCCAGTTCCGCGGCGTCAGCGAAGCCAAGCTGCTCGAGCTGGTGGCCAGGCTGGGCCACGATGTAAAGATCGTGGTCGGCCCGGTGCGGCGCCGCGCCGGCAAAATCGAGCTACAGTTTGCCTGAACACGTCTGTCCTCTCCAGCGCCATCCTGGTTTGCGCCCTCTTAGTCTTACTGTGTCACAAAAAATGATGATTTGGCAGCGCATAGGACTTCAGGCTGTCCCCCGTTACAAGACGGTTGCCGGCGCCGCACGAGCCCACTCCGCAAAGCTAAGCGGCTTCTCATGAAACATCTTACTGTCGCGCCCCACATCGAACGCGTACCGCTCTTGGTCGGCAGCACGCCGTCCGAGGCCTCACCAAACACGTTTGATGTGCTGATTGTTGGCAGCGGTTTGGCCGGACTCAGCACGGCGCTGAAGCTGCTGGAAGACCAGGAAGCCGGTTCATCCGGCCACGCGCGGTTTCGCATCGCCATCCTGACGAAGGGGTCTCTCGCCGACGGATCCAGCGGCTGGGCCCAGGGCGGCATTGCGGCCGTGCTGGAGCGTGGCGAGGAAGGCGACAGTTTTGCAGCCCACATTGCCGATACGCAGGTCGCGGGCGCCTGGCTGTCCGACAAAGCGGCCACCGCGCAGGTGGTGGAAGGCGCGCCGGCAGCGATTGCCTGGCTGCAGGCCCAGGGTGTGGCTTTCACACAGGAGCCGGGTGTCGCACCGGCGCTGCACCTCACCCGCGAAGGCGGGCACAGCCACAGGCGCATCGTGCACGCGACCGACGCCACAGGTGCCGTCGTGCAGGAAAGCCTGATTGCGGCCGTGCGGGCGCACCCTGCCATCGACGTGTTTGAACAGACCACGCTCGTCGACCTGATCGTCCAGAACGACACCGCCACGGGCAGGCCGCGCTGCGTGGGCCTTTATGCGCTGGACAGCCGCGACGAGGGAACCGGCAGCGGCGGCACGGTGCATACCTTTGCCGCACGTGATGTCCTGCTGGCCACCGGCGGCGCCGGCAAGGTCTACCTCTATACCAGCAACCCCGACACTGCCACCGGCGACGGCATTGCCGCCGCCTGGCGTGCCGGCTGCCGCATCGGTAACATGGAGTTCATCCAGTTCCACCCGACCTGCCTGTACCACCCCGAAGCCAAGTCCTTCCTGATCAGCGAAGCGGTGCGCGGCGAAGGCGGCTTATTGCGCCTGCCGGAATCGGCAGGCGGTGCCCGCTTCATGCCGGAACACGATGAACGCGCCGAGCTGGCCCCGCGCGATGTGGTGGCTCGCGCGATTGATTTCGAGATGAAAAAACACGGTGTGGACTGCGTCTACCTGGACATCTCGCACAAGGGCGAGGCCTTTGTGCGCGAACACTTCCCGACCATCCACGCACGCTGCTTGGCGCTCGGCATCGACATCGCGCGCCAGCCGATTCCCGTGGTGCCGGCCGCCCACTACACCTGCGGCGGCGTGCTGACCGACCTGGCCGGCCGCACCGACATCGCCAACCTTTACGCCGCGGGCGAAACCGCCTGCACCGGCCTGCACGGCGCCAACCGGCTGGCCAGCAACTCGCTGGTGGAGTGTGTGGTGTTCGCGCAGGAAGTCGCGAGTGCTATCAAATCGGAAGCTGCTCACGCCCGCTCCATAAGGGCCGGAGGCAAAAATGACTCCAAAGTTTCGTTGCCCGCCTGGGACGAGAGCCAGGTGACCGATGCCGACGAGCAGGTGGTGATTGCCCACAACTGGGACGAGCTGCGCCGGCTGATGTGGAATTACGTGGGCATAGTCCGCACCAACAAGCGGCTGGAGCGCGCCGCGCACCGCATCGCACTGCTGCAGTCGGAAATTGACGAGTTTTACGCCCACTTCCGCGTCACGCGCGACCTGCTGGAGCTGCGCAACCTGGTCCAGGTGGCCGAGCTGATCGTGCGTTCGGCGCAGTCACGCCACGAAAGCCGCGGCCTGCACTTCAGCCGTGACTACCCGCAGACCGATGCGGTGGCCGTGCCTACCGTGCTGGTGCCGCCCGGGGCCTGAGCCCTGACTGTCACCCGCGGCGCGGCTCCAGGTCTGCGTCCAGCCAACCGCGCAGGCTGTTCACAAACGCCACCGCCTGCACCCCCGGCAGGTCTTCCAGGCGCACAACGCCTTCGCTGAGCCGGCCAGCTCGCAGCGCGTTTGCGCGGCCGATACCGCCCAGCAGGCCGCAATCGAGCGACGGGGTCAGCCAGCGGCCATCGAGCAGCAGCGCGATGTTGCCGCGCGTGCATTCGGTGATTTCACCTTCAGCGTTCCACAGCAGGGTGTCGAAGATGCCTTCCTCCGCCGGCATGAAGGCGTCGTAATGGGCGCGCCGTGTGGTCTTGAAACGCACGAACTCGCTGTGCGCGTCGTCCAGGGCTCGACCGGCCAGCTGTAGCCGCACGCGCTGCGGCGATGGCGGCAAGACAAAGGCCTCGGCCCGCGCCTGCCCCCTGGAATCCAGCAGCAATCGCACGCGCCAGACGCCCTTCTCGTGAGTCTGCACCAGCTGCTGCAGGCACTGCTGCACCTGCTGCAGCGACCAGGGGTAAGCGAAGTGGGCTGCTGCTGCCGCCATGCGCGCCAGATGCGCCGGTGCATCGCGCAATTGACCGTCTTCCAGTGCCAGGGTTTCCAGTAATTCAAACGGCATGCTCGCGCGCTCCACAAAGGCGCGCTTGTGGCGCCACTCCTGCCATTCTGCCCCGGCCAAGGCACCGGAAGTGATGCCGCTGCCAATGCCGCAGGTTGCCGCGCTGCCGCGCAAGGTCACGGTGCGAATGGGCACATTGAAGGTGGCGCGTATTCCTTTTTCACCCGGATACACCACGCCGAAAGCGCCGCAATAAACACCGCGCGGCTCGGGCTCCAGCGCCTGGATCATCTGCATGGCGCTGACCTTGGGCGCCCCGGTGACCGAGCCACAGGGGAACAGCGCCGCAAACACGTCGGCCAGTGAACAACCGGCGCGCGTGCTTGCCACCACATCCGACGTCATCTGCCACACAGTGGGCAAAGCTTCGGTATGGAACAGGCGCGGGACCTGCACGCTGAACGGCTCGGCGACGCGCGACAGGTCGTTGCGCAGCAGGTCCACGATCATCACGTTTTCGGCGCGCTCCTTGGCCGACGTGCGCAGGGCCAGCGCCCGTGCCGCGTCTTCGGCGGGTGTGGCGCCACGCGGCGCGGTGCCTTTCATGGGCCGGGTCAGGATGCAGCCGTTGTGCCAGTCAAAAAAAAGCTCGGGTGACACCGAGAGCAGTTGCTCATCGCCGGTGTCGAGAAAGGCTGCGTAGCCTCCCGGCTGGGCGCGCTGCAGCGCGGCAAACAGGGCCGATGCCGCGCCGTCCTCCGGCTCGCCGCGTAAAACGCCGTGCAGGGGCGCGGTGAAATTCACCTGGTACAGCGCACCGGCCACGATGGCCCGGTGAATGCTGTCCAGCGCGGCGTCAAACACGGCACGCGAGCAGGCGGCCTGCCATTGCACCTGCGCGGAGTCAGTATCATTGTTGTCCACTGGCCAGGGCAATGCTTCGTCATAAACCGCAAACCAGGCCAATGGACCTTGCGCCGCATGCACGGCCAGCGCCGCGTCAAAGGCCGGTGCGGCTTCGTAGCGAAGATAGCCCACGCACCAGAAACCTTGTGCGGCTGCGGCTTGCACGGCATCAAGCACCGGCCGCACCTGCGCAGCTTCATGCGCTGCCAGTATTTGGCGAGGGCGACTAAACACGTGCCGCAGGCGCGGCCCGTCCGGCAGGTAGGGGTCGGAAAAATCGATGCGCGCCGACGAGGCAGGCATCAGGCCGCACCGATGCGCGGCACCAGCCCGCCCACCGGCCGCCCGGCGCGCTGCGCCGCGGTGAACGCCAGCATGCGGTCTATTGGCAGGCGGGCCCGCACGCCCAGGGCAGGGTCCACGTTCACTTCCGGACTCAAGGTCTGCAACACCTGCGCCAGGCCGGCCAGGCCGTTCATCGCCATCCAGGGGCAATGCGCGCAGCTTTTGCAGGTGGCGCTGTCACCGGCTGTCGGGGCTTCGATAAACACCTTGCCGGGGTTCAGCGTGCGCAGCTTGTGCATCATGCCGTTGTCGGTGGCGACTATGAATTCGCGGGCATCCATCTCGCTCGCCGCCTTGAGGATGCCCGAGGTCGAACCCACCGCGTCGGCGAGCGCGATCACGTCCGCCGGTGATTCCGGATGCACCAGTACCTTCGCTTTCGGGTGTTCCTTCTTCAGCGCCTCCAGTTCAAAGGACTTGAACTCGTCATGCACGATGCAGCTGCCGTTCCACATCAACATGTCGGCGCCGGTTTCACGCTGGATGTAGTCGCCCAGGTGCCGGTCGGGTGCCCACAGAATTTTCTGGCCCTGCTCCTTCAATGCCCTGACGATGTCCAGCGCGCAGCTGGAGGTCACCAGCCAGTCGGCACGTGCTTTTACCGCGGCGCTGGTGTTGGCATAAACCACCACGGTGCGGTCGGGGTGGGCATCGCAGAAGGCGCTGAACTCGTCCACCGGGCAACCGAGATCCAGCGAGCAGGTGGCGTCGACGTCGGGCATCAGCACGCGTTTTTCCGGTGAGAGAATTTTCGCGGTCTCACCCATGAAACGCACGCCTGATACCACCAATGTGGTTGCCGCATGGTCACGCCCGAAACGCGCCATTTCCAGCGAATCGCTGACCAGCCCGCCGGTTTCCTCGGCCAGGTCCTGCAGGTCGGGATGCACGTAGTAGTGCGACACCATGACAGCGTTGCGCTCCTTCAGCAGGCGGCGAATCCGGTCCTTGAGCACAGCGCGTTCATCCTGCGCCGGCTCCACCGGCACGCGCGCCCAGGCATGGCGCGTCGGGCAGGAGGGCTGCTCGTAGTCAATGCGCACCAGGGACTGGACAGTGGTTGCGGCGTCACTCATGGCGGGCCTCACAGCTGCGTAAACCGCATGGAAAAATCAATCGCCTTGATGTCTTTGGTCAGGGCTCCGATGGAAATGCGGTCCACCCCGGTGGCGGCAATGCCGGCCACCGTGTCCAACCCGACGCCGCCCGACACTTCCAGAATCGCCCGGCCCGCCGTGATACGCACCGCCTCGCGGAGCTGCGCCAGGTCCATGTTGTCGAGCAAAACCATTTGGGCACCGGCAGCGAGCGCTTCTTCCAGTTGGGTCAGGGTCTCGACCTCGATCTCGACAAAAGTTGCCCGGGCCGCCACGTCGGCAGCACGCTGCAAAACAGCCGTGACGCCACCGGCGGCCGCGATATGGTTTTCCTTGATCAGCACCGCGTCGTACAGGCCGATGCGGTGGTTGCTGCCGCCGCCGCAGCGCACCGCGTATTTTTGGGCCAGCCGCAAACCGGGCAGGGTTTTGCGGGTGTCCACAATGCGGGCCCGGTTGCCCGCTACCGCCTGCACGGCCCGCACATAGGCCGCCGTCTGCGTGGCCACGGCGCTGAGCAACTGCAGGAAATTAAGCAAGGTGCGCTCGCCGCTGAGCAGCGCGCGCGAATTTCCCTGGATTTCCAGAATGACCTGGTTGGCACTGCAGGACTGGCCATCACGCACATGCCAGACCAGGTCGGCCTGCGGGTCCAGTCGCTGCAAAGTCGCCTCCACCCAGGGCCGACCGCAAATCACTGCAGCTTCACGCGCCAGCACGCGGGCCTGGCTGCGTTGCACTGGGTCCACCAGGCCGGCAGTCAAGTCTCCTGTCCCGAGGTCTTCGTCTAGCGCCCGGCCTGCATCGGCGTGCGCAGGAAGTGCCATGATGGCATCGCAAAAGTGCAGACTATTCATTTTTTTCGTTGTCTCATACAAATGTTGGCGGCAAGCATAGCTGCTTCGCGAACTATCCTGTGGTTAGCACGCTATCGGAGGAATAGGAGAGAGGGTGAGCCCTCAGCCGGCTGTACTAGAATCCGTTCCGAGGTCCTGCTGGCACATTGTGGTCGGATATCTGGGATGGACAGCACCCAAAGCCGTGGACTTGACTCGGTTCGTACCGACGCAGTAAGTTGACCTGACTGCCGCCGATCCCCTGCTAGCCAGTCAACACCTCAGTGAGGTATTGGCCACATCTTCGGAACATTTCGATACCTGCGCGGACGAAGGAAGCCCCGTTTTTCCAAGCCCACACTCTCACCAAGCCTCGAGGCTGGAGACGCTATGCAACGTACCCTTTTAGCTGGAAAAATCCACCGTGCCACTGTCACCCAGTGCGAACTGCATTACGAGGGTTCATGCGCCATTGACGACGACTTGCTGGATGCTTCGGGCATTGCCGAGTTCGAGCAGATCCACATCTGGAACATCAACAACGGCGCGCGTTTTGTGACTTACGCCATACGGGCGCAGCGCGGTAGCGGCACCATCTCGGTCAACGGTTCGGCGGCACGCCAGGCCGCTGTTGGCGACCTGATCATCATTGCGGCTTTTGGCCAGCTGCCAGCCGACCGGGTAGCGAGCTTCGAGCCTAAGGCTACGCTGAATAAGCCCCGTCGAAGCACCGGTACGGGTCAATGACGGATCGATTTCGGGTCAACACGTCG
>JAIENU010000202.1 GCA_019751125.1 Burkholderiales bacterium | reverse complement strand
GCGGTGAATCCGGACGGCACGCTGACTTATGCCTTTGTCGAGTCGGTAAAGGCGACCTATCCGTACTACACGGTGCGCCTGCTCGGCGGGCTGCTTTATTTCGCCGGCATGCTGATCATGGCCTGGAACGTGGTGAAGACGGTGGTGGGGCAGAAGCCTGCCGAGGCTGTCATCCCGGCGCCGGCCGCGGCCTGAGTGCTGTAGAGGGTAATCCTGTAACCAATTGTTTTTATTGATAAATTTATAAAGACCTGACCATGGACAGTTCCGGCCACGCAGTGATCGAAAAAAACATGGGCCTGCTGATCGTGCTGATCGTGCTTGCCATCAGCTTCGGCGGCCTGGTCGAGATCGTGCCTTTGTTTTTCCAGAAGTCGACGACCGAGCCGGTGGCGGGCCTGAAGCCGTACACCGCGCTCGAACTTTCCGGCCGCGACATCTACATCCGCGAGGGTTGCTACAACTGCCACTCGCAGATGATCCGGCCGTTCCGTGCCGAGACCGAACGTTATGGCCATTACTCGGTGGCCGGCGAATTTGTCTACGACAGTCCCTTCCAGTGGGGCAGCAAGCGCACCGGACCTGATCTTGCCCGGGTCGGCGGCCGGTATTCCGATGAATGGCATCGCGTGCACCTGATCAACCCGCGTGACCTGGTCCCGGAGTCGAACATGCCGGCCTATGCCTGGCTGGCTTCAGCACCTGCCGACGCCGCGGGTGCGCCCGCCAAGATGCGCGCGTTGCGCCGCCTCGGGGTGCCGTACAGCGACGCGGATATTGAAGGTGCTGCCGATGCGGTGAAGGGCAAGACCGAACTTGAAGCACTGATCGCCTATCTGCAGGGCCTGGGTACGGCGCTGCGCAACGTCAGATGAGATGAGGTGGGATAAGCCATGGATCTGAACGAACTGCGGTCGCTGCTGACCGCGCTGATGTTTGCCGTGTTCATCGGCATTGTGCTCTGGGCATGGAGCGGTCGCCGCGAGGCTGACTTCGATGTTGCCGCGCGGCTGCCCTTCGATGATGAGCGCACCGAAGGAGGGCGCCGGTAATGGCTGATTTCCTGCACGACGGCTGGAGCCTGTATATCGCGATCATCACGCTGGCGAGCCTTGCCGCCTGCGCGGTGCTGCTGAAGTTGATGTCCACACGCAAGCTTGTGCCCGGAGAGAAACCCGGGACCACGGGCCATGTCTGGGACGAGGATCTCGAGGAATGGCACAACCCGATGCCGCGCTGGTGGATGTGGCTGTTCTACATCACCATCGTGTTTTCACTGGTCTATCTGGCGCTGTATCCCGGCCTTGGCGCCTGGGGCGGCTATCTGGGATGGACTTCCGCCGGTGAATACCGCGAGGAGCAGAAGCAGGCCGCTGCGCGTTTCGGCCCGGTGATAGACCGCTTCCTGCAGCAGGATGTGCTCAAGGTGGCTGCCGACCCCGAGGCGCGCGAGATCGGCCAGCGCCTGTTCCTGAACTACTGCGCACAGTGCCATGGTTCGGATGCCGGCGGCTCGCGCGGCTATCCCAGCCTGCGTGATGCCGACTGGCTGTGGGGCGGCAGCCCTGATGCGATACGTACCACGCTGCTCGAAGGCCGCAAGGGCATGATGCCGCCGATGGGCGCGGCACTCGGCGGCAGCGAGGACGTGCGTGACGTCACCCATCACGTGCTCTCGCTGTCCGGACGCACCCACGACGGCCTGCGCGCGCAGCGCGGCCGCGCCAAGTTTGCCGCCAACTGCGCGGCCTGTCATGGCGCCGAGGGCAAGGGCAACCCGCTGCTGGGCGCACCGAACCTGAGTGATGACATCTGGCTGCATGGCGGCACCGAGGCGGCGATTGCCGAGACCATCATCAAGGGGCGCGTCAACGAAATGCCCGCGCACAAGGGTTTTCTCGATGAAGGCAAGATCCACCTGCTGACCGCTTATCTGCTGGGCATCTCGGGGCAGGCCGCCCGCTGACATGGCCGGGCCACAGTCCGCCGCGCCTGAGGCGCTGGAGACTTCGCTTTACGAAATCCGCAGGAAGATCTATCCGCGCGCGGTCAGCGGCTGGTTTGCGGGCTGGCGCGTGTTGCTGGTGCTGGTTACGCAGATCGCCTTCTACGGCGGTGCCTGGCTGACCTGGAACGACCGTCAGGCCATCCTGTTCGACCTGGTGGCGCGAAAGTTCCACATCTTCGGTCTGGTGTTCTGGCCGCAGGATTTCATTTTCCTGACGGCACTGCTGATCATCTCGGCCTACGCGCTGTTCCTGTTCACCGCCGTGGCCGGGCGCCTGTGGTGCGGTTATGCCTGTCCGCAAACGGTGTACACCGAAATCTTCATGTGGATCGAACGCCACATCGAGGGCGATCGCGTGCAGCGCATGCGTCTCGACCAGCAGCCGCCGGGCGCACGCAAGTTCGGCCTCAAGGCCGCCAAACATGGCGCCTGGATCGCGCTCTCGCTGTGGACCGGCTTCACCTTTGTCGGTTATTTCACGCCGATCAGGACGCTTGCATCCTCGTTTGCGGCATGGACGCTGGGACCCTGGGAAACCTTCTGGATTTTTTTCTATGCCTTTGCCACCTATGGCAACGCCGGCTGGATGCGCGAGCAGGTATGCAAATACATGTGCCCTTACGCGCGTTTCCAGAGCGTGATGTTCGACCCGGACACCCTGGTCATCACCTACGACGCCAAACGCGGCGAAACGCGCGGCTCGCGCGGCCGCAAAGCCGATCCGAAGGCGCTGGGACTCGGCGACTGCGTGGACTGCAATGTCTGCGTTCAGGTCTGTCCGACCGGCATCGACATCCGCAATGGGTTGCAGTACGAATGCATCGGCTGCGCCGCCTGCATCGATGGCTGCAACCAGGTCATGGACAAGATGGGTTATCCGCGGGGGCTGATCCGCTATTCGACCGAAAACGCGGTCAATGGAAAATATGCCGATGCCGACATTCCGCGCCATGTCGCGCGGCCGCGCGTGCTGGTTTATGTGGCACTTCTGGCTGTCATCATCGTCGCGTTTTTTGGCGGGCTCTGGTTGCGCAGCCCGCTGAAGGTGGATGTGATGCGTGACCGCGGCGCGCTGGTGCGTGATGCCGCCGGCGGTCGCCTCGAGAATGTCTACCGCCTGCAGTTCATCAATGCCGACGAGGTGCCCCGGCGTTATGTTGTCAGTGCCAGCGGCCTGCGCGGGCTGGAAGTGGTGCTGCCGCAGGGGATCGAAGTGCCGGCGGCCAGCACGCGTGTCTATCCGGTGCTGCTGCGCCTCGATCCGGCGGGTATTGCCGCCGGCTCGCATCCGGTGACTTTCCATGTCAGCGATGCCGACCGGCCCGAAGTGCGGGCTGACGAAAACTCGCGTTTTTACATCCGTTGAAGGAGTAAGCCATGCATGCAAAAACACTGCCCTGGTACCGCGAACCCTGGCCGTGGCTGCTGATGTCCGGCCCGGCGCTGGTGATTGTCGCCGGCGCAATCACCATCTGGATTGCAGTGGCCACCAGCGATGGCCTGGTCAGCGATGACTATTACAAGCAGGGACTTGCCATCAACCAGACTCTCGATCGCGGGGTGCTGGCCGCGCGTCATGGTTACCGCGCCGAATTGCGCTTCGATGCCGGGCGGCGCGAAGTGGTGCTGACCCTGGCTGCGGCGGCCGATGCGCCGCGGCCGGAGTTGCTGCGGCTGCGTGTGGTGCATCCGACCCGCGCCGGGCGTGATGCGCTGGTGCTGTTGCGCCACAGCGCCGACGGGATTTACCGCGGGGTTGCACCGGAGCTGGCTGCCGGGCGCTGGCTGCTGGTGCTGGAAGACGCGGATGCCGTGTGGCGCATCGATGGTGAACTGAGACATCCCGCGCAGGTGGGCACCATGCTTGCAGCGAACCGGCGCTGAAACTGTGAGAGGAGAGGAGATATGGCCTGGCAACTGCTGGTGAGTTCAGACTTCGGCCTGTTCAGTCTGGTGACAATCCTGCTGGTGATCGCGATTGGCGGCGGCTTCTGGTGTTTTTTCCGCAACCGCATTGCCGAAGAGGATCAGCAGGGCGGCAGGAGAGGGGGCTAGGGTGTGGGCAAACGACTGATGTGGATACTGTGGCCGTCCTTCCTGGTCGGAGGTATTGCTGAAGGCGTGTTTTTCACGCTGATCGATCCGCAGGAGCTGTACTTGCTGGGTCATCCGGTGCATTGGTCGCCGATCGCCATCTATTCGACGGGATTCTTCCTGTTCTGGATGGTGGCGGCTGCGTCGAGTGCGCTGACCAGTTTCCTCCAGGGTGCCGATTAGGACGTGTTCAGCCGCGGCAGCCGTGGGGGCTGACCAGTTCCTGCAGTGCATCGATCTTCAGGATGCGCAGGTGCTTGTTCTGCACTGCGATCAGGCCTTGCGCCTGGAAGCCCGACAGCGTGCGGCTGACGGTTTCCAGCTTCAGGCCGAGATAGCTGCCGATCTCCTCGCGGGTCATGCGCAGGTTGAATTCGAGCGACGAATATCCGCGCGCCGCAAAACGCTGAGACAGATTGAGCAGGAAGGCGGCGAGGCGTTCTTCGGCGCGCATGCTGCCCAGCAGCAGCATCACGCCGTAGTCGCGGGCGATCTCGCGGCTCATGATGCGGTGAAAGTGCTGCTGCAGCGAGGGAATGTCGCGCGACAGCGCCTCAAGATCCTTCAGCGGGATTTCGCAGACCTCGCTGTCTTCAAGCGCCACGGCGTCGCAAAGGTGCTGGCTGGTGCCGATGGCGTCCATGCCCATCAGGTCACCCATCATGTGAAAGCCTGCAACCTGTTCACGGCCGTCATCATGCAGCACGCTGCTTTTCAGGAAACCGCTGCGGATCGCGTACAGCGAATGCAGCGCGGTGCCGGCGCGGAACAGGTAGTCGCTCCGCTTCACCGGGCGCCGGCGGTTCACCAGTTCATCGACCGCCTTGAGTTCGGCCTCGTTCAGGCCGGCCGGCAGGCACAGCTCCTGAAGGCTGCAGGTCGAGCAGGCGGTCTTCAGATTATCGACTTCCACGACACGCAGTCGGGTGGCTGTTTTTGTCATGACAGGCGTGGTTTTTGCGGGTTTAGTTCGTGCTTGGTTCGTGTTTGGTGCGTGTTCAGTGGGTGTTTGGTGCGGATTTTCGCGGATCTGTTGGCGGGGCCGTGCCTCACACGGAACCAATCTACCCCAAATTCCTGACGGCTGCTTGATCTGGGTCAAAACGCGGGGTTTTTGGCCGTGGACAATGGCGGCATGGCAATCGCCCCGTATTCCATTCCATGAACGACCGAAAATCCGTGCCCGAACCGCTGACTGTCGAAGTCGATCTCGATCTGATCCGCCGCCTGGACCGCAACGGGCCGCGTTACACCTCGTACCCGACAGCGGACCGCTTCGTTGAAGCCTTCGATGCCGAGGCTTACCGCTCGTGGGTGGCACGGCGCAATATCGGCGGCATCCGGCGCGGTTTGTCGATCTATGTCCACCTGCCATTCTGCAGTACCGTGTGTTTTTACTGCGCCTGCAACAAGGTGGTGACCCGCGACCGCGCCAAGGGCGCGAAATACCTTGATTACCTGCTGCGCGAAATCGATCTGCAGGGATCCCTGTTTGCCGCCGACCGTGGCGTCGAGCAGATGCACTGGGGCGGCGGCACACCGACCTTTTTCAGCCTGGACCAGCTCGACCGTCTGTTCGACGCACTGCGCCGCCATTTTTCTTTTTCCAACGATGGCGAGTATTCGATTGAAATCGATCCGCGCAGCGTCGATCCTGCGGCGATGCGCGGGCTGCGCTTGCTGGGTTTCAACCGGGTAAGCCTCGGCGTGCAGGATTTCGATCCCGAGGTGCAGCGCGCGGTCAACCGGATGCAGGACGAGACGCAGACCTTGGCGATCATCGAGGCGGCACGCGATTCCGGTTTTTCCTCGGTTAACGTGGATCTGATCTACGGGCTGCCGAAACAGAGCCTGCTCAGTTTCAATCGCACGCTGGGGCGGGTGATTGCTGCAGCGCCTGACCGGATCGCGGTGTACAACTACGCCCATCTGCCGACCCGCTTCAAGCCGCAGCGGCGCATTGCCGAGAACGATCTGCCGGCGCCCGAAATCAAGCTCAAGCTGCTGGCGCTGGCGGTGCAGCGCCTGACTGATGCTGGCTATGTCTATGTCGGCATGGATCATTTCGCGCGCCCCGACGACGCATTGGCGGTGGCGCAGCGCCACGGCCACCTGCATCGCAACTTCCAGGGCTACTCCACACATGCAGAGTGTGACCTGCTGGCACTGGGTGTTTCAGCCATCGGCGCCATCGGTCCGGCCTACAACCAGAACCACCGCGAGCTCGAGGACTACTACGACGCACTCGATCGCGGCCAGCTGCCGGTGGCGCGCGGCCTCGAGCTGTCCGCCGACGACCTGCTGCGCCGGGCAGTGATCCAGGCGCTGTGCTGCCAGTTCCAGGTGTCGAAGCGTTCGATCGGCATCGCCTATCTTGTTGATTTCGACAAATACTTTGCCCGGGAACTGGAAGAATTGCGGGCGCTGGCGGGTGACGGACTGCTGCAGCTTGATGACGAGTGGATCAATGTCACGCCGCGAGGCCGGATGCTGATCCGCAATGTGTGCATGGTGTTCGACCGCTATCTGCAGCGTGAGCGCGAGACCATGCGCTACTCGCGGGTGATCTGACGGGATGATATTCGACGGCTGGCTGCAGGCCATGATGCTCACCGCACTGGGCGCGGGCCTGCTGGGCGGAACGCACTGCGCGGCAATGTGTGGCGGCATCGTCAGCCTGACCTGCGCGCCGGGACCCGGGGGGCAGCGCAGCCTGCAACGCCTACTGGCTTATCACGCCGGACGTCTCGGCAGCTATGTTTGTGCCGGCGCACTGGCCGGGGCTGCGGGGGAGGCCGGCATCGCGCTGCGCGGCGGCGCACTGGCGCAACACCTGCTGATGTTCATGATGGGAGCCACGCTGCTGGTCGTGGCGTTGAATGTTGCCGGTTTCGCACCGGTCACGCGTGGAATCGAGGCGGCTGGCGCCGTGCTGTGGCGCCGGGTGCAGCCGCTGTCTCGGCGATTCCTGCCGGTGAGATCGTCCTGGCAGGCCCTGGGCCTGGGGGCGGTCTGGGGCTGGCTGCCCTGCGGCATGGTTTATGCGGCGCTGCTGACTGCGCTGGCCTCGGGCAACGCGCTGCAGGGTGCGCTGCTGCTGGCGGCTTTTGGCCTTGGCACGTTGCCCAATGTGCTGGCAATCGGCATGACCTGGCAGGGTGCGCAGTCACGGCTGCGCCGGGGAGGTGATGGCTTGCGTTACGCTGCGGCGGCGCTGATTGCAGCGGTGGGCCTGTATGGCATGACCCATGTATTGCAACCCGCGGCGCAGCGGCCCGACAGTGTTTTATGCCGCTATCTGCCGGGGTTGGCCGAGATCATTCGGTGAGTTGATCAGACGGGCGGATCCGGCAGGTGGAGCGGCCGCGGCCCGTACCGGACCCCGCGCCGTTTGCCACGTGCGGATTACTTGATGATGCCGCAGGCCACGCGGCCGCCCGAGTTGCCGGTGGGATCGGTTTCAAGATCGTCGGCTGCGGCATGGACGATCACCGACCGGCCGATGATGCCGTCCTTCTTGCCGCTGCTCACCGAGATGCCGCCAACCACAAAGTTGAAGGCGGCGACCCCCTGTTTGTCGAAATTGATGTTGCCGAGGTCGCCGGCATGGCGTTCCGGCTCGTACGGGCCACCGTGTTTGTGGCCACCGGGGTTGAAATGTCCGCCGGCACTCATGCCCTTCGGATCGCTGCAGTCGCCTTTTTCGTGGATGTGGAATCCCTTGGGCCCCGGCGTGTGACCACGCACCTCGCCGCTGACTCGCACGATGTCGCTGCCGACGCGGGTGAAGGTCACGGTACCGCTGACCTTGCTCCCGGCCAGCGGTTCAAGTTTCGCCGTTGCGGCAGCGTCATCGGCTTCGCCAAAGCTGGCGCAGCCGGAGACGAGGGTCAGGCAAAGTGCTGCAAAAGCGATGTGTTTCATGGGCCTCTCCTTTGGATGATTCCGCTGGTGCGCGGTTACGAGTCGTTATTGGTTTTTGTTCGGATTATTGTTTGATTGTTTTGCTCATGCGCAGACTAACATTTCACCTGCTGCTTGCAAAACTGTGACAGCGGGCTGACCGTGCTGTGGCCGCTGACCCGCTGTTTTGCGCGGCCGCCACCGTGCTCAAGCGCGAGGCGCATCTCGAATTTGCTGAAAAAACTGTTGAACATCTCGCCGCCCAGCGTGCCGGTGGCGTGAAGCTGGTCGGTCGCCGCGTCGTATCCGAGCAGGATGGCACAGAGTGGCTCCGGCGCCGGGCCGGCCATGACCCTGGCGCCAGCGGCAGGATCGTATTCACTGTGCTCGGAGCAACAATGGATCATGTTGGCGCGCCCGCCCTGCGGCGCCGTCGAGCGTTCACGATAACTGATGAAGCTGATCTGCCGAGTCGGATAGGTCAGCTGGTGCGAACAGATCGCGGAATAGGCGACGATTGCTCGCTGCGGGCCGACGCCGCCGGGCCACTGGTAGGCTGCACCGTCGCGGGTTTTCAGCGCGATGTTCTGGGTCGTCGGCTTGCCGAGGTTGAGCAGGAAACAGGGCGTCGCCTCGAAGGGGTAATGGAAGACGTAGTTTTCCCCCACGGCGAGCTGCCTGGCCAGCAGCGGTTTGCCGCTGCTGTCGGTGAGCAGCGTCCGGGCGTAGCTGCGGGGCCGTGCATCGGTGTTTGCCAGCGCCTCAATGCTGAAACCGAGGCCCGATGAGGCACAGCTCGAAGCGCAAAAACCGATGAAGTCGCGGCGTTCCATGGTCGTCCCCTATTTTTAGGGGGCGGCACCATGACTGTCAATTGCCCGCGGTTGTTCCCTGCCGCCAGTCCTGCAGTTCCCTGTCGGTCATGACCTGGTTACTGCCGTTGCTGCGCAGCGATTTGCGGATTTCACTGCGCAGCAGCATTTCGTCCTGTCCCTTGACGAAGAATTTGTGCACTGCGCCTTCGTTAAGTGCCCTGGTTGCGGTCGCAAAATCGCCGGCGCCGCTCAGCATGAACCGGGAGATCGAGGGATACATCAGCTTGACTTTGCCGAGGAACTCGATGCCGTTCATTTCCGGCATGTTCAGATCGGCCATGACGACGCCGACCGGATTGGTTGCAAGCAGCTCAAAGGCCTGCCGGGTG
>JAIENU010000152.1 GCA_019751125.1 Burkholderiales bacterium | reverse complement strand
AGCCTGGCGCCCAACCTTGCGCCGGCGCTGCCTGCAGTCGAAGGCGACTCGACGCAGATCCGCCAGGTCATCCACAACCTGCTGCAGAACGCGCAGGACGCGCTGGCCGGTGTCGAGGCGCCGCGCATCGACATTGTCACCGCGCTGCACGGCGGCCGCGTCGAACTTTCGGTGACCGATAACGGCAGCGGCTTTCCCGAAAACCTGATGAAGCGCGCCTTCGAGCCCTATGTCACCACCAAGCCGCGCGGCACCGGCCTCGGGCTGTCGATCGTGCGCAAGATCATTGAAGAACACCACGGCGAAGTGACGATCGCCAATGTCGTGCCGCGCGGCGCGCGGGTCAGCATCCTGCTGCCTGCGGCCAATGCCGGTGAACGCAGCGCGGCATGAATATTCTGACGGACTGAACCATGCGACAGATCCTGGTAGTAGACGACGAAATCGGCATCCGCGAACTGCTCTCGGAAATCCTTTCCGACGAGGGTTACGACGTGCAACTCGCGGAAAACGCCGGCGCTGCGCGCGCCTTCCGCAGTCAGGCGCGGCCCGACCTGGTTTTGCTTGATATCTGGATGCCCGACACCGACGGCATCACGCTCCTCAAGGAATGGGCAAGCACCGGCCAGCTGACGATGCCGGTGGTGATGATGTCGGGGCACGGCACCATCGACACCGCGGTTGAGGCCACTCGCATCGGCGCCTACGATTTCCTCGAAAAACCGATTGCGCTGCAAAAGCTGCTCGCCACCGTCGGCAAGGCGATCACCCGCGGCGAGCAACGGCCGCAGGCCGCGGCGCTTGGCATGCTGGGCCGCACGCCGGTGGTTCAGGAACTGAAGCAGCGCCTGGAGCGCATCGCCGCCAGCCGCAGCGCGGTGCTGGTGCAGGGCGCACCGGGCTGTGCCTTCGAAGCCTGCGCGCGCATCCTGCACACGCCGAGCATGCCGTGGACCGCGGTCGAGCTTGGCGCGCAGGTGGTCGATGCACCACTCGATTTGCTGCAGGCCAGCCGTGGCGGCACGCTGCTGGTGCGCGATATCGCCGAATTCAGCAAACTTGAACAGCGCGGGCTTTATGTACTGCTGTCGCAGGCAGACCGCTACAACGTGCGCGTGGTCTGCTGCAGCACCCAGCCGCTGGCCGAGCGTGTTGCTGCCGGTGCCTTCGACGACCGCGTCTACCAGATGCTCGGCGCCACCACCATCCAGCTGCCGCGGCTGCGCGAGCAGCGCGACGACATCCCGGAACTGGCCGCGGCGCTGCTCTCCGACATGGTCGAGCAGAAGCAGGTGCCGCCGCGGCATTTCAGCACCGCGGCACTGAACGCGTTGCGCAACTACGAGTGGCCGGGCAACCTGTCCGAACTGAAAAGCGTGGTGCAGACGCTCGCCAACACTGCCGCCGGCGAGCAGATCTCGCTGGAGGAAACGGTGCGCGTGGTGCCGCAGTCGGCAACACCCGATGTGGCCTCGGTGCTGCAGCTCGACGCCCCGCTGCGTGATGCCCGGGACGCCTTCGAGCGCATTTATTTTGAATACCACCTCGCCCGGGAGGGCGGCAACATCAGCCGCGTGGCCGAGGTGGTGGGGCTTGAGCGCACCCATTTGTATCGCAAGCTCAAACACTTGGGCATCAAAACCTCGCGCAAGCACGACGAGTAGCTGCGGCCTCTCATACTGGCGCGAGGCCGCTCCGTTCGGGCTTTGCCCTCGCGCCGTCCTCGGGTGAGCCGTTATAATCACGGCTTTTCCCGCAAGCCCTCCTCCAGGACCGCAAGACATGAGTTCCCGACCCGAGTTGGCGAACGCGCTGCGCGCGTTGGCGATGGACGCCGTTCAACAAGCCAACTCCGGTCATCCCGGAATGCCCATGGGCATGGCGGACATTGCCGAGGCCCTGTGGCGCGGCCACCTGCGCCACAATCCAGCGAATCCGCTGTGGGCTGACCGCGACCGCTTCGTGCTGTCCAACGGCCACGGCTCGATGCTGCTTTACGCGCTGCTGCACCTGACCGGTTATGACCTGCCGATCGACGAACTGAAGCGCTTCCGCCAGCTGCATTCCAAGACTGCGGGCCACCCCGAGCACGGCATCACCCCCGGCGTCGAGACCACCACCGGCCCGCTGGGTCAGGGCATCGCCAATGCCGTGGGTCTGGCCATCGCCGAGCGTGTGCTCGCCGACAGCTTCAACCGCGATGGCCATGCCATTGTGAATCACCGCACCTATGTCTTCCTCGGCGACGGTTGCTTGATGGAGGGCATCTCGCACGAAGCCTGCGCACTGGCCGGCACACTGAAGCTGAACAAGCTGATCGCCCTCTACGATGACAACGGCATTTCCATCGATTCAGAAAAAGGCCATATAAAACAATGGTTTACAGATAACGTTCCGCAGCGCTTCGCCGCTTACGGCTGGAACGTGATCTATGGCGTGGATGGCCACGACGGCGACGCCGTCGATGCCGCAATCCGCCAGGCGCAGCAGGAAACCGCGCGCCCGACGCTGATCTGCTGCAAGACCATCATCGGCAAGGGTGCGCCGAAAAAGCAGAACACCGGTGGTGTACACGGTGCGCCGCTGGGCGCTGAGGAAATTGCCGCCACCCGCGAAGCCATCGGCTGGCCGCACCCGCCCTTCGAGATTCCGGAAGCGCTGCGTGCCGATTGGAGCGCCCGCGACCAGGGTGCCGCACGTGAGGCGGAGTGGAACCAGCGCTTTGCCGCCTATGCCGCTGCGTATCCGGAGCTGGCTGCGGAGTTCAAGCGCCGCATGGCTGGCGATTTACCGGCCGACTGGGCAGCGAAACGTGATGCCTTCATTGCACAGACCGTGCAGAAGGCCGAGACCATCGCCACACGCAAGGCCTCGCAGAATGCGATCGAGGGTTATGCCCCGGCATTGCCCGAGCTGATTGGTGGTTCCGCCGACCTCGCCGGTTCCAACCTGACGCTGTGGTCGGGCTCGAAAGGCGTCAGCGCAACCGCCGGCGGCAACTACCTCTATTTCGGCGTGCGCGAATTCGGCATGGCCGCGATCTGCAACGGCATTGCACTGCACGGCGGCTTGATCCCCTACCACGCCACCTTCCTGGTGTTCTCGGATTACGCGCGCAATGCCTTGCGCATGGCGGCGCTGATGAAGCAGCGTGTGGTCTGCGTGTTCACCCATGATTCGATCGGCCTCGGCGAAGACGGCCCGACCCACCAGCCGGTGGAGCATGCGGCGACGCTGCGCCTGCTGCCGAACATGGACGTGTGGCGGCCCTGCGATACGGTTGAAACCGCGCAGGCCTGGGCTGCAGCGATCGAACGCAAGGATGGTCCGGCCAGCCTGCTGCTGTCGCGGCAGAACCTCAATTTCCAGAACCGCAGCGCCGAACAGGTTTCCGCAGTGGCTCGTGGTGGTTATGTACTCAGCGAGTCCAGCGGCACGCCGCGTGCGGTGATCATCGCCACCGGTTCCGAAGTTGCACTGGCGCTGGCCGCACAGCAGGCGCTGGCCGCGGACGGCATCGCGGTGCGTGTGGTGTCGATGCCCTGCACCCAGGCTTTCGACCGCCAGGATGCGGCGTACCGCGAATCGGTGCTGCCGCGTGGCGTACCGCGCGTGGCCGTCGAGGCTGGTGTCACCGACTATTGGCGTAAATATGTTGGCCTTGAAGGCAAGGTCATCGGCATCGACCGCTACGGCGAATCGGCGCCGGCGGGCGAATTGTTCAAGTTTTTCGGCATCACCGGCGACGCCGTCGCCGCGGCGGTGCGCAGCGTGCTCTGATTTTTTGGATCAAGTTTTTTAGATCAATTTTTCATTAACCGGATTTCAGCGGGGGCGTCATGGCAATCAAGGTCGGCATCAACGGATTTGGGCGTATCGGTCGCATGGTGTTTCGTGCAGCGGTGCAGGATTTTTCCGATATCGAAGTGGTCGGCATCAACGACCTGCTCGAGCCCGACTACCTCGCCTACATGCTGCGCCACGATTCGGTGCACGGCAAATTCAAGGGTGACATCTCGGTTTCCGGCAATACGCTGGTGGTCAACGGCAAAAAAATCCGCCTCACCGCGGTCAAGGATCCGACCGAACTGAAATGGAACGAGATCGGTGCCGATATCGTGATTGAAGCCACGGGTCTCTTCCTCGACAAGGCCACCGCCGGCAAACACCTTGCCGCCGGTGCTAAAAAAGTCATCATGTCCGCGCCGTCGAAAGACGACACGCCGATGTTCGTCTACGGCGTCAACGACAAGAGTTACGCCGGCCAGGACATCATCTCCAACGCTTCCTGCACCACCAACTGCCTGGCGCCGGTGGCGAAGGTGCTGAATGACAAATGGGGTATCAAGCGCGGCCTGATGACCACGGTGCACGCCGCAACGGCGACGCAGAAAACCGTCGATGGTCCGTCGAACAAGGACTGGCGCGGTGGCCGCGGCATTCTCGAAAACATCATTCCGTCCTCGACGGGTGCTGCCAAGGCCGTCGGTGTGGTGATTCCGGAACTGAACAAAAAGCTGACCGGCATGGCCTTCCGCGTGCCGACCTCCGACGTGTCGGTGGTCGACCTCACGGTGGAGCTGAACAAGCCCGCCACCTACGCCGAAATCTGCGCCGAGATGAAGGCGCAGTCGCAGGGCGCGCTGAAGGGCGTGCTCGGTTACACCGAGGAAAAGGTGGTATCGACCGACTTCCGCGACGAGACCTGCACCTCGGTGTTCGACGCCGAAGCCGGCATCGCGCTCGATCCGACCTTCGTCAAGGTGGTGTCCTGGTACGACAACGAATGGGGTTATTCCAGCAAGGTGCTGGAAATGGTGCGCGTCGTCGCCAAGAAGTAAGCCGAGATGAAGTTCCTGCGCCTCACCGACCTTCCACTCAAAGGCAAGCGCGTATTTATCCGCGCCGACCTCAACGTGCCGCAGGATGATGCCGGCAACATCACCGAGGACACCCGTATCCGCGCGACGATACCCGGCATCAAGCACGCCGTCGCCGCCGGTGCCGCGGTGATGGTGACCTCCCACCTCGGCCGGCCGACCGAAGGTTCGCTGCAGCCCACCGACACGTTGGCACCGATTGCGCAGCGCCTGTCGGAAGTGCTCGGCCAGCCGGTGCGCTTGGTGCAGGACTGGGTTGATGGCGGTTTCGAGGTCAAGCCCGGTGAAGTGGTGTTGCTCGAAAACTGCCGCGTCAACAAGGGCGAGAAAAAGAACGACGAAGCGCTGGCCAAAAAAATGGCGGCGCTGTGTGATGTGTATGTGAATGACGCCTTCGGTACCGCACACCGCGCCGAGGCTACGACCCACGGCATCGCGAAATTCGCGCCGGTGGCCTGCGCCGGCCCGCTGATGGCGGCCGAGCTTGATGCGCTGGGCAAGGCTCTCGAAAAACCGGCGCGGCCGCTGCTCGCCATCGTCGCCGGTTCCAAGGTCTCGACCAAGCTGACCATCCTGAAATCGCTGGCTGAAAAAGTTGACCAGCTGATCGTCGGTGGCGGCATTGCCAATACCTTCATGCTGGCCACCGGCATGCGCATCGGCAAATCGCTGGCCGAGCCTGACCTCGTTGGCGAAGCGCAGGCGATCATCGACATCATGAAGTCGCGCGGCGCCCAGGTGCCGCTGCCGGTGGACGTGGTGGTGGCCGATGAATTGTCGGCACTGGCGCGCGCCAACCGCATCGACGCCGCGGATGTGAAGCCCGGCGACCTGATTCTGGATGTCGGCGCCAAGACCGCGAAGACTTTTGCCGGGCTGATCGCCAAGGCCGGCACCATTGTCTGGAACGGCCCGGTCGGCGTGTTCGAATACGACCAGTTTGCCGGCGGCACCAGGGCGATTGCCGAAGCAATTGCCGCATCGAAGGGTTTTTCGATTGCAGGTGGCGGCGACACGCTGGCGGCGGTCGCCAAGTACGGTATTGCCGACAAGGTTTCCTATATCTCCACCGGCGGTGGCGCTTTTCTCGAATTCCTCGAGGGTCGCAAGCTGCCGGCAGTTGAAGTCCTCGAACAGCGCGCCGCATGACCGGAGCGCGGCCAGCCTAAACACACAAGGATGGACAGCGCATGATCCGCAGAACCAAAGTTGTCGCCACGCTGGGCCCCGCATCCAGTGATGCCAAGACCCTGACGCGCATGATTGAAGCCGGGCTCGATGTCGTGCGCATCAATTTTTCGCACGGCTCCCCCGACGAGCATCGGGCACGAGTCAATCTGGTGCGGATGCTCGCGCGCAAGGCCGGCCGCGCGGTCGGCGTGCTGGTTGATCTGCAGGGACCGAAAATCCGTATCGGCCGGTTCAAGGACAACAAGATCCAGCTCGAACCGGGTGCCAAGTTCGTGCTCGATGCCGAGTGCAAACTCGGTGACCAGAACGTTGTCGGCCTCGACTACAAGAATCTGCCCAACGACGTACGCTCCGGCGATACGCTGCTGCTGGATGACGGCCGCATCGTGCTCGGCGTCAGCAGTGTGCGCGGAGGAAAGATCACCACGGTGGTCGAACAGGGCGGCCCGCTGTCGAACAACAAGGGCATCAACCGCAAGGGTGGCGGCCTGACCGCGCCGGCATTGACCGAGAAGGACAAGCAGGACATCAAGCTGGCGGCGGAACTGAAGGCCGATTTCCTCGCGGTGTCTTTCCCGCGCTCCGGCGAGGACGTACGCTGGGCGCGCGACCTGTTCGTCAAAGCCGGCGGCCACGGCCTGATCGTCTCCAAGATCGAGCGCGCCGAGGCCATCCCGGCGCTGGAGGAAATCCTCGACGCCTCCGACGCCATCATGGTGGCGCGTGGCGACCTCGGGGTCGAAGTCGGTGATGCGCCGATCCCCGCGCTGCAAAAGCGCATGATCCGCATGGCCCGTGAAAAACAGAAACTGACCATCACTGCGACGCAGATGATGGAATCGATGATCTCGAGCCCGATCCCGACCCGGGCTGAAGTCTCAGACGTGGCCAACGCGGTGCTCGACGGCACCGACGCGGTGATGACCTCGGCCGAAACCGCCGCCGGAAAATATCCGGCCGAGACCATCGCTGCGATGGTGCGCGTCTGCGTCGAAGTCGAAAAGGAAGACCTGCCGCAGCAGGATCGCCGCGGCTATGCCGGCCAGACCGATGTCGAGAATGCGATTGCCAAGGCCACGGCCTTTACCACGGCTTCCGGTTTGCCGATCAAGGCGATTGCTGCGCTGACACAGAGCGGACGCACTGCGCTGCTGATGTCACGGATGGCCATCTCGGTGCCGATTTACGCGATGAGTTCGGTGGTCGAAACGCGGCGGCGGGTGACCCTGTTCCGTGGCGTGCACCCGGTGCGTTTCAAGGGTGCGCGGAATCCGGAAAAAGCGCTGCTGATGGCCGAGGACGAACTGATCAATCGGGGCGTGGTGCAGAACGGCGACCTGATCGTGCTCACCATCGGCGAACCCTTCGGTCGCGCCGGCGGCACCAACACCATGAAAATCGTCAAAGTCGGTGAACACCGCAAGAGCTGACGCTGTTGCCAAACCCGGCGGGTAAAATACCGCTCCAATTTTCCGATACCACCATCGTTTAATCAGAACCGCAGGAGTCTTTCCCATGTCCACCAACAATCTCGCCGCCATTGCCCAGGCCATGGTCGCCCCCGGCCGGGGCATCCTCGCCGCCGACGAAAGCACCGGCACCATCGGCAAACGTTTTGACAGCATCAATGTCGAGAACACTGAGGAGCACCGCCGCGCCTATCGCGACATGCTGTTTTCGACCAAGGGCATTGGTGAATACATCAGCGGCGTGATCCTCTATGACGAGACCCTGCGCCAGAAGGCTGCCGACGGCACCCCCTTCGTCGATGTGCTGAACAAGGCCGGCGTGCTGCCCGGCATCAAGGTCGATGCCGGCGCCAAGCCGCTCGCTTTCTGCCCCGGTGAAACCGTCACCGAAGGCCTCGACAACCTGCCCAAGCGCTGCGCCGAATACGTCAAGCTCGGTGCCAAGTTCGCCAAATGGCGCGCGGTCATCGACATCGGCCGCGACCTGCCGAGTTCGACCAGCATCGCCGCCAATGCCCACGCGCTGGCGCGTTATGCCGCGATCTGCCAGGAAGCCGGTTTGGTGCCCATCGTCGAACCCGAGGTGCTGATGGACGGCGACCACGACATCGACCGCTGTGAGCAGGTCACCGAATGGACCTTGAATGCCGTGTACGAGGCGCTGTACATGAACCGCGTCGTGCTCGAGCACTCGGTGCTGAAACCGTCGATGGTGATCTCCGGCAAGAAATGCGCGAAACAGGCGCCGGTCGATGAAGTCGCCGCGCGCACCGTACGCACGCTGAAGCGCACCGTGCCCGCCGCCGTGGCCGGCATCGTCTTCCTGTCCGGTGGCCAGAGCGACGAAGTGGCCACCGCCCACCTCAATTCGATGAACGTGCAGTTCAAGGGCAACCTGCCCTGGCCGCTGTCCTTCTCCTACGGCCGCGCGCTGCAGCAGCCTTCGCTGAAAGCCTGGAAGGGCCAGCGGGCGAACGTGCCGGCAGCGCAGGCGGCGCTGGCGCATCGCGCGAAAATGAATGGCCTGGCTGCTTTGGGCAAATACTCGGCCTCCCTCGAGACCAAGTAAATTATCAATAAAAACAATCACTTAATTAATATAAGTTAGTGCTCGCTCCGTGACCCGGCTGCCGGTTTCGATCATCACCGGGTTTCTGGGCAGCGGCAAAACCACGCTGCTCAACCGGCTGTTGCAGGACCCTGCAATGGCCGGCGCGGCGGTGATCATCAACGAGTTCGGCGAAGTCGGACTCGATCACCTGCTGATCGCCACCCCCAGCGAAAACACGGTCCTGCTGTCCAGTGGCTGCATCTGCTGCACCCTGCGCGGTGATCTGGTCGATACCCTGCGCGGGCTCGACCGCAGCCGCGGCAAGGACCTGCCACCCTTCGACCGCGTGCTGATTGAAACCACCGGCCTCGCCGATCCGGTGCCGATCGTGCAGAGCGTGGTGGTTGATGAACAGCTGGCGCCGAAGTACGCGCTGGACAGCGTGATCACGCTGGTCGATGCGGTCAACGGCAGCGCCCAGCTCGACAGCCA
>JAIENU010000268.1 GCA_019751125.1 Burkholderiales bacterium | reverse complement strand
CAGCCAGTGGCGCAGGCGGTAAGCCAAGGTCGCCCACCAGCGGCCGTGGATCGCCTGCTCGATCGCGGTCTCGTTGACCGCAGCAAGCAGCAGCAGTTGCGTGAGGTCGTCACTCGTTACCCGGCCCTCGATCCAGGCTTCGGCGAGGCCGATGTCGCCACGCGTCAGGATGTCGGCACAGACCTTCCAGTCACCCAGCTTCAGCGTGGCATGGGGTCCGGATGCGCTGCCGCTGAAGGTCAGCGTGCGGCCATCGGGGGTGGTGAGGTCGATGCGGCCGGCGCGCAGTCCGGCCAGTATTCGCAAAAGCCAGCGGGCGGCAGCAGGTTCGCTACCCCGGGGGGCATCATCGGTGAAGGTTGGGTTCATCGCGTAATGTCTTCTGCCGGAGGCAGAGGTTTGGAAAAAAAGGGCACGCGCTTCAGCCACAGCCGCAGCGCGTGGTAATGGATGCGCAGGATCACGCCGAAGCCCAGCCAGGGCCGGCGGAACAACTCCCCGGCCAGTGCGGCTGAGGTCAGCGGCCGCGCGATGCCGCGAATCTGGGTGACCAGGCGGTTGCCGGCGCCGTCGTCATAGTCGATGCGGAAGCGGCAGACGCCGCCGTCATCCTCGAAGCGGAAGCGGTATTCGCCGCTGACCGGGAAAAACGGTGAAACATGGAACACCTTGCGCGCGGTCAGCCAGTCGCCGCCGCGGATCGGCCGGCCGTCGCCATGCGCCACCAGGTAGTTGTGGTGCTCACCGAAAGTGTTGTTGACCTCGGCAAGCACCGCGCGCAGCAGGCCGTCGCGGTCGTGGCACAGCCAGAAACTCACCGGGTTAAAGGCGTAACCGAAAATCCTCGGGAAAGTCTGCAGCCAGATCGCACCATCCGCCGCGTGCAGGCCGTGCCGCGCCAGCACATCACGCATCCACGGCTCGAGCGGACTGCCGTCGCGCGGACCGTAATCGGCATCATGAAAACCCGTCAGGTTCCAGCGGTTGCGTGAACACAGGCCTGGCAGTGCCGGCCTCCCGCCATCGATGCGCAGCCGCAGGAAAAACAAGCCGTGGCGAAAGGCATGGCTTGCCGGCGAATAACGCCGATGCATCACTTCGCCGCTGTACAACAGCGCCTCGGACACACCATTCTTCATGCCGCCGCCTTCAGTGCCGGCAGCGCCGGCAACCACGGCGCGGAGACGCCAAGTCCCGCAGCCACCGCCAGCCCTGACTTCAGCCCGTCCTCATGGAATCCGTATCCGGTCCATGCGCCGCAGAACCAGGTATTGCGCCGCCCCTGCAACTGCGGCAACCGGGCCTGGGCTTCGCTGCTGCGTGCATCAAACACCGGATGGGCATAGTGGTAACGGTCGATCACACAATCCGCGTGCGGCGGCGTGCCGGGATTCAGCGTCACGATCACCGGCCGCTTGAACGGCAGCGGCTGCAGCTTGCTGATCAGGTAACTCACACCCACCGGACGATCGGCATCGGCGGCCGCTGTGGCGTGGTAATTCCACGCCGACCAGGCCTTGCGCCGCCGCGGCAAAAAACTTTCGTCGCTGTGCAGCACCACCTCGTTGTCCTGGTATGGAATGGCGCCGAGCACGCCGCGCTCGGTTTCGTCGGCATCCGCAAGCAGGCGCAATGCCTGGTCGCTGTGGCAGGCCAGCACCACGGCATCAAAGCGTTCCTCGCCAGCCGGCGAATTCAGGATGACCCCAGCACCGTCGCGGCGCACCGCCGCCACCGGCATGGACAGGCGCACATCGGCGATTTCTGCGACGAGCTTTTGCACATAGCTGCGCGCACCGCCGATGACAGTGCGCCATTGCGGACGGTTGCTGACCTGCAACAGGCCATGGTTGTCGCAGAAACGGAAAAAAGTCCGCGCCGGATAGGCAAGCATGGCATTTGCCGGACAGGACCAGATGGCCCCCGCCATCGGCAGCAGGTACCAATCGCGGAAAGCGGCGCCATAGCCGCCGCCATCGAGAAATTCACCCAGCGAAACTGCATCACCGGCACCGCCACGTGCCGCAGCCGTCGCCTCGCGGTTGAACCTCAGAATGTCGGCCAGCATGCCCCAGAACGCCGGGCGCAGCAGATTTCGCCGCTGTGCAAATACCGCATCAAGATCATCACCGGCCCACTCCAGGGCAGCGGCTTCGAGCCGCACCGAAAACGACATGTCGCTGGCCGTGGTGGCAATGCCCAGGTGGTCGAACATGGCGATCAGATTCGGATAAGTGCGGTCGTTGAACACCAGAAACCCGGTATCCACCGGCGCCGTGATGCCATCGAGCGTGACATCGACCGTGTGGGTATGACCGCCGGGATAGTCATTCGCCTCGAACAGGGTCACGCGGTGCGCGCGCGACAGCAGCCAGGCCGCCGACAGCCCGGCAATACCTGAGCCGACGATGGCAATACGCCGCCCTTGACTTGCCGTCACCCGAAGCCTCCGGCCTACTTTGCCCGCTCGACCAGCGCGTAGGCCGAGTGGTTATGGATCGACTCGAAGTTCTCCGCCTCTACGGTAAAGCGGCGCACCCGGGCATCGGCATCAAGGCGCAGCGCGATATCGCGCACCAGGTCCTCGACAAACTTGGGGTTGTCGTAAGCACGCTCGGTCACCCACTTCTCATCGGGACGCTTGAGCAACCCGTAAACCTCGCACGAGGCCTCCTGCTCGGCAATCCCGGCGATGGCCTCGATGGTCAGCGCGCTGTCGGCTTCAACGGTGATGGTGATTTCGGAGCGCTGGTTATGGGCGCCGTATTCGGAAATCTCCTTGGAGCAGGGGCACAGGCTGGTTGCCGGCGCTGAAACTCGTGTGGTGAATACGGCGCCCGCTGCGTCAAGCTCCGCGCGCAGCACGACTTTGTAGTCGAGCAGGCTCTCGACACCGGATACGGGCGCGCGCTTGCGGATGAAATACGGAAAACGCATTTCGATCATGCCGGACCGGGCATCGAGGCGACTGATCATGCGCTCAAGCAGTGCGGCAAAACCCGCGGCATCCAGCGCATCGTGGTGGTCCTGCAGCACCTCGACAAACCGCGACATGTGAGTGCCCTTGACCTCGGGCGGCAGTCCCACGGTCATATCGACTGTCGCCACGGTGGACACCACGCTGCCGTCCGCAGCGCGCACCCGCAGCGGGTGGACCAGTGATTTCACGCCAACACGGTTGATGTAGACATTACGGCGATCGACAACCGACTGGATGTCAGGCAATGGCAGTTTTTCAGGGGCATTCATCACGGCTCCTTGCGATTTTTCAGGGATCGAAAGTTGCAAAACAAGCAACGGTATGGCGCTCAAGACGCTGTCTGGCATGCCAGCCCCCTGAACTGGATTTTTGTTGACATTAGTTGGACAAGCTCCAATAATGTCTTGGTCAAAGATACAGAAACACCCGCTTTTATCCCATTATCTCGCCCTAAAAACCTTTTTTGTCCACGACAAATGAGTGACTCGTCCACTTTTGAAACAGACAAAAGCCTGGCCTGTTACAACATTGCGGCAGTTGAGCGGGACACCGGTCTGTCCAAGGACACCCTGAGGGTCTGGGAGCGCCGATATGGCTTCCCGAATCCGGTGCGCGACCAGCATGACGAAAGGCTCTATACGCTGCCGCAGCTCGAAAAACTGCGCCTGCTGCGCCTGCTGATCGATCATGGCCATCGCCCGAGCAAGATCATCAACTGTTCCACACCGGAACTGGCGCAGTTGATTTCCGCCAATTCACCGGAACAGGCGGCGCCCCCCGAAATCGAAGCGATCATCCAGCTGCTGCTCAGCCATGACATCGAGGCTTTCCGCACAACGCTGATGCAGAGCCTGATGCGCCAGGGTCTGCTGCAGTTCGTCACCCACACGGTTTCCGCGCTCAATTACTGGATCGGCGAGGCCTGGCTCAGCGGCCGAATTGCGATCTTCGATGAACACCTGTACTCGGAGCACCTGCAGAACATCCTGCGCAACGCGATCCTCTCCGAACCCGGCCGAGGTTCAGCGCCGCGCGTGTTGCTGACCTCCCTTCCCGGAGAGAAACATCGCATTGGGCTTCTGATGGTGGAGGCCGTGCTGGCGACTGAAGGTGCGGCCTGCGTCGCGCTCGGCGCGGAAACACCGGCGATCGACATCAAGCACGCGGTACCCGCCTATGCGGTGGACATCGTCGCACTGTCTTTCAGCAGCGCGATTCCCCAGGCCGCAGCGCTGGCCGGGCTGGCCGAGCTGCGCACCCTGATCCCGCACAACACAGAAATCTGGGGTGGCGGCGGGGCGCTGGCACGGGTGCGCAAGGCTGCAGATGGCGTGCTGCTGCTGCGCTCGCTGGACGACATGCGGTACGCACTGCAGCGCTGGCGCGTCGAGCATCTCCAGCCCGACGGGCAGCGCAAGACGCCGCACTGAACCACGGGTGGTCCTGCCATGCGCAAATCCGAACTGCCGGTGAAAACCTGTGCGGTCTGCAAACGGCCGATGGTCTGGCGCAAGTCCTGGGCGAAGAACTGGACCACCGTCAAGTACTGTTCCGAGCGCTGTCGCCGCTCGCACTGAAACCGCAACGGCCATGCGCAACCTGATCCTGATCCTCGGCGACCAGCTGAGCCACGACAATCCGGTGCTGGCCGGCATCGACACCGCTCAGGACCGCGTGCTGATGATCGAGGCCGCGGGTGAAGCCACCCACGTATGGAGTCACCGCGCACGCATCGCGCTCTTTTTGTCGGCCATGCGCCACTTCGCCGGCGAATTGCGCAAGCGCGGCCTGTCCGTCGATTACGTCTCGCTGGAAGATGGCGGCGGCGACAGCCTTACAGAACGCCTGTCCGCTGCGCTCGCCAAGGCAAAACCACGCCGCCTGCTGCTGTGCGAGCCCGGCGAATACCGTCTCGCGACCTGCATTGCCGAGGCCTGCGACAAGGCCGGCGTGCCCTTGTCGATCCGGCCAGACACCCACTTCCTGTGCAGCAGCGAAGACTTCGCCGCCTGGGCGAAGGGGCGCCGCGAACTGCGCATGGAATTCTTCTACCGTGAAATGCGCCGCCGCAACCATGTGCTGATGCAGGACGGCAAGCCCGAGGGCGGACGCTGGAATTTTGATGCCGAAAACCGCGCCGGTTTTGCGAAAGGCGGCCCCGGCGAACTGCCGCAACCGCCGCGTTTTTCACCCGACGACATCACCCGCGAAGTACTGGCGCTGGTCGAGCGCCGCTTTCCGAAACATCCGGGCTCGCTGGAACACTTTGCCTGGCCGGTGACGCGCAAGGATGCGCTGCTGGCGCTCGCCGATTTCATAAGTCACCGCCTGCCGCGCTTCGGCCTGCACCAGGACGCGATGTGGAGCGGCATGCCCTTCGGCTGGCATTCGCTGCTGTCGGCGGCACTGAACCTGAAACTGCTCGATCCGCGCGAAGTCATCGCCGCCGCCGAGCAAGCCTGGCGCGATGGCGCGGTACCGCTGGAATCTGCCGAGGGCTTCATCCGCCAGATTCTCGGCTGGCGCGAATTCATCCGCGGCGTGTACTGGCTGGACATGCCGGGGCTGCTTGAGGCCAACCACTTCGGCCACGAGCGGCCGCTGCCGCAGTTCTACTGGACCGGCGACACCGCGATGAACTGCATGCGTGAGGCGATAGGCCAGACCCTGAGCCACGGCTATGCCCACCATATCCAGCGCCTGATGGTCACCGGCAACTTCGCGCTGCTGGCCAGCATCAACCCGCGCCTGGTGCACGAGTGGTATCTCGCGATCTATGTCGATGCCGTGGAATGGGCCGAACTGCCGAACACTGCCGGCATGGCGCTGTATGCCAATGGCGGGCGTTTCACCAGCAAGCCGTACATCGCTTCGGGCGCCTACATCAACCGGATGAGCAATTACTGCGGCAACTGCCGTTACGACCCGAAGCAGAAAACCGGGCCCCGCGCCTGCCCATTCACCACCTTGTACTGGAATTTCCTCGACCGACACGAGGAGGCATTCGCACGCAATCCGCGCACCGTGCTGATGGCACGCAATGCCGCCCGACTGAGCGCCGCCGAGCGGGCGGCGATCCGCCAGGCCGCCGGCAATATTCTCGAAACAATCCACAGCCAATAATCCCCCCCGTCCAGCGATGTCATCCCCTCCATTCCCGAATGTGGAGTCCGCCATGCAGCCGACCACCGAATTCATCACCTCCGGCACCATGCTCTACCCGGAAATATTCAAATCCCTCGAACAGCTCCGCTGGAGCCTGGCCAGCGACGTGCCGTGGCAGGACTTCGACGGCGACCGGCTCAGTGACGAGCAGGCACTGACCATCAAGATGAACGCAATCACCGAGTGGGCGGCGCTGCCGGCCACCGAGATGTTTCTGCGTGACCACCAGCACGACAGCGATTTCTCGGCCTTCATGTCGGTGTGGTTCTACGAGGAGCAGAAGCACTCGCTGGTGCTGATCGAATATCTGCGCCGTTTCCGCCCCGAGCTGGCACCGACCCAGGAGGAATTACACGCGGTGCGCTTCGCCTTCGACCCGGCGCCGCCGCTGGAAACACTGATGCTGCATTTCTGCGGCGAGATCCGCCTCAACCACTGGTATCGCTGCGCGATGGACTGGCACAGCGAACCGGTGATCAGGCACATCTACCACCTGATCTCGCGCGACGAGGCCCGTCATGGCGGCGCCTATCTGCAGTACATGAAACGGGCACTGAACAGCGTCGGCGACCCCGCGCGTGCCGCCTTCGCCAAGGTCGGTGTGCTGATGGCCAGTTCCGGCCGCAGCGGCAAGCCGCTGCACCCGACCAACCTGCATGTCAACAAGGCGCTGTTTCCCAACGACACGGTGCAAAGCCGGCTGCCCGACCCGCAGTGGCTGGAGCGCTGGCTTGACCAGCAGATCCGCTTCGACAGGACTTGGGAGGACAAGGTGGTCAGCGTGATCCTGCGCAACCTGTCACTGCTGTTCGGCCGCGAGTTTGCCTCGGTCAAGGACCTCAACCGCTTTCGCAAGGAAATTCCCGCGGCCTGAACAGCGCGGGGTTTGTCGCGGCGGCGGCGCCCGCGTAGACTGCGGCGCCATGTATCCGCCACCTGATTTTGAAAAACGCATCTGCGCCCCGGACCAGGTCGTCGCACGTGCCGCCGCGCTGCCACGGCCGCTGGTGTTCACCAACGGTGTGTTCGACATCCTGCACCGCGGCCACGTCACCTACCTCGCCCAGGCCAGGGCACTGGGCGCGAGCCTGGTGCTGGCGCTGAACAGCGACGCTTCGGTGAAGCGGCTGGGCAAGGGGGATGACCGACCGGTCAACACGCTGGCCGACCGCGCTGCAGTAGCTGCTGCGCTGGGCTGTGTCGACTTGGTCACCTGGTTCGAGACCGACACGCCGCTGGAACTGATCCTCGCCCTGAAACCGCAGGTGCTGGTAAAGGGCGGCGACTGGAAACCCGAGGCCATCGTCGGTGCACGCGAAGTACAGGGCTGGGGCGGCAGCGTGCACTCGATTGCCTTCGCCCATCAGCGTTCGACCACCGACCTGCTGGCAAAGGTGCGTGGCAACCGGTAAAGACCAGCCGTCGTAAGGCGCCAGCCCGATACCGCAGCAGCCCGCACCGCTGTAAGCGTGCGCTTACTTATTATAAGTCATTGTTTTTATTGATTATTTTGTTGCCGCAGGAGCATCCACCGGGCAGGCCACAGCCTTCAGTTCGGCCCCTGGAAAGTCGCGCTGCAACTCGCTGATACGGGCGATGGTGGTCTTGCCTGGATCACGCACGAAGTAACTCACCTGCTTGAAAAAACTCTCGCGGCGCGTCATCACCGCCGAGCGCACACCCTGTTTGCGCAGCCGCTCGAGTTCGGCATTCGCCAACTCCTCGTTCTTGAACACGGCAAGAGATATCGCGTTGCGCCAGTTCGGCGGATCCTGCACCACGGTGAACGCCGTGACGCCCAGCCCCTTCAGCTCGGCGGCCTTGCGGTCCGCCTCGGCCCTGGTTTTCTGCACCGGCAGGTGCACCCAGTAACCGTCGATGTCGGCCACCCGCCGCTGCAACACCTCGGCGGGCAGGCCCAGCGCCGCCAATGCGCCATCGGCACGCGCCACTTCCGGACCGCTGAACACACCCCATTCCGCACAGGCCTCGACTGATGGGGCGGCAGCTGCGGGCGCCGATTTGGGTGGCGGACGCTGCGGCACCGCCGTGTCGGCCGCCAGCGGACGGATTTTTTCGGGATTCACCTGCAGTCCGGCGATCTGCCCTGCGGGATCTTCACCACTGCGCTGCCACTGATGCCATGCAAAGAACAGCAGGTTCACCAGCAACAGCAGCAGGAACAGCCTGCGCATCGGAATATTTTTCATGGGGAACTGAGTGCCACCCGCAGCAAACCTTCAAGCACCAGATTATCCACCAGCATCACCGTGCCGCCGAGTTGCGGCTCGACCAGTCCGGCATCACCACCGGACAACAGCACCACCGGCTGCACCGCGCCGGTCTGCTCGAGATACGACGCCATCTGGCGCACCGCGCCGGCCAGCGCATTGACCGCACCGCTCCAGATCGCATCGCCGGTGTTGTCGGGAAAATAGGCGAAGGCACCGTCGCGCTGCGCCAGATTCGCGGTGTCACGCGCCAGCGCCGCACGCATCAGCGGGGCCCCCGGCACGATGCAGCCGCCAAGAAAGGTGCCTTCTCCATCCAGCGCATCGACGGTCATCGTGGTGCCGGCATTGACCACCACACAGGCGGTACCAACGAGATGCCGTGCCGCAATCAGCGCCGCCCAGCGGTCAGGGCCGAGGCTCGCCGGATCGGCATAACTGCTGCGCACCCCGCACTGCACGGCCGAAGCCACCAGCCACAGCGGTGCAATCGCGGTGTCCGGCAACAGGGCCGCAACTTGTGCGTGCACCGCGGCGCCAGCGACATTCGAAATCACAATGCGCTGCGGCGCGGGCAGCCCGGCCCAGTCGACGGCCAGATCCGCCGGCTTTGCAGTTGCCACCCAGCCCTGACGCAGCCAGGA
>JAIENU010000159.1 GCA_019751125.1 Burkholderiales bacterium | reverse complement strand
GCCGCGAACTTGCGGCTGGAGAGAGCAATGTACGATTTTGTGTACAAGAACAAGAAGCTGATGCAGCTGATCCTGGCGTTGATCGTGCTGCCGTTTGCCTTCTTCGGCATCGATTCCTACTTTACCGGCGGCCGCGGCGGCGACAGCGTAGCCATCGTCGGTGACTACAAGATCACCCAGAACGAGTTCACCGAAGCCCTGCGCGAGCGCCAGGAGTCGCTGCAGCGCATGGCCGGCGGACGCACGGATCCGGCGCTGCTCGACAGCAGCGAACTGCGTTTTGCCGTGCTCGACAACCTGGTGCAGCAGCGCCTGCTGATCGAGCGCGCGGTGCGTGCCGGGCTGGTGGTCAGCGACCGCCAGGTGCAGGACATCGTCAGCTCGATCGAGGCCTTCAAGGACGAAGGCAAATTCTCGCTCGCCCGTTACGAGGCGCTGCTGAAATCGCAGGGCATGACTCCCGTGGTGTTCGAGGACCGGGTGCGCCAGGACATGCTCACCGATCATGCGCTGCACGCCTTCAATGTGTCGACCTTTGTGTCGCGCAGCGAGGCGGCCAATCTGCTGCGCATTTCCGAGCAGCAGCGCGAACTGAGTTTCTTCACGCTGCCGGTCGATCGTTTCCTTGCCCAGGTCAAGCTTGAGCCGGATGCGGTGAAAAAGTACTACGACAGCCGCCAGGACGAGTTCCGCATCCCGGAGCAGGTGCGCGTCGAATTCGTGGTGCTGGCAGCAGAGGCGCTGCTCGCCCAGATGCAGCCGGCCGCCGCCGACGTGCGCAAGGCCTACGACGAGAACATGAAGCGCTACGAGGTCAAGGAGGCGCGCCAGGCCAGCCATATCCTGATTGCGGCCGAAGGTGATGCGGAAGCGAAGAAAAAGGCGCGCGCCAGGGCCGAGGAGATTCTTGCCCAGGTGAAAAAGAACCCGAAGGACTTCGCCGCGCTGGCGAAGCAGCATTCGCAGGATCCGGGCTCGGCGGCGAACGGTGGCGATCTCGGCTTTTTCGAGCGTGGCGCGATGACCAAGGTGTTCGACGACAAGGTGTTTTCGATGAAACCGGGCGAGATCGCAGGCCCGGTGGAAACCGAATTCGGCTTCCACATCATCCGGCTCGCCGGCGTGCGCGGAGGCAAGGCCAAATCCTTCGAGGAAGCCCGTGCCGAGATCGAGACCGAGATGAAGAGGCAGATGGCGGCGCGCAAGTTTGCCGAGTTGTCCGAAGCTTTCAGCAACACCCTGTTCGAACAGTCGGACAGCCTGAAGGCCGCGGCCGAGCTGATCAAGTCGGCGCCGCAGAAAAGCGGCTGGATTTCGCGCGGCAGCGCCGACAACGCGCTGGTGTCCAATCCGAAGCTGATGCAGGCGGTGTTTTCGGATGATGTAATCAACAACAAGCGCAACACCGAGGCGATTGAAGTTGCGCCGGGTGTGCTGGTCGGCGCGCGCGTGATCGAGCATAAACCGAGTGCGGTGCAGCCCTTTGACCAGGTCAGTGCCGGCCTGGCGAAAAAATTGACGCTGCAGCAGGCGACCCAGCTCGCCGCCCAGGAAGGCCGGGCCAAACTGGCGGCGTTGAAAGAGGGCAAGGACGCCCAGGTGACCTGGAGTGCGCCGCAGATGGTGGGCCGCGGCGATCCGAAGAACATCCCGGTCGAGGCCCTGCGCCAGGCTTTCAAGGCCGATACCGAAAAACTGCCGTCATTCAGCGGCGTGGAAAGTGCCGGCGGCGGCTATACGCTGATCCGCATCAGCAAGGTGCAGGAGGCCGGTGAGGGCGCCAAGGACAAGCAGAACGCGATCGGCCAGACCCTGCGCCAGGTTTCAGGCCAGGCGGAAGCGGCGGCCTATCTGGCCAGCCTGCGCAAGAAGGCCGACGTCAAGGTGCGCAAGGACCAGGTGGAACGCAAGCAGTAAGTGCGCAGGTATTTGCGCCAAAAAAAGCGGCCCTCGGGCCGCTTTTTTATTGACTGCCGTTTTTTCTGGGTTCAGCGGTTCATGCCCGCGACAGTGGTATTGAAGCCGCTGTCGACATAGGTGATCTCGCCGGTGATGCCGTTGGCGAGTTCGGAGAGCAGGAAGGCCACGGTGTTGCCGACATCGTCGATGGTGACGTTGCGGCGCAGCGGTGCGCATTCCTCGACGAATTTCAGGATCTTGCCGAAATCGCCGATGCCGGCCGCGGCCAGCGTCTTGATCGGGCCGGCGGACACGCCGTTGACGCGGATGCCCTGCGGGCCGAGGTTGGCGGCGAGGTAGCGCACGCAGGCCTCAAGGCTGGCCTTGGCGAGGCCCATCACGTTGTAGTTGGGCACGGTACGTACGGCACCGAGGTAGGACAGGGTGACGATGGCACCGGGACGGCCGGCCATCAGCGGCGCCGCGCCCTTGGCCAACGCGGCGAGGCTGTAGCTGCTGATGTCGTGTGCGGTCTTGAAGGCGTCACGGGTCAGGCCGTCGAGCAGTTCGCCTTTCAGCGCCTCGCGCGGGGCGAAGGCAATGGAGTGCACCAGACCGTCGAGTTGGCCCCAGCGTGATTTCAGCTCAGTGAACAGCGCGTCGATCTGTTCGTCCTGGGCCACGTCGCAGGGCAGCACCGGGGCATCACCGAATTCGGCGGCGAGCTTGATCACGCGCTCCTTGATGTCCTCGCCCTGGTAGGTGAAGGCGAGCTCGGCACCTTCCCGGTGCGCAGCTCGCGAAATGCCGTAGGCGATGGAGCGGTTGGAAAGCAGGCCGGTGATGAGGATTTTCTTGCCTTGCAGAAACGCCATGTCGAATCCTTTGAGGGACGCAGCAGTGTGCGCCAACGGGCTGCGATTATAACCAGAAGCCCGGACTCCCGATGCCGGCGGGGAATCAGCTACACTGGCCCGGATGAAGTCGTTTCGCTACGGACTGGTATTGCTGATCGCGGTTCTTGCCGGCTGTGACGGCTCGCCGTGGAACAATCCCCATCCCGAAAGCGACGCACGGGCGAACACGCTGTATTCCTCGTTTTCCGAGCAGCCCAAGCACCTCGATCCGGTGCAGGCCTATGCCGCGAACGAATACACCTTCATTGCCAACATCTACCAGCCGCCGCTGCAGTACCACTACCTGAAGCGGCCGTACGAGCTGATCCCCTTTGGCGCGGAAACGGTGCCGAAGCCGGTTTACCTGGATGCCGCCGGGCGTGTGCTGCCCGAAAGCGCGCCGGCGGAGCGGGTGGCGTTCAGCGAATATGTGATCCGCATCAAAAAGGGCCAGCGTTACCAGCCGCACCCCGCCTTTGCGCTGGATGCTTCCGGCAAGCCGCGTTATCACGCCTTGAGCGAAGCCGAGATCCGCGGTATCGACACCCTGGCCGACTTCCGCGAAACCGGAACGCGGGAACTCGAGGCCGGCGATTACGTGCACCAGATCAAGCGCCTGGCGCATCCGCGCCTGCATTCGCCGATCCTGCAACTGATGGGTGATTACATCGTCGGCCTGAAGGCGCTGGCGGACGAATTGGCCGCGCAGGTCAAGGGGCTGCCCGAGCACAGCTTCATCGACCTCGAAAAACACAGCCTGTCCGGTGTGAAGGTGATCGACCGCCATACCTATTCAGTACGGGTGAAGGGCAAGTACCCGCAGTTCCAGTACTGGCTTGCGATGACGTTTTTTGCGCCGGTACCGCCGGAGGCTGACCGTTTCTACGGTCAGGCCGGATTGGCGCGCAAAAACATCACGCTCGACTGGTATCCGGTCGGCACCGGGCCGTACATGCTGACGGTGAACAATCCCAACCGGCAGATGGTGCTCGAGCGCAATCCGCATTACGGTGGCGAGGTGTATCCGTCCGAGGGGGAGCCTGCCGATGCTGCGGCCGGCCTGCTGAAGGATGCCGGCAAGGCGCTGCCGCTGGTTGACCGCGTGGTGTTCGGCCTGGAGAAGGAGCAGATCCCGTACTGGAACAAGTTCCTGCAGGGTTATTACGATGCTTCCGGCATCGGCTCCGACACCTTTGACCAGGCGGTGCAGTTTTCGGGCGGCGAGGTCACGCTGTCCGAGGACATGGAGAGACGTGGCATCCGCCTGCAGACTTCGCTCGCCACCAGCGTGTTCTACCTCGGTTTCAACATGCTCGACCCGCTGGTCGGCGACGCCGGTGGCGAGCGCGCGCGCAAGCTGCGGCTGGCGGTGTCGATTGCGGTCGACCAGGAGGAGTTCATCTCGATTTTTCGCAACGGCCGCGGGCTGCCTTCTCACGGGCCGATTCCGCCGGGCATCTTTGGTTACCGTGAGGCGGATGCAGACGGCATCAACCGTCATGTCTATGACTGGCGCGACGGCGCACCGCAGCGCAAGGGCATCGACCAGGCGAAAAAGCTGCTGGCCGAGGCTGGCTACCCCGGCGGCCGCGATGCAAAAACCGGCAAGCCGCTGCTGCTTCACCTTGACACCACCTCCAGTGGTGCCGACAGCAAGGCGCGGCTGGACTGGTATATCGCGCAGTTCGCCAAGCTCGGCATCCAGCTGGTGATCCGTGCCACCGATTTCAACCGCCTGCAGGACAAGCTGCGCCGTGGCACCGCACAGCTCTATTTTCTCGGCTGGAATGCTGATTATCCCGATGCCGAAAACTTCCTGTTCCTGTTCAACGGCCCGCAGGCGCGGGCGAAAACCCAGGGCGAGAACGCTTCCAACTATGCCAACCCGGAATACGACCGCCTGTTCGAGCGCGTCAAGCACATGGCCAACGGCCCCGAGCGGCAGGCGCTGATCGACCAGATGGTTGCGCTGCTGCGCCATGACGCGCCCTGGGTGTGGAGCTTTTTTCCGAAGGACTATTCGCTGCACCACGGCTGGCTGCATAACCGCAAGCCCAACCAGATGGCGAACAATGGCCTGAAGTACCAACGTCTTGATCCCGTGCAGCGCGAGCAGCTGCGCCGGGAATGGAACCCGCCGGTGCTGTGGCCGATCGCCGCAGCGCTGGCCGTGCTGCTGCTGATGGTATGGCCGGCGCTGCGTGCCTGGCGCCGCCGTGAACAGCGCAGCGCGATGGCGGGGCAGGGCTGATGAGCGCCTATCTGCTGCGACGGGTGCTTTATGGCGTGCTGGTGCTGCTTGGCGTCAATGTGCTGACCTTCGCGCTGTTCTTTTTCGTGAATTCGCCGGATGACATGGCGCGCGCCCAGCTCGGCGCCAAACGCGTCACCCCGGAGGCGGTGGAGAAGTGGAAGCATGAACGGGGATACGATAAGCCATTGTTTTTAAACGAAAAAAAGTCTGGCATCGAGCAGGTGACTGACACCGTGTTCTATACCAAGTCGGTCAGGCTGTTCGCCTTCGACTTCGGCGCTTCAGACCAGGGGCGCAATATCGGCTACGACATCAGCACGCGGATGTGGCCCAGCCTGGCGGTGCAACTGCCGGCTTTCATCATCGGCCTGCTGGTTTACATCAGCTTTGCGCTGCTGCTCGCGCTGTTCCGCGCCAGCGCCTTCGATGTCGGCGGTGTCGTGCTCTGCGTGCTGCTGATGTCGATTTCCTCTCTGTTCTACATCATCGGCGGGCAGTATGTGTTCGGCAAACTGTGGAGCCTGGTGCCGATCTCCGGTTATGACGGCGGTTTCGAGGCGCTGAAATTCCTGGCGCTGCCAGTGCTGATCGGCGTGGCCAGCGGCATCGGCGGCAGCACGCGCTGGTACCGCAGCATTTTCATCGAGGAAATCGGGAAGGATTATGTGCGCACCGCGCGTGCCAAGGGCATCGGCGAGCTGCGTGTGCTGTTCCGCCATGTGCTGCAGAACGCGATGATCCCGATCCTCACCGGTGTGGTGGTGGTGATTCCGCTGCTGTTCATGGGGGCGCTGATCACCGAATCGTTTTTCGGCATTCCGGGGCTGGGCAGCTACACCATCGATGCGATCAGCCAGCAGGATTTCGCCATCGTGCGTGCGATGGTGTTCCTCGGCTCGGTGCTGTACGTGATCGGGCTGATCCTCACCGACATTTCCTACACGCTGGTCGATCCGCGGGTGAGGTTCTCCTGATGCCGCTGCTGCCTTTCCGCATCGAAGTGCTGTGGAGCGACGTGCTGGTGTGGCTGCTGGTGGCCGGGATCATCGCCTATGCCCTGTACGCACGCCGCCACCCGCATCTGCGCGCGCCGTGGTCGCGGGTCGCGCGCAGTCCCGGCGCCATGGCGGCGGCCACCGTGCTGGTTTTCTTTGTCACGACCGGACTGCTCGACTCGCTGCATTACCGCCCCTTGCTGCCGCCCCAGGGCGGCAAGGCGGTCTATGCCACCGAGGTGCGCAGCGTGCTCGACCTGGTGCTGGCGCCGCTGCGCGCACAGCGCGAGAAAACCTATTCGGCCCCTTTCGCCACGGAGCTGTATGCCAAGGAAACGGTCAAGCGTGCCGATGGCGAGGAGGTGCGTGAATTTCCGCGGTTGCGCCACGGCGGCAAACACCTGCAGGACCCTGCCGGCAGTGCTGCCGACATTGCGCTGCGTGCCTTTCGCGGGGTGGTAGTGGCTTTGCTCGCATGGTTTGCCTTTGCGCTGCTGCTCAGTGCGATGCTGGCGCGGCAGCAGGGTGGCGGCATTGAAGCCGCCTGGCGTTCAATGTGGTCGGGACTCACGCCGGTGCCGTGGCGGGCGGTGCTGGCCACGCTGGGCGTGCTGGCACTGATCGCAGGTCCTGTGGTCGCGCTGGCGCCGTACTACCATGTGCTCGGCACCGACAAGGTCGGCCAGGACGTGCTCTACCAGTCGCTGAAAAGCATACGCACCGGCTTGGTGATCGGCACACTGGCGACGCTGGTGACGCTGCCCTTTGCGCTGGTGCTGGGCGTGATGGCAGGTTATTTCAAGGGCTGGGTGGACGATGTGATCCAGTACGTGTACACCACGTTGTCCTCGATTCCGGGCGTACTGCTGATTGCAGCCGCCGTGCTGATGATGCAGGTTTACATCGAAAACCACGCCGAGCTGTTCCCGAGCACCGAAATCCGCGCCGATGTGCGCCTGCTCGCGCTGTGCGTGATCCTCGGCCTGACCAGCTGGACGGGGCTGTGCCGGCTGCTGCGCGGCGAGGCGCTGAAACTGCGCGAGCTGGAATACATCCAGGCGGCACGCGCCTTCGGCGTGTCGCACTGGCGGATCATGATGCGCCACATCACGCCGAACCTGATGCACATCGTGATGATCGCGCTGGTGATGGATTTCAGCGGGCTGGTGCTGGCCGAGGCGGTGCTGTCCTATGTCGGGGTCGGCGTCGATCCGTCGATGATCAGCTTCGGCACCATGATCAACAGCGCGCGTCTGGAAATGGCACGCGAACCGATGGTGTGGTGGTCGCTCGCCGCCGCCTTCTTTTTCATGCTGCTGCTGGTGCTTGCGGCCAACCTGTTTGCCGATGCGGTGCGTGATGCCTTCGATCCACGGGTGGCGATGGCGGGAGGCCGTGCATGAGCCGGGGTGAGGCAATGCCATTGCTGCGTGTCCGCGACCTGCGCATGGCCATCCACGGTGACGGGCCGCCGGTGCGCGCGGTGGATGGTGTTTCCTTCGACATTGCCGCTGGCGAAACCTTCGCGCTGGTCGGCGAGTCGGGCTGCGGCAAGTCGATGACCGCGCTGTCGATCATGCGCCTGCTGCCAGAGGCGGCGGCAATCAGCGGCGGCACGGTCGAGTTGCAGGGTGAAAACCTGCTGGCACTGCCCGAGGCGGCGATGCGTGACGTGCGCGGACGCCGCGTGGCGATGATTTTCCAGGAGCCGGGACTGTCGCTGAACCCGGTGATGACGGTGGGCGAGCAGATCGCCGAATCGGTGCGCCGCCACACCACACTCACCGGTGCCGCGGTCGATGCGCGGGTGCTCGAACTGCTCGAAGCGGTGCGCATGCCCGATGCGCAGCGTCGTGCCGGTGAGTATCCCTTCCAGCTGTCCGGCGGCATGAAACAGCGGGTGATGATCGCCATCGCGCTGGCCTGCGATCCGGCGCTGCTGATCGCCGACGAGCCGACCACCGCGCTCGATGTCACGGTGCAGGCGCAGGTGCTCGATCTGCTGCGCGAGCTGCAGCGCGAACGCGGCATGGCGATGCTGCTGATCACCCATGACCTGGGTGTGGTGGCGCAGATGGCGCAGCAGGTTGCAGTGATGTATGCCGGGCAGATCGTCGAGACCGCGCCGGTGGCGCGATTCTTTGCCAGTCCCGCGCACCCGTATTCGCAGAAGCTGTTTGCTGCGCTGCCGGAGCGCGCGGCAGGCGGACGCACGCTGGCTGCCATTCCCGGCACCGTGCCGCCGCTGCACCGTGAATTCACCGGCTGCCGGTTTGCCGAGCGCTGCGAGCGCAAGCTCGCGCATTGTGCCGACGTCCTGCCGGAGTGGCATGGCGCGGGTGAGCAGCAGTTGGTCCGCTGTCATTTGTACGGCGGCGATCAGCGTGGTCCGATAAATGATGAACGCAAGGTGGAGCCTGCGCAAAGCCTGGACTCATCAGCCACTGCTGACCATTCATCACTGTTGGAGGTTTCCGATCTCCAGGTCTGGTTCCCGATCCGCAAGGGGCTGTTGCAGCGTACGGTCGGACATGTGCGTGCGGTGGATGGTGTGTCTTTTTCGATCGCACCGGGCCGGACACTGGGGCTGGTCGGTGAGTCGGGCTGCGGCAAGACCACGGTGGGCAAGGGCCTGTTGCGCCTGCTGCAGCCGACGGCGGGGCGGGTCATCCTTGCCGGCGAGGATTTTCTGGCACTGGATGCGGCGGGGCTGCGGCTGAAGCGGCGCGAGGTGCAGATCATTTTCCAGGATCCCTATGCTTCGCTGAACCCGCGCATCCGCA
>JAIENU010000038.1 GCA_019751125.1 Burkholderiales bacterium | reverse complement strand
GTGCTTCCTGGGACATGATGTCGGTGACGGTTTTCGTGGTTGTGTGAACAAAGCGTATGGAAAAGCAACCGAAGGCATTTTGGGGTGACCCTGGTGATTTCAAGGGTTTTCGAAAAATATTTATAAGCCATTGATTTATTATGATTTATTTTGGCAATCAGGCGCCGTTTCAGCAGCATGGCGAAGCAATGGTGCTGTCGCGACGGCGCCTGCTCGGCGCTGCGGTCTGCGGCCTGGCCTTGCCGGCTGTGCTGCCCGGTCTTGCCCGTGCCGAGGCGCCGGCGCGGCTGGCTGCCGGTGCGGCCAGTGCAACCGCGCTGGGCGCCGCGGTCCAGCGCGCGCTGCACCAGATCATCGACCTGCCGCCGGTGTTCGCAGATCCGCTGGCAGTGGCGATGCTCGGCGCCGGTTCGGCGCGGACGCTGCAGGCGGCAGCCGACCGTCCGTCGCGCGGCCTGCGCGCCTACATCGCGATGCGCAGCCGCCACGCCGAGGATCAGCTCGCCGCGGCAGTGCAGCGCGGCCTGCGCCAGTACGTGCTGCTCGGCGCCGGGCTCGACAGCTTTGCCTGCCGCAATCCGCATCCGGGGCTGCGCGTGTTCGAGGTTGATCATCCGGCGACACAGCAGTGGAAACGCCAGCGCCTGGCCGAGGCCGGCATCACGGCCCCGGATAGGCTGACTTTTGTGCCGGTGGATTTCGAGAAGCAGCGGCTGGACCGTCAGCTCGAGTTGCATGGTTTCCGCTTTGACGAACCGGCGTTTTTCTCGATGCTCGGCGTGGTGATCTACATCAGCGAAGAGGCGCTTGACCAGACCTTGCGCGTGGTGGCCGGCTGCGCGCCGGGCAGCGGGGTCACCTTCAGCTACACCTTGCCCGCGCACCGGCTGGATGCCGCGGCGCGCGCCGCGCGTGAACGCTCAATGGCCGCGGTGGCGCGGCTGGGTGAGCCGTGGATCACCTTTCTCGAGCCGGAGACACTGCCGCCGCGGCTGCGTGCCGCGGGTTTCAACAGGATCGAGCTGCTCGACGGCGCCGAGGGCAACCGGCGCTACTTCGACGGCCGCGCTGACGGTTTGCGCCTCAGCAGCAGTGCGCAGATGGCGACGGCCTGGATCTGAGCGGGCTGGATTGGGAAGGGCTGCGTGCGGACGGGCTAATCCGGACTAACTAAAGTACGGACGATAAGTACGGACGAACTGCGGCGTTTCAGTTTTTTGCGCCGTGGCCGAGTGCGCGCTCGCGCGAAGCCTGCAGGGCTTCGGTGGAGGGAGGCTGGCCCCAGCCGAGCAGGTTTTTCATCACCAGGTCGGTCAGTGCGTGTATCCAGTCGTCGCGTTCATTGAGGCAGGGGATGTAGTGCAGTTCCCTGCCGCCGGCCCTCAGGAATTCGCCCTTGGCCTCGATTGCGATTTCCTCCAGCGTCTCCAGGCAATCGGATACAAAGCCGGGGCAGGCGACATCGACGCGTGCGATTTTCTTTTTCGCGAGATCGTGAATGACCTCGGCGGTGTACGGCTTCAGCCATTCGGCGCGGCCGAAGCGTGACTGGAAGGTGATGGAGTAGAACCCGGGCTTGAGGCCGATCTGTTCGGCGATCAGGCGCCCGGTCTTCAGGCATTCACAGTGGTAGGGGTCACCCAGCTCCAGCGTGCGCTTCGGCACGCCGTGGAAACTCAGCACCAGATGGTCGCCGCGGCCGTTCTTGAACCAGTAGTCCTGGATCGCCTGCGCCGAGGCCTTGATGTAGCCCTCGTGGTCATGAAAATTGCGCACCGTGCGCAGCGCCGGCTGGTTGCGCATCGCGCCGATTACGTCGAAGGCGGCCTTGAACACGGTGCCGGTGGTGCTCGCCGAATACTGCGGGTACAGCGGCAGCAGCAGGATGCGTTCGCAACCCTGAGCCTTCAGTGACGCCAGTTTTTCGCCAATCGAGGGTTTGCCGTAACGCATCGCGTAATCGATGACATGCGGCTGCTTCAGCCGCTCGCCGAGATAACCCTGCAGCAGCCGCGCCTGCTGCGCGGTGTGCACCACCAGCGGCGAGCCTTCGCGGGTCCACACCTGGGCATAACGTCCGGCCGAGGCCTTGGGGCGCATGGTCAGCACGAACAGGTTGAGGATCAGCCACCAGACCGGGCGCGGAATTTCGACCACATAGGGATCGGACAGGAATTCGCGCAGGTAGCGGCGCACCGCCTGCGGCGTTGGCGCTTCGGGAGATCCGAGGTTGACCAGCAGGATGCCGGTCTTCGGCGTGCGGCCGTGTGCGAACGGCGGTTCCTTGGAGAAGGGGCCCATGCGTGATTCCGAGACGGTTGCGCAGCAATCAGCGCTGCGTCAGCGCGCTGGAGAGCAGCTTGGCGGTGATGTCGACGATCGGGATCACCCGTTCATAGGCCATTCGTGTCGGGCCGATCACGCCGACGGTGCCGACCACCTTGCCGTCGACTTCGTACGGTGCGGTGACCACGCTGCATTCGTCCAGCGGCTGCAGTCCGGCCTCGCCGCCGATGAAGATCTGCACGCCCTGGGCGCGGCTCGACTGGTCGAGCAGCTGCAGCAGCGAGGTGCGGCGTTCGAACAGGTTGAAAAGGTCGCGCAGCTTGCCCATGTTCGACGACAGGTCATCGATGCCGAGCAGGTTGACCTCGCCGGAAATCACCACATCTTCGGCGCCTTCGCTGACCGCCTGGTCGCCGGCGTTGAGTGCGGCGGCCATCAGCTGGGCGACATCCTCGCGCAGCTGGCGCAGCTCGGCCTGGATGCGGCGGCGGATCTCGTCAAAGGTGCAGCCGGCAAAGTTCTGGTTGAGGAAGTTCGCCGCCTCGGTCAGTTCCGAAGGGGAGTAGGCTTTTTCGGTGTGGATGATGCGGTTCTGCACGTCGCCGTCTGCGGTGACCAGGATCAGCAGGATGCGCTTGTCGGCAAGCCGCAGGAACTCGACGTGGCGGAAGCCGCTGCTGCGCCGTGGCGTGACCACCACGCCGGCGAAATGGGTCAGCTCGGACAGCACATGCGAGGCCGAGGCCACCAGCTTCTGCGTGTTGTCGACCTGCAGCTGGCCCTCGAGCTGGTTGATCTCGACGCGGTCCAGCGGTTTTACCGTCAGCAGCGTGTCGACAAAAAAACGGTAGCCGCGGGCAGTGGGCACGCGGCCTGCGGAGGTATGCGGGCTGGCAATGAAGCCCATTTCCTCAAGGTCCGCCATCACGTTGCGGATGCTCGCGGGTGACAGGTCGAGGCCCGAGAATTTGGACAGCGCACGCGAGCCTACCGGCTGGCCATCGGCGATATAGCGCTCGACCAGCGTTTTCAGCAGCAGTTGCGCGCGATCATTCAGCGGATTCGGCGTGTGGTGTTCGTGCGACATTAAATTCATTTTACACAAAAAAGCCCGCGCTCCAGCACTCCCGGGATGCGAGCGCCAGTGCATTGTTTCTTATGGGTTTACGGCTGCGCGACCACGGGGGAATTGTGGTTTAATCGAAGCATGTCTGTTGCATTTCCCACTGTTGCGCTGATCGGCAAATACAAGACCCCGGAGATTGCCGCGCCGGTGATGAAGCTCGCGCGCTTCCTCGAGCAGCGTGGCGTGAAGGTGTTGCTCGACCGCCTGACCGCTGCTCATGTCGTCAATTGCCCCTACGAGGTCCTGCTGCTCGAGGATCTCGGCCGCGAAGCCGATCTGGCCATCGTGCTCGGTGGCGACGGCACCATGCTCAACATCGCGCGCACCTTCGCCCCGTACGAGGTGGCGCTGGTCGGCATCAACCAGGGCAGGCTCGGTTTCCTGACCGACATTTCCTTCGACACCATGTTCGAGACGATCAATGCGATCCTCGAAGGACATTACGTCACCGAGGAACGCATGCTGCTGCAGTCCGAGGTGTGGAGCGGCAGCAACGGCACCCAGGAACAGGTGTTTGATGTGCTGGCCTTCAACGATGTGGTGGTGTCCAAGGGTTTCAAAGGCGGCTTGGTCGACATCGAGGTGCGCATCGACGGCCAGTTCATCTACAACCAGCGTTCCGACGGCCTGATCGTTGCCACGCCGACCGGCTCCACGGCCTATGCACTGTCCGCGGGCGGGCCGATCGTCCATCCTTCGCTGTCGGTGATGGCGCTGGTGCCGGTATCGCCGCACACGCTGTCCAACCGGCCGATCGTGATCAGTGCCGACAGCACCGTTGAAATCGTGGTGCGCAGCGCCGACGATCCGCGCGCCCATTTCGACAGCCATTCACATTTCGACCTGCGCGAGGGCGACCGCGTCGTGGTACGCCGTTACCGGCACCAGATCAAGCTGCTGCACCCGGTCGGCCACAGCTATTACGCGATGCTGCGCGAAAAGCTGAACTGGAACCGCGACTGAGTCTGCAGGCCGGGCCACATGCTCCAGCGACTGACCATCCGGGACTTTGTCATCGTCGAGCATCTCGAGCTCGAGTTTGCAGGCGGCTTCACCGTGCTCACCGGCGAGACCGGTGCCGGCAAATCCATCCTGATTGATGCACTGGCGCTGACCCTGGGCGAGCGGGCCGATGCCATTGCCGTGCGCCAGGGCGCGGCGCGCGCCGACATCACCGCGGAGTTCGACATCGGCGGCATCCTGGCGCTGCAGTCATGGCTGGCCGACAGCGATCTTGCCGGTGACGAGGGTGTCTGCCTGCTGCGGCGTGTGGTGGAGTCCTCGGGGCGCACCCGCGGCTTCATCAACGGCCATGCAGCCACAGCGGCGCAGCTGCGCGAGGCCGCCGACCATCTCATCGACATCCACGGCCAGCATCAGCACCAGTCGCTGAGCCGTGCATCGACCCAGCGCGCGCTGCTTGATGCCTACGGCGGACTGGAGGCGCAGGCTGCGGCAGTGGCCGAGACCTGGCGCGACTGGCAGCGCCGGCGCGAGGAGCGCCTGGCTTTCGAGGGCAACGCCGCGGCGATCAGCGCGGAACGTGAGCGCCTGGAATGGCAGCTGCAGGACCTTGATGCGCTGAAGCTGGCCCCCGGTGAGTGGGCGGCTGTAGGTGCCGAACACGGGCGGCTGGCCAATGCGGCTAGCCTGATCGAGGCCGCACAGACCGGTGTCGAAACATTGTCCGAAGGCGAGGGCGCGGCGCTGGAGCAGGTGGATGTGGTGATTGCGCGGCTGCAGCCGCTGCTGGCGCATGATCCGCGGCTGAAGGACATACTGGATGCGCTGGAGCCGGCGCGCATCCAGCTGCAGGAAGCGGCCAGTTCGTTGCGCCGCTATGGTGAACGCGCCGACCTCGACCCGCAGCGTCTGCGCGAGGTCGAGCGCCGGCTCGAGGCGCTGCATGATGCGGCCCGCAAATATCGTGTCGAGCCCGAGGCGCTGCCCCAGCTTGCCGAACATACGCGGGTACGCCTGGCCGAGCTCGGCGCCGGCGGTGATCCTGAAACACTGCGCCGCCGTGAAAGCGAAGCCGAGGCGGCCTGCCGCGAGGCGGCAAAAAAACTCACTGCCGGGCGCCGCAAGGCCGCGGCAAAACTCGGCGAGGCGGTGACCGCCGGCATGCAGGAGCTGGCGATGAAGGGTGGCGTGTTTGAAGTTGCGCTGGAGCCGCTGGATGTCCCTGCGGCGCACGGGCTGGAGCTGGTGGAGTTCCGTGTCGCGCCACATGCCTCGATGACGCCGCAGCCGGTGTCCAGGACTGCCTCCGGTGGCGAACTGTCGCGGCTGTCGCTGGCGATCCAGACCGTGCTGTCACGCGTGGCCAAGGTGCCGACGCTGATTTTTGACGAGGTGGATGTCGGTATCGGCGGCGGTGTGGCCGAGATCGTCGGCCGCATGCTGCGTGAGCTGGGTGAACGCCACCAGGTGATGTGTATCACCCATCTGCCGCAGGTTGCGGCGGGCGCCGACCATCAGTGGCAGGTCAGCAAGGTGGGTCGCGGCGGCAAGCCGTCATCGACGGTGATTGCGCTGGATGAGGCGGCCAGGGTCGAGGAAATCGCGCGCATGCTCGGCGGTGTCAAAATCACCGCGACGACACGTCAGCACGCAGCGGAAATGCTGCAGCAATCCGGACGCGGCACTGCTGCGCAGAGCAGGAAGAAAAAGGGCGAGGGCGGCAAAAAGCGGTGAATGCGGTAAACAAGCAGGCCAACGAAAGGATGGGTAATGGCTGAAATCAAGGCGCTGGTGTTCGACGTGTTCGGCACGGTGGTCGACTGGCATGGATCGGTGGCGCGCGAAGTGCGCGCGCTGGCGCAGCAGAAAGGCCTGCGCATCAATGCGGTGAAGTTTGCGCGCGCCTGGCGCGGCGGTTACCGGCCGGCGATGGACCGGGTGCGCAGCGGCGAGACGGCTTTTGCCAAGATCGACGTGATGCACCGCGCGATCCTCGAGGATGTGCTGGCGCAGTTCCGTGTCACCACGCTGACCGAAGAGGAGAAATTCCACCTGAACCGGGTCTGGCACCGTCTGAAACCCTGGCCGGATTCGGTGCGCGGGCTGAAGCGCCTGAAATCGAAGTTCGTGATCTCCACGCTGTCCAACGGCAACACCGGCCTGCTGGTCAACATGGCGAAAAACGGCGGCCTGCCCTGGGACTGCGTGCTGTCCTCGGATACCTTCGGCCATTTCAAGCCCGATCCTGAGATGTATCTCGGTGCGGCAGACCGTCTCGACGTAAAGCCTGAAGAGCTGATGATGGTAGCCTCGCACAAGCACGACCTGCGCGCGGCGGCAAAAAACGGGCTGAAGACCGCATTCATCCAGCGCCCGCATGAATACGGGCGCAATAACAATCCCGACCTCGCGCCGGAGGCGGAATTTACGTACAACGCTTCGAGTTTTGTGGATCTGGCGGAGCAGCTGGGCTGCTGATCCGCGGCGGACCGCTCAGCCGGCCTTGCGGTTGGGGCAGTCCTTGCGGATGCAGTCGGCGTAGATGTGCAGGGAATGGTCGGTGATGCGGAAGCCGCGGTCCTCGGCGACCTTTTCCTGGCGCTTTTCGATCTCGGCGTCGTAGAACTCCTCGACATGGCCGCATTGCAGGCAGACTAGGTGGTCGTGGTGGCTGCCGCGGTTCAGCTCGAACACCGCCTTGCCGGATTCGAAGTGGTGGCGCTTGAGCAACCCAGCCTGCTCGAACTGGGTGAGCACGCGGTAGACCGTGGCCAATCCGGTATCCGTACCTTCCTCGACCAGTTTTTTGTAGACATCTTCCGCGGCAAGGTGGCGCACGGCGCTTTTCTCGAACAGTTCGAGGATGCGCAGCCGCGGCAGCGTGGCCTTGAGGCCGATGGTCTTCAGGTGCTCCGGGGAAGTCATCGTGTGGTTGCTGCTCGGTGAAAGACAGGCTCAATCAAAGACATTCTCGGCTATGATAACAGCAATTTTCCGGCCTTCTGCGGCCTGTTCGTGACGCTTCCGGTCACTGTTTCGATGACGTTTGAAGAGTGTGTTGATGAGTGTTTTGACCAGAACCATTGCGGCTTCCGTGTTGCTGGCCGTGGCCGGCTGCAGCAACGTGCCGATGCTGCCGACGCTGAAGCCTTACCGCATCGATATTCAGCAGGGCAATTACATCAGCCAGGACATGCTGGTGAAACTCAAGCCCGGCATGTCGCGCAGCCAGGTGCGCTTTGCGCTCGGCACCCCGCTGGTGGTTGATCCTTTCCGCAACGACCGCTGGGATTATTTCTACATGCTGCACAAGGCCGGCGCACTGTCCGAGCGGCGTGTGGTGACGGTGATATTCAAGGGTGACGAGCTGCTGCGCATCGAGGGTGACGTGGTGCCTGCGGCATCCGAGGCAAAACCCGAACCCGGAAAGGTGGAGCAGAAATGACCACAGTGACCCGGATTGCAGTGGCAGGCAGCGGCGGTCGCATGGGGCGCATGCTGCTGGAGACCGTGGCCGCCGATGCCGGCACCGTGCTGGGCGCAGCCCTCGAGGTTGCCGGCAGCCCGCTGGCAGGCCGTGATGCGGCCGAGCTGGCCGGTGTGCCGCGCGGCATTGCCGTCAGCACCGATCCGGCGCAGGCGCTGGCCGGATGCCATGTGCTGATCGACTTCACCCGTCCCGAAGGCACCTTGCAGCATCTCGAAATCTGCCGCCGCCTGAAGGTGGGCATGGTCATCGGCACCACAGGTTTCGACGAGGCCGGAAAAAAAGCCATTGCCGCCGCTGCACGCGATATCGGCGTGGTGTTCGCACCGAACATGAGTGTCGGCGTCAATGTCACGCTGAAACTGCTGGAGATGGCCGCCAGGGCGATGGGCTCCGACCATGACATCGAAATCATCGAGGCCCACCACAAGCACAAGGTTGATGCGCCATCGGGCACTGCGCTGAAGATGGGCGAGGTGGTGGCCGGAGCAATGGGCAAGCAGCTCGCCGATTGTGCGGTGTATGCGCGCGAAGGGGTGACCGGCGAACGCAAGCCCGGCACCATCGGTTTTGCCACCATCCGTGGCGGGGACATCGTCGGCGACCATACCGTGATGTTTGCCGGCACTGGCGAACGTGTCGAAATCACCCACCGCTCCAACAGCCGCGCCAACTACGCGCGCGGTGCGGTGCGCGCCGCGCAGTTCCTGATGACGCGCCCGGCCGGTCTTTACGACATGTGGGACGTACTCGGCCTGCGCTGAACCCGGTGCAGTTTTTCGCCAGGCTTCCATATCCTTTGCAGGGTTTTTCAGGGGCTGCCTAAGTCCTTGATTTTGCGTGGCAGCGCCTGCGGCGCTTGGTGGGAGCAGGGGCATTCGCGTATAATTCACCCCATTCAGCGGGACTGGCACAAACCGGTCCC
>JAIENU010000058.1 GCA_019751125.1 Burkholderiales bacterium | reverse complement strand
CGGCGTTCGTCGCGCTGCTGCTGACGATAAAAACCGCGGCGCATTCAAGTCGCCGCCCCGCGCCGCCGTAACCGTGCTGTTAGCCATTACGGGGACGGCGCGAGCAGCGCCGGTCTGATCTTGGATAGACCGCAGCATCTTGCCGCTTACGGCGAACTGAAGCTGGACGAAGCCCTGCGCCTGTTGCGCCACGCCGGCTATGGCGCGGCGGCTTCTGAAGGTGCCGCCGACATTGCCACCTTGCAGGCGGTGATCGACGGCCTGTGCGAGCTGTCTTCGCGCGACGGTCTGACCGGGCTCGCCAACCTGCGCCAGTTCCGCCTGGTGCTGGATCGCGAGCTGGATCGTGTCGCGCGCACCGGCGAGCCGCTGTCGCTGCTGCTGATCGACATCGATCACTTCAAGGTAATCAACGACAGCCACGGCCATCCCGCCGGCGACCGCGTATTGAAAACACTGGCGAGCCTGCTCGAATCGGGGGTGCGTCCGATGGACACGGTAGCCCGGATTGGCGGTGAGGAATGGGCGGTGATCCTGCCCAGCAGCCTGCCGCAACAGGCCTGCCGCGCCGCCGAGCGCCTGCGCGCAGTGACCGAGCATACCCAGGTCTTTCTTGAGGATGGAATGCCGTTGTCGATCACCATCAGCTGCGGCGTCGCCGCAGTGTCGCCGTGGGCAGGAGTCACGCCCTCGGCGCTGATTGCCGCTGCCGACCGTGCCTTGTATGCCGCGAAGCAGGCCGGACGCAATGCCGTACGCCTTGCAGACGCCCCGAAACCCGCAATCACCCCCGACGAGCGCGCCGCGCTGCTCGATCCGAACTGGAGCGCCACGCCATGAACGAAGCCGACCGCATCACCACGCACATCATTGCCGTCACCAGCGGCAAGGGCGGTGTCGGCAAGACTTTTTTTACTGCCAACCTCGCGGCGGCGCTGGCCCGTGCCGGCCAGCGGGTGCTGGTGATGGATGCCGACCTCGGCCTCGCCAACCTCGACATCATCCTCAACCTGCAGCCGAAGGCGACACTGCACGATGTATTGAATGGCGGCGTCGAGCTGGATGATGTGATCCTCAGTGCGCCCTGCGGCTTTTCGGTACTGCCTGCAGGTTCGGGACTGGCTGAATATTCACGGCTCTCCGGCGAATTGCGCGAGCGGCTGCGCGTGGTGTTCGACCGCCTTGAGGGACGTTACGACTGCCTGTTGATCGATACCGGCGCCGGCATCGCCGACCTGGTGCAGTACGCGGCATCGCTGGCCGATGAACTGGTGGTGGTGTCGACGCCGGAGCCGACGGCGCTGGCCGATGCCTATGCCTCGATCAAGGTGCTGTCGGCCGACCGCCACCGCGGCCGTGTTCACCTGGTGATCAACCAGGTGCGCCGTGCCGGAGAGGGGGTGACCCTGACCAGACAACTGCAGCAGGTGGTGGACCGTTTCCTGACCAGTGCCGAGGCAGCACCGCCGCGGCTGGGTTTCCTCGGCGAAATTCCGCACGACGCGATGGTCGGCGAAACGGTGCGCAGCCGCACGCTGCTGCTGGAGGTGGCGCCGGGTTCGCCGGTCGGACAGGCGATCACCGGCATCGCCGGCCGCCTGTCGCGGCAGTTGCTGGCTTCTGCGGCTTAAAAGCGGCAGCCCGGCAGATTCGCCCGAACTCATTTCAGAAATGAGCCGAGCGAAGCTGGAACGCGAAGCCCGCGAGGCTGCGACGAGACATTACCGATAGGTAAGGCGAGGAGCAACGCAGCGGGCGACAAAGTTCCGGCGAGCGCAGGCCGTTTATGAAATGAGTTCTAGCCGCGGCCCGCGTAGGGCATGTTGGTCGCCATCACCATCAGGTGGTAGATGTTGACGTCGAGCGGCTGGTTGGCCATGAACAGCACCGATTTTGCGACATCGGTGACGTTGATCATCGGCTCGACCTTGATCGCCCCATCAGCCTGCTTCACACCCTTGGACATCCTCGCCGCAAGTTCGGTCATCGCGTTGCCGACATCGACCTGGCAGCAGGCGATGTTGTATTTGCGGCCGTCGAGCGAGATGGTGCGCGTCAGTCCCGACACGCCGTGTTTGGATGCGGTGTAGGGCGCCGAATCCGGGCGCGGGGCATGCGCCGAGATCGAGCCGTTGTTGATGATGCGGCCGCCCTGCGGCGTCTGGTTCTTCATCATCCGGAATGCCGCCTGCGCGCAGAGGAAGCTGCCGGAGAGGTTGGTGTCGACCACCGCTTTCCATTTGTCATAAGGCAGGTCCTCGAAGGGCACGCCCGGCGCATTCTGGCCGGCGTTGTTGAACAGCACGTCAACGCGGCCGAACTTCTGCTGCACTTTTGAGAACAGTGCCGCCACCGATTCGGGATTGCCGACATCGGCAGAAACGGCAAGACCGCGCTCGGCGTCGGCACCGGCTTCGGCCAGGGCGGCTTCGAGCGCATCGGTGCGGCGTCCGACCAGCGTCACGCTCCAGCCGTCTTTGAGGAAGGCCAGCGCGGTGGCTTTGCCGATGCCGCTGCCGGCGCCGGTGATGACGGCGATTTTCGAAGGGGTGCTCATGGCGTGCTCCTGGGTTGTGGATTCTCTGGCTATCAGGCGGCAATGCTGTAGCGGTTGCGGCCGCCGGCCTTGGCTTTATACATCTCGACATCGGCAAGGTCGAGCAGGCGCGCGGTCTGCACCGCGTGCAGCGGCGCAAAGGCGACGCCGATGCTGGCGCTGATGGAGATTTTTTCCCCGGTGTCGATATCCACCGGCTCGCGTATCGCCTCCATCAGCTTTTCCACCGTGCCGCGGATGCTGTCGGGCTCGCGCACGTCCTCGAGCAGCAGCACGAATTCGTCGCCGCCGATGCGCGCCAGGGTGTCGATTTCGCGCACCACGGTACGGATACGCTGGGCTACCGTGACCAGCAGCAGGTCACCGACGGCATGGCCGTGGCGGTCATTGATCGGCTTGAAATTGTCGAGGTCCACCATCAGCAGTGCCACATTTTCGCCGCTGCGCCGCGCGCGGCTGATCGCGCGGTCGATACGGTCATTCAGGAACAGGCGGTTGGCAACGCCGGTCAGCGGATCCTGCAGGGCCAGACGCCGCAGTTCACGCTCTTTCTCGAGCAGTTGGTGGTTGGCGTTTTCGAGGTCGCGGGTGCGCGCGGCAACGCGGTCTTCAAGCTCCTGCTCCGACCGGCGCAGGGTTTCCACCAGCTGGTTGTTGGCGTTGAGCGCTGCGGAGTCGGCATTTTCCTTGGCGGCACGCATCACGTTGATGCGGTCGGCCATGGCAAAGGACAGCAGCAGTTCCAGCGCGGAGCCGATCTGCATGGCATACATCGTGAATCCGGTGCTCGGCACCAGGCCGAATACGCGCAGGCCCTGGATGGCGACGCCGAGCAGCAACGCTGCCCAGGCGAGCAGGAAATAGCGGCCGCCAGGATGTCCGGTGCGCACCGAATGCACGCCGGTGATGACCGCAACACCCGAGAACACCACGCCCAGCAGCGCGACAAAGATCGCCAGCGGCCGGTAGGGCAGGTAGAAGGCGAGCAGTATCGAGATCACGAACAGCGCAACGCTGGCCTTGAGCAGGCCGTCGAATGGCGATGTGCGCTTGGTGTCGAGGAACAGCTGCACGAATATCGAGCCGGTGAGCCCGGTCAGCGCCATGCCCATCGGCAGCGCGATGTTGCCCCACTCCGGCCACTCCGGCCAGACGAACTGGTTGCCGAGGCCGTTCAGGGACAGCTGGCCGATCGCCATCGCGATGGTGAATGCGACATAGGCGATGAAGGTCGGCTCGCGCGTGCTCATGAACAGCAGCAGGTTGTAGAGCCCCAGCGCGAGCAGCATGCCGTAATACAGCGAGAGCAGCGCGTAGTCACTGCGGTCGGCGCGTGCCAGCGCGTCGGGCTGCCACAGCGTGACCGGCAGGGTCATCGCGCCCTGGCTGGTGGCGCGGATATAGACCGTTTGCGTCTCGCCCGGCAGCAGCGCCAGTGGAAACACCAGGTTGCGGTGCGGGTAAGCGCGCTCGGAAAAAGGCAGCAAGTCACCGGAGATCTGGCGCTCGAAGCCGCCGCTGGCGCGCTGGGTGTAGACCTCGACACGATCCAGCGAGGAATAACCGATCTCGAGCAGCCATTGGCTTGGTGCCGCGGCATCCAGCGTCAGCGGCAGCGCCAGCCACCATGCCGAACCCGAGAAGCCGTAGTTCAGCGCACCGGTGCCCGGATCGGGCATCGCCGGCTGGAAGCGTACCGCGTTGACCGGATGCACGACCTCTTCGATGCCGAGCTTGTGGCTGGGGTCTTGCAGCACCATCAGCGCCTGGGTGGCGCGGTAACGGCCTTCGCCGGCGCTGATTTTCAGCGAGGTCTGGGCAACCACATCGCTTGCAACAAGCCACAGTCCGCACAGCAGGGTTGCGAACAATGTTCGCAGGGCGTTCTGCTGTCCGGTGGCGGCCATCATGGATTTGTTATTTCACCCAGGAGTCCCGCAGCGTCACCGCGCGGTTGAATACCGGCTTGCCTGTAGAGGAGTCGCGGCTGTCGGCGACAAAGTAGCCGTGACGCTCGAACTGGAAGCGTGTGCCCGGCGTGGCCGACGCCAGCGCAGCTTCGAGTTGTGCGGTCACGCTGCGTGCCGAATCAGGATTCAGGTCGAGCAGGAAATCGCGCCCGCCGGCGCCCGGATGCGGCGCCTTGAACAGGCGGTCGTAAAGACGTACTTCGATGGCATGTGACTGCGCAGCACTGAGCCAGTGGATGTTGCCCTTGACCTTGACCGACTCCGCGCCGGGCGTGCCGGACCGCGTCTCCGGCAGGTACTGGCAGTGCACCGCGGTCACGTTGCCGGCGGCATCCTTGTCACAGCCGGTGCATTCGACGACATAGCCGTAACGCAGCCGGACCTTGTTGCCGGGGAATAGGCGGAAATAACCTTTCGGCGGCGTTTCGGTAAAGTCTTCGCGCTCGATCCACAGTTCACGCGTCAGCGGCAGCGCGCGTTTGCCGAGTTCGGGTTTCTGCGGATGGTTGGGCGCGAAGCAGTCCTCCTGCTGCCCTTCGGGATAGTTGTCGATGATCAGTTTCAGCGGATCGAGCACGGCGATGCGCCGTTCGGCGATTTCGTTGAGATGCTCGCGCATGCAGTCCTCGAGCACCGAATAGTCGATCCAGGAATCGGCCTTGGATACGCCGATGCGTTCGGCGAACAGGCGGAAACCTTCGGGCGTGTAGCCGCGCCTGCGTGCACCGGCCAGCGTCGGCAGGCGCGGGTCATCCCAGCCCGACACATGTTTTTCATCGACCAGCTGGATCAGCTTGCGTTTGGACAATACGACATGGCCGAGGTTGAGCCGCGCGAATTCGATCTGCTGCGGCAGCGGGCGAGCGAGCAGGCCGCCGTCGGCCAGCTTGTCGAGCAGCCAGTCGTAGAACGGGCGCTGGTCGGCGAATTCCAGCGTGCAGAGCGAATGGGTGATCTGCTCCAGCGCATCCTCGATCGGATGCGCATAGGTGTACATCGGATAAATGCACCAGGCATCGCCGGTACGGTGGTGTGTTGCCTTGCGGATGCGGTAGATTGCGGGGTCGCGCAGGTTGATGTTGGGCGAGGCCATGTCAATCTTCGTGCGCAGCACCATCGAACCCTCGGCGTGTTTGCCGTCGCGCATTTCGCGGAAGAGCGCCAGCGATTCTGCGGCCGGCCGTTCGCGCCAGGGGCTGGCTGTGCCGGGTTCGGTCAGTGTGCCGCGGCTGGTGCGCATTTCTTCCGCGCTCTGCTCATCGACATAGGCGTTGCCCGAGGTGATCAGGTATTCCGCGGCCTCGTACATGAAGCCGAAATAATCGCTGGCGAAATAGCCGTTGGCGCCCCAGTCGAAGCCCAGCCATTGCACCGCCTCGCGGATCGAATCGACGTACTCCTGCTCTTCCTTTTCCGGATTGGTGTCGTCGAAACGCAGGTGGCAGGCACCGCCGTAATGCTGGGCGAGGCCGAAGTTCAGGCAGATCGACTTGGCGTGGCCCAGGTGCAGGTAACCGTTGGGTTCCGGCGGAAAGCGCGTGCGGATTTTTGCGGGATCGGCTGCGGCGCCGGCATGTGCCTGTGCCGGACCGGGTTTGCCGCCCCATTTGCGCGAGGAGTATTTGCCCGCAGCCAGATCGGCTTCGATGTGGCTGCGGATGAAATTGGATGTGGAGGCGGATTCGGTGCCGGGTTTGGCGTTCTTCGACATGCGGCTTCTGTTTCGGGTTGCTGTTGGGGCCTGCGCCGCAATTTTACCCCGTGACAGGGTGTTATCAGGGCTTGCCGAGTATTCGAGTCGGCAATACGCGCTCGATGGCGCTGCGCCCCTTGCGCTGCAGCCGCCAGCCGCGTGCGCCACGCCGGTTTGATACTGTGCGGGAGAGTTTGCCGTCGATGAAATGCAGCGCCACGCCGTCATCGGCGGCATAACCGTCGGCGATGCGGCCACCCGCCACCAGCCGGCGATAAGTCGGCCGGCGCAGCGCTTCGCTGTCGTAGTGCGGGCAATTACTGCCTTTGATAAAACCGAGGCAGGGCAGAACGGTCAGCGGTCCGGCAATGGAATCGGTGATGCCTTCATCGAACCAGCAGATCGAGCCCGCGCTCCAGCCGCCAAGCACGATGCCGCGTTCCCATGCGGAGCGCAGGTGGACATCAAGCCCCCAGTCACGCCACACCGCAAGCATGCTGCGCGTGTTGCCGCCGCCGACAAAAATCGCATCCTGTTCAAGGACGAAAGACTCGAGGTCGCGCGGCGTGCGGGCGAACAGCGGCAGATGGGTGGGTTTGCAGGAGAACTGGCTGGCCCCGGCGTAGAAGCGCAAGCGGCCGGCATCGGCATCACCGTGCGCGGTGCCGAGGAAGCAGATTTTCGGTTTGCGTTTGCCGGTCTGCTTCAGGAAGTAATCCATCAGCAGCAGGTTGTCGAGGTCCATCGGCAACGCGGCGCCGCCGATGGCGATGATCTGTTTTTTGGGGTGCATGGGCGAAGGGTCCGGATCGAGAACAAGGGCAGGACACTCCTGCCGGCTCCGAGCCTAGCCGAAGAAATCCGGCGCGGGAAGAATTCCGGCTTATTCGACCTTGACGTTCGCCGCGCGGATCACCTTCGCCCACTTCTCCACTTCGTCCTTCAGGAAACGCTCGAACTCCGCCGGGCTGTTGCCTACGGGGTCGATGCCCATCTGCGTGAAGCGGTCGCGCACGTCCTGACGCTGCAGGATGGCGCCGATTTCCCGGCCCAGCCGGTCGATCGCGGCACGTGGCGAACCGGCCGGGGCCAGCCAGCCGACCCAGGTGCCGCCGGTGACGTTGACGCCGGTTTCGATCAGCGTCGGGATGTCCGGCGCGGTGGCGATGCGTTTTTCCGAAGCCATGCCCAGCACCTTGATCTTGCCCGAGCGCACATGCGGCAGCAGCGAGGAAGGGGTATCCAGCAGCAGCTGGATTTCCCCGGAGATCAGCGCCTGCAGCGCCGGCGCAGTGCCCTTGTACGGCACATGGGTCATGCGGATGCCGGTGTTGAGCATCAGCAGTTCGGTGGTGAGGTGGGCAGCGGCGCCAATGCCGCTGGAACCGAAGGACAGGCTACCGGGCTTGGCCTTGGCCAGCGCGACCAGTTCACGCGCATCCTTTGCCGGCAGGCTGAGGTTGGCGCAGACGATCAGCGGCGCGGTGGCAAGCAGCGAGACCGGGGCGAAGCTTTTGATCGAGTCATAGGGCAGCTTCGGATACAGCGTCTGGTTGGCGGCGTGCGCGGCGATCACCGAGGCGAGGGTGTAGGCATCGGGCGAAGCCTTGGACACGATTTCCACGCCGAGGATGCTGTTTGCGCCGGGGCGGTTGTCCACCAGCACGTTCTGCTGCACCGCCTTGGACAGTTCGAGGGCGACGATGCGCGTGGTGACGTCGGTGATGCCGCCCGGTGTGTACGGCACCACGACGCGGATCGGCCGCGTCGGGTAGTTTTGCGCCGCAGCCGTGGTGATGCAGGCCGGCAGCAGGCTGAGCATGAAGACAAAGGGCAGATGCAGTCGCATGGCTTCTCCTTCGTTTGATGCGTGGCGGCTTATTGCTCGAGCTTGAACCCCGTGGCCTTGATCACCTTGGCCCAGCGGTCTTTTTCGGCGCTGAGCCAGCGGCCCATTTCGGCCGGGCTGTTGCCGATCGGATCGGCGCCCTGGCCCGACAGTTTTTCCTTGATGTCGGGCTGGTGGATGATGCGGCTGATTTCGGTCTGCAGCCGTGCCACCAGTTCCGGCGGTGTTTTTGCCGGCGCCAGCACACCCTGCCAGGAACCGGTGACAAAACCTTCCAGGCCCGGTGTTTCGGCCACCGTCGGTGTTTCGGGCAGCGTCGGGAAACGCTTGTCGCTGGACACCGCGATCAGGCGCAGCCGCCCGCTCTTGGTGTGCGGCAGCGTGGCGAGCATGCCGTTGAACAGCAGGTCGGCTTCACCGGTGGTGGTGATCAGGATGTTGGCAAAGCCGCCCTTGGTCGGGATGTAGGCCCAGCTGATTCCGGTTCGGTAGGCAAACATCAGTCCGGCCATGTGCGGCGCGCCGCCGAGGCCGGTGGCGTAGTTGAGCTTGCCCGGTTTCGCCTTGGCCAGTGCGATCACTTCCTTCACCGTGCGTGCCGGCATGCTCGGGTGGGAGGCGAGGATGTGCGGCGAATACGAGACCACGGTCACCGGTGCGAAGTCGCGGATGATGTCGAAGGGCAGCTTGGCAAAGACGCT
>JAIENU010000115.1 GCA_019751125.1 Burkholderiales bacterium | reverse complement strand
GCCTGCGGCGCTTGGTGGGAGCAGGGGCATTCGCGTATAATTCACCCCATTCAGCGGGACTGGCACAAACCGGTCCCGCTTTCCACGTCTACACCCGGGAATTCCTTGAAATTTTCCGGAAAATCAGGAGCTTGCAGTGTCCTCGTACGCGCCCGCCATTCTCGTATTGAAGGATGGCACGGTATTTCGGGGCACGGCCATCGGCGCCGAGGGGCTGGTGGCCGGTGAGGTGGTGTTCAACACCTCGCTGACCGGTTATCAGGAGATCCTTACCGATCCCTCTTACTGCCGTCAGATCGTCACCCTGACCTACCCCCATATCGGCAACACCGGCGCCAACGCCGAGGATGTCGAATCCGAAAAAATCCAGGCCGCCGGCCTGGTGATCCGCGACTTGCCGCTGCTGTCGTCGAATTTCCGCGAGCAGTGGAATCTCAGCGAGTACCTGAAACGCGAGAACATTGTTGCCATCGCCGACATCGACACCCGCAAGCTGACGCGCATCCTGCGTGACAAGGGTGCGCAGGACGGCTGCATCATGGCCGGCAAAGTCGATGAAAAGGCGGCACTCAAAGCAGCGAAGGAATTTCCCGGACTGGTCGGCATGGACCTGGCGAAGGTGGTGTCCTGCACCAAGTCCTACGAAACCGACGAGTCGGTGTGGAAACTCGGCAGCGGCTACGGCAAACGCGGCGATGCGAAGTTTCACGTGGTCGCCTATGACTTCGGCGTCAAGCGCAACATCCTGCGCATGCTTGCCGCCCGCGGCTGCAGGCTGACCGTGGTGCCGGCGCAGACGCCGGCCGCGGACGTGTTCAAGCTGAATCCCGACGGTGTGTTTCTGTCCAACGGCCCCGGTGATCCTGAGCCCTGCGACTACGCGATCCGCGCGATCCGCGAATTCCTCGCCGCCGGCACGCCGCTGTTCGGCATCTGCCTCGGCCACCAGCTGCTGGGGCTGGCCTGCGGCGCGAAGACGCTGAAAATGAAATTCGGCCATCACGGCGCCAACCACCCGGTGCAGGACCTCGATTCGAAGCGGGTGATGATCACCAGCCAGAACCACGGCTTTGCGGTGGACGGCGCGACGCTGCCGGCCAACGCGCGGGTGACCCATGTGTCGCTGTTCGACGGCAGCCTGCAGGGTTTCGCGCTGACCGACAAGCCGGCGTTCTGCTTCCAGGGACACCCCGAAGCCAGTCCCGGACCGCATGACGTGGATTATCTATTCGACCGCTTCATCAAGCTGATGGAGCAACGCGCCGCCCAGGCCGCATAACATGCCAAAACGTACAGACCTCAAAAGCATCCTGATCATCGGCGCCGGCCCGATCATCATCGGCCAGGCCTGCGAGTTCGACTATTCCGGCGCACAGGCCTGCAAGGCGCTGCGCGAAGAGGGTTACCGCGTCATCCTGGTCAACTCGAACCCGGCGACGATCATGACCGATCCGGGCATGGCCGATGCGACCTATATCGAGCCGGTGACCTGGCAGGTAGTGGAAAAAATCATCGCCGCCGAGCGGCCCGACGCGCTGCTGCCGACGATGGGCGGGCAGACCGCGCTGAACTGCGCGCTCGACCTCGCCAAACACGGCGTGCTCGAGAAATACGGCGTGGAAATGATCGGCGCCTCGAAGGAGGCGATCGACAAGGCCGAGGACCGCGAAAAATTCAAGAAGGCGATGGCCAAGATCGGGCTGGAAAGCCCGCGTTCGGCGCTGGCGCACAGCCTGGAAGAAGCGCTGCAGGTGCAGGCCGTGGTCGGCTTTCCGACGATCATCCGTCCCTCCTTCACGCTGGGCGGCACGGGCGGCGGCATCGCCTACAACCGCGAGGAATTTGTCGCCATCATCGAACGCGGCCTCGATGCCAGCCCGACCAAGGAAGTGCTGGTCGAGGAGTCGGTCATCGGCTGGAAGGAATACGAGATGGAGGTCGTGCGCGACCGCAACGACAACTGCATCATCATCTGCTCGATCGAGAACTTCGATCCGATGGGTGTGCACACCGGTGACTCGATCACCGTTGCCCCGGCGCAGACGCTGACCGACAAGGAATACCAGATCCTGCGCAATGCCTCCATCGCCTGCCTGCGCGAGATCGGTGTCGAGACCGGTGGTTCCAATGTGCAGTTCGGCATTAACCCCAAGGACGGGCGCATGGTCATCATCGAGATGAACCCGCGCGTGTCGCGTTCCTCGGCGCTGGCGTCCAAGGCGACGGGTTTCCCGATTGCCAAGGTCGCGGCAAAACTGGCGGTGGGTTACACGCTCGACGAGCTGCGCAACGAGATCACCGGCGGCGCGACCCCGGCGTCCTTCGAGCCGAGCATCGACTACGTGGTGACCAAGATCCCGCGTTTCGCCTTCGAGAAATTCCCGCAGGCTGACGACCGTCTGACCACCCAGATGAAATCGGTGGGCGAGGTGATGGCGATGGGCCGCACCATCCAGGAGTCGATGCAGAAGGCCCTGCGCGGCCTGGAAACCGGTGTTGACGGTTTCGATGAAAAAACCACCGACCCCGATGTCATCGAGAACGAGCTGGGTGATCCGGGCCCGGAGCGCATTTTCTATGTCGCCGATGCCTTTCGTGTCGGCATGACGCAGGAGCAGGTCCACGGCTTTTCACACATAGACCCCTGGTTCCTCGCGCAGATCGAGGATCTGGTGCGCCAGGAGCAGGCGCTGGCCGGCCGCAAGCTCGCGGACATTGATGCCGCGGCGATGCGCAAGCTGAAGCGTTCGGGTTTCTCCGACCGCCGGCTGGCGAAGCTGCTGCTGGTCGAGCAGGGCGAGGTGCGTGCGCACCGCCATGCGCTGGGCGTGCGCCCGGTCTACAAGCGGGTCGACACCTGCGCGGCCGAGTTTTCGACCAGCACCGCCTACATGTATTCAACCTACGAGGAAGACTGCGAGTCGCAGCCTTCCGACCGCAAGAAGATCATGGTGCTCGGCGGCGGGCCCAACCGCATCGGCCAGGGTATCGAATTCGACTACTGCTGCGTGCATGCCGCGCTGGCACTGCGCGAAGACGGCTTCGAGACCATCATGGTCAACTGCAATCCGGAGACCGTGTCGACCGACTATGACACTTCCGACCGCCTGTACTTCGAGCCGCTGACGCTGGAGGACGTGCTGGAAATCGTCGCCATCGAAAAGCCGGTCGGCGTGATCGTGCAGTTCGGCGGGCAGACGCCGCTGAAACTGGCGCGAGACCTTGAAGCCAATGGCGTGCCGATCATCGGCACCACGCCGGATTCGATCGACGTTGCCGAGGACCGCGAGCGTTTCCAGAAGCTGCTGACCAAGCTGAAGCTCAAGCAGCCGCCCAACCGCACCGCGCGCAGCGCGCAGAAGGCGCTCGCCGCGGCGGCCGAGATCGGTTATCCGCTGGTGGTGCGGCCCTCGTATGTGCTCGGTGGCCGGGCAATGGAAATCGTCCATGAGCAGAGTGAACTCGAGCGCTACATGCGCGAGGCGATCAAGGTGTCGAATGATTCGCCGGTGCTGCTCGACCGCTTCCTCAACGATGCGACCGAGGTTGATGTCGACGCGATCAGCGACGGCAAGGAAGTCATCATCGGCGGCGTGATGGAGCACATCGAGCAGGCGGGCGTGCATTCGGGTGACTCCGCCTGTTCACTGCCGCCGTTCTCGCTGTCGCCGGAGCTGCAGGAAGAACTGCGCCGGCAGACCGTGGCGATGGCCAAGGCGCTGAAGGTGAACGGCCTGATGAACGTGCAGTTCGCGATCCAGCACGGCCCCGAGGGTGATGTGGTCTATGTGCTGGAAGTCAATCCGCGCGCGTCGCGCACCGTGCCCTTTGTGTCCAAGGCTACCGGCCTGCCGCTGGCGAAAATCGCCGCACGCTGCATGTCCGGGCGTTCGCTGGCGGACCAGGGCGTCACCCGCGAGATCGTGCCGCCGTACTATTCGGTGAAGGAGGCGGTGTTCCCCTTCATCAAGTTCCCGGGTGCCGACACCATCCTCGGCCCGGAAATGAAATCCACCGGCGAGGTGATGGGCGTCGGCGAGACCTTTGCCGAAGCCTTCGTCAAGTCGCAGCTCGGCTCCGGCGAGCGCCTGCCGAAATCGGGCAAGGTGTTCATCAGCCTGCGCGACGATGACAAGGAGCGCGTGCTCGACATCGCGCGGGTGCTGACCGGCATGGGCTTCACGCTGGTGGCGACCCACGGCACGGCCAAGGCGCTGGAGGCCGCGGGGCTGGCGGTGACGCGGGTCAACAAGGTGGCCGAAGGCCGGCCGCATATCGTCGACATGATCAAGAACGGCGAGATCGTGTTCATCATCAACACCGTCGAGGAAAAACGCTCGGCGATCCGCGATTCGTATTCGATCCGCCGCGCCGCGCTGCAGCAGCGGGTCACGCTGTACACGACGCTGGCCGGCGCGCGTGCCGCCGCCAACGGCATGGCCCAGGCGCGTGAGCTGCAGGTCTACGCAGTGCAAAGCCTGCACAAGCGGCTTGCAGCCTGAACAGGAGGTGGTGCGATGAGTGCAAAGACTCCATTGACGGTGAAGGGCGCGGAACTGCTGCGTGCCGAGCTGCATGAACTGAAGACGGTGCAGCGGCCGGCGATCATTGCCGCGATCGCGGAAGCCCGCGCCCACGGCGACCTGTCGGAAAATGCCGAGTACGCCGCGGCCAAGGAGCGCCAGAGCTTCATCGAAGGCCGCATTGCCGAGGTCGAATCCAAGGTTTCCAATGCCCAGATCATCGATCCCGCGACCATTGATGCTGACGGCCGCTGCGTGTTTGGCGCAACCGTGGAGCTTGAGGATGTTTCCGCCGGCAAGAGCGTGACTTACCAGATCGTCGGTGACGACGAGGCTGACATCAAGCTGGGCAAGATTTCGATCAGCTCGCCGATCGCGCGCGCGCTGATCGGCAAGTACGCCGGCGACGTCGCCGAAGTGCAGGCGCCGGGCGGCGTGCGTGAATACGAAATCATCGACGTTCGTTACGAATAGCCGCCCTGACTGCAGCGGTTGCCGCAGCAGCCTTAGCCTGTCCGCGCAGTTTTCCCCATCCGCTGTTCCATGATCATGAGCCGCATCGCCGAGGCCCTGCAGTCAATCGCTGCGACGCTGTGGGCCGGCGGGCTGTGGGTCACCGGTTTTGTCGTGGCGCCGGTGCTGTTTGCGCGGCTTGAGGATCGAGCGCTGGCCGGGCTGATTGCCGGCAAGCTGTTTTCTCTGATGGCCTGGATCGGTATCGCCTGCGCGCTGTATCTGATCATTTTCCGCTTCGCGCGCTACGGCGGCACGGCGTTTCGCCAGGGCCTGCTGTGGGTTGTGCTGCTGATGTTGCTGCTCGCCTGTGCCGGAGAGTTCGGCGTGCAGCCGGTGATGGCGGCGCTGAAGGCGCAGGCCTTGCCGCAGCAGGTGATGGAGTCGCTGCTGCGTGACCGGTTTGCCACCTGGCATGGCGTGGCGAGTGCGTTATACGTCCTGCAATGCCTGCTTGCCGCGGTACTGGTTATTCTTCTGAATAGAAAAAATAACCTTTAAAAACAATGACTTACGATATAACCCGGTCAGCTGTTCTGAAAACTGCGTTTGGTGCGGCGGGGGCCGCGCGGTTTGGCTTTTTTCTTGGCGCCGGCTTTGGCGGCCTTGGGCTCGCTGTCGGCGGGGCGCGGGCGGAAGATCACCAGGATCTTGCCGATGCCTTGAACCGGAGCGGCGTCCAGTTCCGTGCAGACGGTGTCGATCATGCCGCTGCGCGCTTCACGGTCGTCACCGAGCACGCGGATCTTGATCAGTTCGTGGCTGGTCAGCGCGATGTTGATTTCGCGGAGCACCGCGGGTGTCAGTCCGGCGTCGCCGATCATCACCACCGGCTGCAGATGGTGGGCGCGGGCCTTCAGCGCGCGTCGTTCGGCAGGGGTCAATGTCATCATGCGCCGAGTTTAACAGGTCGCACTGCGGCGGCTGTCGCAGTGCAGGGGGATTGATCGTGGCGCGCACCCGTACCAGCAAGGCGTGGATGCAGGAACATGTCAACGATCCCTTCGTGCGCCGTGCCCAGGCCGAAGGCATGCGTTCGCGCGCGGCCTACAAGCTGCAGCAGCTCGCCGAGCGCGACAAGCTGCTCAAGCCGGGCATGGTGGTGGTGGATCTGGGCGCGGCCCCCGGCGGCTGGTCGCAGGTTGCGGGCCGTGTGGTGGGGGATAGCGGGATGGTTATTGCGGTCGATCTGCTGGAAATGACGCCGCTGCCCGGCGTGCGCGTCCTGCGCGGGGATTTCGGCGACGACGCGGTGCTCGCCGAACTGCTGGAATTGTTGGGCGGGCGTGGTGTGGACCTTGTGCTTTCGGACATGGCGCCCAATATCAGCGGGGTGGCCAATGTCGATCAGGCGCGCAGCATCGGATTGGCCGAGCTGGCCCTGGATTTCGCAGTCAAGCAATTGAAACCACAGGGAAATTTCCTGGTGAAAGTATTTCAGGGAACAGGCTTTGACGAGCTGGTGTCAGAACTCAGGCGGCGCTTTGTGCAAGTGATGATCCGCAAACCCGAGGCCTCGCGCAGCCGTTCGAGCGAGGTCTATCTGGTCGGCAAGGGGCTTAAAGCGGGGCGATGAAGGTGGTATTCGGCGTTTTGCGACGCTGCAATACAGCGCAAAAGTGGTGGAAAAGAGTCTAGAATTGAACGGGTTAGCACAATCTGTGCGGCTGGCGCCAGGAGCCCTGATCGGGCGGCGCAACAAGGAGCGATTTTGAACAATCTGATGAAAAACATGGCGATCTGGCTGGTCATCGCGCTGGTGCTGATGACGGTGTTCAACCAGTTCAACACCCGGCAGACCACGCAGAAGGCGATGGAGTACTCCCAGTTCATCGACGAGGTGAAGCAGGGCAAGATTGCCAAGGTCACCATCGAAGGCCGCATCGTCAAGGGCGTCAAGTCCACCGGTGAAAAATTCACGACCTACGCGCCCTCCGACATCTGGATGGTCACCGACCTCTTGAAGAACGGCGTCATCGTCGAAGCTAAGCCCGAAGAAGAGCCTTCGCTGCTGATGAACATCTTCGTGTCCTGGTTCCCGATGCTGCTGCTGATCGGCGTCTGGGTGTTTTTCATGCGTCAGATGCAGGGCGGCGGCCGTGGCGGTGCCTTCTCCTTCGGCAAGAGCCGCGCGCGCATGCTCGATGAAAACAACAACACGGTGACCTTCGCCGATGTCGCCGGCTGCGAAGAAGCCAAGGAAGAAGTATCCGAACTGGTCGAGTTCCTGCGCGACCCGTCGAAATTCCAGAAACTCGGCGGCCGCATTCCGCGCGGCGTGCTGATGGTCGGCAATCCCGGCACCGGCAAGACGCTGCTGGCGCGCGCCATTGCCGGTGAAGCCAAGGTGCCGTTTTTCTCGATCTCCGGTTCCGACTTTGTCGAGATGTTTGTCGGCGTCGGTGCCGCGCGTGTGCGCGACATGTTCGAGAACGCCAAGAAACACGCGCCGTGCATCGTGTTTATCGATGAGATCGACGCAGTCGGCCGCCAGCGTGGCGCCGGCCTCGGCGGCGGCAACGACGAGCGTGAGCAGACGCTGAACCAGTTGCTGGTGGAAATGGACGGCTTCGAGGCCAACTCCGGCGTGATCATCATCGCCGCCACCAACCGCCCCGACGTCCTCGATCCCGCGCTGCTGCGTCCGGGCCGTTTCGACCGCCAGGTGGTGGTGCCGCTGCCCGACATCCGCGGCCGCGAGCAGATCCTGCAGGTGCACATGCGCAAGGTGCCGATCGCGCCCGACGTCAAGGCCGACATCCTTGCGCGTGGCACGCCTGGTTTCTCCGGTGCCGACCTCGCCAACCTGGTCAACGAGGCCGCGCTGTTTGCCGCCCGCGGCAACAAGCGCCTGGTCGACATGGACGACTTCGAGCGTGCCAAGGACAAGATCATGATGGGCGCCGAGCGGCGCTCGATGGTGATGCCCGAGCATGAGCGCAAGAACACCGCTTACCACGAGTCCGGCCATGCGGTGGTCGCCAAGCTGCTGACGCGTACCGATCCGGTGCACAAGGTCACCATCATCCCGCGCGGCCGCGCGCTGGGCGTGACCATGCAGCTGCCGGCGGAAGACCGTTACAGCCTCGACCGCGAACAGATTCTGCAGAACATCGCCGTGCTGTTTGGCGGACGTATTGCCGAGGAAGTGTTCATGGGGCAGATGACCACCGGTGCTTCCAATGACTTCGAGCGTGCCACCGAAATGGCGCGCAACATGGTCACGCGCTGGGGCATGACCGACAGCCTCGGCACCATGGTCTATGCCGAGAACGAGGGCGAAGTGTTCCTCGGCCGCTCGGTCACCACGCACAAGAACGTGTCCGAGGAAACCATGCGCAAGGTTGATGCGGAAATCCGCCGCATCATCGACCAGCAATACGGCCTGGCACGGAAGATTCTCGAAGACAACCGGGACAAGGTCGAAGCCATGACCAAGGCCCTGCTCGAATGGGAAACCATCGACGCCGAGCAGATCGACGACATCATGGCCGGCCGCGAGCCGCGCCCGCCGAAACCGGTGGCCGCACCGGTGCCGAAACCGCCCAAGGACAGCACACCGGGCGCCGCGGCCACCAGCAAGCCGGCCGCTGAAGCCTGATCGGCGGCAGTGCAAACCAGCGGCAGGGTTGAATAACCCTGCCGTTTTTGTTTGG
>JAIENU010000131.1 GCA_019751125.1 Burkholderiales bacterium | reverse complement strand
GAAGGGTTCATGCTTCGCCGCTGAAAGACCGGTTTCAGTTTTCCCGGTATCGCGCCATAAAGCGGCGATCGATTCGCGTCTTCCAGCGCCACACCCAGGCCCCTTCCCAGGACAGCGGCCCGTACGAAGCCACGGCAGCACCGTCGCCGGTGCCGATCAAGGCCAGAGCCCGTCGCTGCGGCTGGTATTCCCGCAAGGGTTCATTGCGCAGCGCGCAGCGCAGATTGTCATGCAAGGGCGGCCCCTGGCGCACGGCATACACGCCTGATTTCGGGCGTGGCGCATGGATCATGCTGGCGACGTCGCCAGTGGCAAACACGTCCGGGTGCGACAGCGAGCGCAGCGTGGCATCGATACGGATGAATCCGCGTTCATCGCAGTCCAGCCCGCTTGCGCGCGGCCACGCCGGTGCGCCGGCACCGGTCAGCCACAGCACTTCATCAAAGGCCAGGCCGCCACCATCGGCAAACTGCAGCAGGCCGGCACTGGCGCGGGTTACCGGCTGTCCCAGGCGCAGCCGGATGCCGCAATCCTTCAGCCTCTGTTCGAAGCGCCTGCGCACCGCCGCAGGATGCGCCGGCAGCAATTCAGGGCCGTCGCCAGCCAGCGTGAAGTGTGCGCGACCGCCTTCGCCGGCAATACGCTGCTGCATCGCCAGCACCACTTCAACGCCGGCGGTGCCGTTGCCGACCACCACCAGTTCCAGCGCGCGCGGCGCACTCAGGGCTGCGGCACGCAACTCCTCCCAGTGCGCCAGAAAATTTGCGACCGGCCTGACCGCAACGCCGTGGCGGTCGCTGCCGGCAATATTCGTGGTGGCCGGCACCGAACCGACATTGATCGCCAGCCAGTCGTAGCCGTGTGCCGAGCCGTCACTGGCCAGAGCGCGGCGTGCGGCGAGGTCGAGGCCGGTCACCGCCGCTTCGATTCGTGTCGCACCGGCAGCATCGCACAGCGCATCGAGGTCGATGTGGCATTCGGCATGGCTGTAATCACCGCCGATATGGCCGGGCAGCATGCCGGAGTACGCGGTATGGCGTTCCGGGCTGATCAGCGTCAATGTGGTGCCGGGTTCCGGTGCCAGTGCCCAGCGCCGCAGCACTTCGATGTGGCTGTGGCCGCCGCCGACCAGCAGCAGGCGGCGGCTCATGACAAACGGATCATCGGTGAATCATGCGCGGCTTACCGAGATTTCCAGACTTCCTTCAGCCGCGCTTCGCGGCCGCAACCGGATTTGTAATAGTTGTAGCGCACCGGATTTTTCTTGTAGTAGTCCTGGTGATAGTCCTCGGCCGGGTAGAACTCGGCGGCACGGGTGACCAGGGTGTGGATGTCGCCGGAGAACGGTTTGTTCTTCAGCAACGCCGCCTTCGAAGCCTCGGCGAGTTTGCGCTGGCCATCATCGTGGAAAAAGATTTCGCTGCGGTATTGCGGGCCGTGATCACAGAACTGGCCATTGGCCTGGGTCGGATCAATGTTGCGCCAGAAGGTATCGAGCAGCTGGGCGTAGCTGACTTTGGCCGGGTCATAGGTGACCTGCACGACCTCGTTGTGGCCGGTGGTGCCGGTGGATACCTGCTGGTAGGTCGGATTCTTGGTCTTGCCGCCCATATAGCCGGAAACCGTGGCCAGCACGCCCGGCAATTTGTCGAAGGCTTCCTCGACGCACCAGAAACAGCCGCCGCCGAAGGTGGCCACCGCGGTTGCTCCAGCGGACTTGTCCGCCGGTTTCGCCTGAGCCTGGGCGAGGAGCGGCAGGCAGGCCAGGGCAAGCACTGCGGTACGCAGCGAAATCGCTTCCAAAATCGTCTTCAAAATCATGGACATCATGGGGTTCTCCCGGAGCAAACGAGTATATCGGATAATGCCGCCTCGCCAGCCCGGCCAGCGGCTGGCGCCCTCATTAGTGGAGATTTCATGCGTCGCATTACACTCACCCAGTACCTCGTCGAACAGCAGCGCGAAAAAGGCATCGTTTCCGGTGAGCTGCGCCTGCTGATCGAGGTTGTCGCCCGTGCCTGCAAATCGATCGGCAATGCCGTGAGCAAGGGGGCATTGACCGGCATTCTCGGCAACGCCGGCAGCGACAACGTGCAGGGTGAGGCGCAGAAAAAGCTGGATGTCATCTCCAACGAGGTGCTGCTGGAGGCCAACGAGTGGGGTGGCCACCTCGCGGCGATGGCTTCCGAGGAAATGGAGCATCCGCACCAGATCCCGAACCGTTATCCGCGCGGCGAATTCCTGCTGCTGATGGACCCGCTCGACGGCTCCTCCAACATCGATGTCAACGTGTCTATCGGCACCATTTTCTCGGTGCTGCGCTGCCCTGAGGGTGTCACCCCCGACGAGCAGGCCTTCCTGCAGCCGGGCACAAAACAGGTCGCCGCCGGCTTCGCGGTCTACGGCCCTTCGACGATTCTTGTGCTGACCGTCGGTAACGGTGTTGCCGGATTTACGCTGGACCGCGAGATGGGCAGCTGGGTCCTGACGCAGCCGAAAATCGAGATTCCCGCCGATACCGCCGAATTCGCCATCAACATGTCGAACCGCCGCAACTGGGGGCCGGCAGTGACGCGTTACATCGATGAATGTCTGGCCGGCAAGACCGGCCCGCTGGGCAAGGATTACAACATGCGCTGGGTGGCGTCGATGGTGGCCGATGTCTACCGCATCCTCACCCGCGGCGGCATATTCATGTATCCGCAGGATGCCAAGCACAAGGAAGGCCGCCTGCGGTTGATGTACGAGGCCAATCCGATGTCGATGATCGTCGAGCAGGCTGGCGGCGCCGCGACCAATGGCACCCAGCGCATCCTCGAGGTGCAGCCGACGAAGCTGCACCAGCGTGTCGGCGTGATCCTCGGTTCGCGCAACGAGGTCGAGCGGGTCGCAGCGTATCACCGCGCCGGCTGAACTGCCGTCAGCATCTTGTAAGGAATGGGCGGCTGGCGCGACTGAGTGATCATCGATAAGGAAGGAGTGCGGCAATGACCGCCAGTGATCAATACGAAGTGGCCACCCTGGGTGGCGGCTGTTTCTGGTGCCTCGAGGCGGTTTACGACGGCCTCGCCGGCGTGGTGTCGGTTGAGTCCGGCTATGCCGGAGGCCACCTCGACAATCCGACTTATGACGATATCTGCGGCGGCGACACCGGCCACGCCGAGGTGGTGCGCATCACCTTTGACCCGAAGGTGTTGAGCTACGCCGACCTGCTCGAGGTGTTTTTCGTGATCCACGATCCGACCACGTTGAATGCCCAGGGCAATGACATCGGCACCCAGTACCGTTCAGTGATTTTTTATCACAGCGAAGCGCAGAAGACTGCCGCCGAGGGGGCAATCCGCCGTCTCGGTGAAGCCCGGGTGTTTCCGCGGCCGATCGTGACAGAAGTCACAGCGGCGCCGAAATTCTTCCAGGCCGAGAACTATCACCAGGAATACTTCACCAACAACCCGCGGCAGCCGTACTGCCAGTTTGTGGTGGCGCCCAAGGTCGCCAAGTTCCGCCAGAAGTTTGCCGCGCGCCTGAAAGAATAGGGAATATTCAGCCGGCCTGCGCAGCCCGGCTGCGAGCCGCAGCAACGATGGCCTGGGCCAGCTTGACCACGCTCAGCGGCGCCGAACCCTCGGCCTTGTTGTTGACGATGATCGTGCAATCCTGGCCGGCGGACAGTGTGGCCATGCACAGCTGGGCGATTGACTCCCGCGTCGCCACATCTTCATCGACCAGGTGGTCGAAGGGCGTGAAGCGGTTACGAGCTTCTTCATAGCCGTAACCCGCCTTCAGGTTCCAGCGAATCAGCAGCGGTCCCGGACCAAAGCCGGACATGGCCGCGGCCTGCGCCGCCACCGCCGGCATCCGCGGATGAACGCCGACGCAATAACGGGCACCGGCCTCCTTCAGCGAGGCGAAAAATCGCCGGGTAATGACACGGTCATCACGCACTTCCACCGCGTAGTGCGGGCCTTTGGGCAGGCCCGACAGGAAGGCCTGCAACTGCGCGATGAAGCGTTCCGGCGCTCGGGTCAGGGTGCGGCCCAGCGGCGGGAACTGGAACAACAGGGGGCCGGCCCTGGTGCCGAGGCCCTCCAGTGCCGGTGCCACAAACTGCTCCGTGGCGTAGGCGAGGTCCATGAAATTCGGGTTGCTGCCGCCGCGAAAACCGCCTTCGCCTGGCAGCCACTGGCTGGTGACCAGGCTCGGCGCCTTGACCACGAAGCGGAAATCTTCCGGTACCTGCCCGGCATAGGCGGCGTACTGGCGGACTGACAATGGTGCGTAGAACGAACGGTCGATGCCTACGGTCGAGAGCAGCGGATGCTGTGCATAGGCGCTCAGACCGTAGCGCGACAGATCACCAGGCGCAGCCGTATCCGCCCACACCAAACCGCGCCAACCGGGGAAATGCCACGATGAAGTACCCAGCCGCAGGCCCGGTGGCAATTGTCGGGCCAGCTCCCGCCATTCCATTGCTGCGGCAGCAGGGCTGATGGTTGCAGCGCGCTCAGCGCCGGGGCGACCGCCTTCGAACAGGGAGAGCTGCCGGGACACGGGGGGCCCTAATGGCGAAGCCACGTGCTGTCACCGTGCGGCGACGCAGCGCAGAATCGGTGAAATTCGAAAACATGCCGACAACCCATCGAAATGCCTCGACTAGGTCATTGATTTGTTTCTGCTCTTGCACTGCAGCCGCGATGCCCGGAAGTACCGGCGCAGTGTTGTTTGCTGCCACGCTCTGTCAGGGATTCTAGGCGAATTCCATTCATCACGGTTTCAGTCCGACTTTCCGGTTGGTACGCACTGACTTCACAGACGTGAAGACGGCGTTGTTTTCCCCTCGGGTACCGTCGGTTTTCCCTCTGGAAAATCGTTGACAAAGGGATTTTCCCTCGGCATCCTCTCGTCACCGTGCATTCACGGCAAGCAGAGAAATTGCAAGCAACCTTGTACTTTGAGCTGATTTAACCCTGATTCATCCAGTCACTTAACGGGAGATCCACTGATGGCTGCAAAGAAAAAAGCTACCAAAAAACCGGCTGCGAAAAAGAAAAAAGCCGCAGCAAAGCGCAAACCGAATGCCGCCTTCATGAAGGCGATGCAGCCGAGCGCCGCGCTCGGTGCGGTGATCGGCAACAGCGCAATGCCGCGTACCGAAGTCACCAAGAAAATCTGGGCCTACATCAAGAAGCACGGCCTGCAGGACAGCAAGAACCGCCGCAACATCAATGCTGACGAAAAGCTGAAAGACGTCTTCGGCGGCAAGAAACAGGTGTCGATGTTTGAAATGACCAAACTGGTCAACAAGCACCTGAAATAAGCGGATTCCGCTTGATTAAACGGGGCGCCAAGGCGCTCCGTTTTTTTTGCCTTGTCGGATCAGCGCCGCGCGCTGTAGGCGCCGGCAGCGAGCAGGATTGCCGCCATCACCCAGAACACCGGTGTCATGCCCATCGCCGATCCGGCAATGCCGAACAGCAACGGTATGCCGGCCTGGGTCAGGTTGAGCAGGAAGGTGCGCACGCCGACCACTTCCCCGCCGCGTCCCTGCGGTGCAGCGTTGTAGAGCACCGCCATGATCATCGGCTGGGTGCCGCCGATGGCCAGGCCGAGCAGGAAACCGGTCAGCATCAGCAGCGGCGTGCTGGACAGCAGCGGGAAAACCGCCATCGCCGTGCCGGTGGCCACCATGGCGCCGATCAGCAACGGCCATTCGCGCAGCCGGTGCACCACCAGCGGCAGGATCAGCCGCACCAGGAAAATCGCGCCGCCGAAACAACCCAGGACCAGCCCGATCACCGACGCTGAAAGGCCGAGGCGGGTGCCATGGATCGGCATGACAAAGGTGAACAGGTCCCAGGCCATCGACAGTACCGCGCTGGCGACGAAAGCGCGGCGCAGCCCGCGGATGCGGAACAGGTCGGCGATGCGGTGTTTTTCGGTGTTGCTCCCGCGCGGCACCGGCGCAGGCAGGCTCTGCTTGGCCAGCAGCAGGAGGGTGATCGCATAGACCGCGCTCAGGCCCAGCAGCAGGAAGGTCGCGCGGTGGCCGACGGCGTCAATGGCGAAACCGGAAAGCATCGGTCCGAGAAAACCCGAGGTCGAAAACGCCAGCGCGAGCAGGCTGAAATTGCGCGGGCGTTCGTGCGGCTCGCCGAGCAGCCCGGCCATCTGGTTGACGCAGATATGCACCAGCATGAAACCGCTGCCAACCACCGCGCTGACCAAAAACAGCACGCCGAGACGCGGCACCGCGGCCGCGAGCAGTACCGCCGCCAGCACCGAACAGGCGCCGATCAGCAGCGGTTTGCGCACGCCGATGCGGTCAATGGTGCGGCCCCAGCCCACCGAGAACAGCAGCGGCAGCGCCGCGAGCAGCGAGATCAGCAGGCCGACCGTCATCACGTTCGCACCAAGCTGCAAGGCATACAGCGACAGCGTCACGCGGCTGCCGGCGAAGGCGAGATGAAGCAGGATGGTGAGTGTGATGACCAGACGCATGGTCACGCCAGGGGACGGCGCGGCGCCAGCGACACCATCGCCACGCCGAGGCAGGTGATTGCGATGCCGGCGAGCGAGAGCAGGCTCGGCACCACACCGAACATCGGCAATTCCAGCGCCACCGCAAAAATCGGCGTCAGATAGATCAGGCTGCTGACCCGGGTCGCCTGGCCGCGGCGCATCAGCGTGTGGAAGGCATTCACCGCGAGGATCGAGGCGCCGATCACCAGGAACACGATGGATGCAGCGAGCGACCATGACCAGCGCACCACCGCACCCTCGACTATCCAGGCCAGCGGCACCAGCACGATGAAATTGCTGACAAACTGCAGCAGCGCCGCGGTGCGCAGGTCGGTCTGCGGGCACCAGCTGCGCTGATAGAGGCTGCCCACGGTGACGCCGGCCAGCGAAATCAGCACTGCGATCAACGCGCCGAGTGTGGCTTCATCGACGTTGATCTTGTGCCAGACGATCAGGGTCACGCCGGCCAGGCCGATGGCGATGCCGGCCCACTGCTGCGGGCGCAGATGCTCACCCAGCCAGCGCCCGGCGACGACTGCGGTGAGCAGCGGCTGCACCGAGAGCAGCACCGCCGTGATGCCGGCGGAAAGCCCGAGGTACTGCGCGTAATGGCTGCCGCCGAGGTGCACGGTATGCATCAGCAGCCCGGCAACGATGACATGTCCCCATTCGGCGCGGGTCTCCGGCCAGCGCGGGCGCAGCACCAGCACCAGCAGCGACAGGCAGACGATGCCGAAGGCAAAACGCAGCGCGAGGAAGGTGAAGGGCGCGGCGTGCTGCAGGCCGAGCTTGGTCGCGAGAAAACCGCAGCCCCAGATCGTCACGAAATACCAGGCCAGCAGCGAGTCTGAAAAGCGCGGTGGGGGTGTGGAAGAAGACAAAACCGGGGATGCGGGGCCGGGCTGACGCAGCGTTCAGGGCGCGAGGCGGGACAGAACCCAGCCCCCGGCGCTGCGCACATACAACAGGCGGTCGTGCAGGCGGCTCGACCGGCCCTGCCAGAATTCGAAGCTGTCAGGCAGCAGGCGGTAACCGCCCCAGTGTGCCGGCCGTTGCGGTGTTTCGCCGCCCCGCGCAGCGGCTTCGGCATAAAGCGCTTCGAGCTCGAGTCGGCTGGCCACCACTTCGCTTTGCGGCGAGGCGACGGCGGCATGGCGGCTGCCCAGGGGCCGGCTGGCGAAATACTCGTCAGACTCCGCGGGCGTCACTTTTTCGATGCGGCCCTCGACGCGCAGCTCGCGTTCCAGTTCAGCCCAGTAAAACAGCAGTGCGGCCCGGGGATTGGCCGCCAGCTCCCGGCCCTTGCGGCTTTGATAGTTGGTGAAGAACACCAGCCCACGCTCATCAACACCCTTGAGCAGCACAATACGCGCCGAAGGTTTGCCGGCGTCGTCGCTGGTGGCCAGCGTCATCGCATTGGCCACCGGCAGTTCGGCGCGCAGCGCTTCATCAAACCAGCGACGGAACTGCACCAGCGGATCGGCGGCGACACTGCTTTCATCAAGGCTGGCGCGCAGGTATTCGCTGCGCAGTGATGCGATATCCAATTCGGGCTCCGGGGGGTGATCTGGCTATTGTACTGCTCAGGTACCGCTCAGCGCGGCGCCTCCGGCAGCGGGATGAACTCGGTTTCGCCGGGTACCTTGGGGAAGCGCTGCTCGCGCCAGCGTGTGCGGGCTTCATCGATCATCTCGCGCCGGCTGGCGACGAAGTTCCAGTTGATGAAGCGTTCGCCGTCGAGCGCCGAGCCGCCGAAGATCATCACTCTGGCCGCACCGGTACTGGTGATGGTGACCGCAGCGCCGGGCTCGAACACCGCCACGGTGCGCGGCTCGACAGCGGTTCCACTGGCGCTGATTTCACCTTCGACGACGTAGATCGCGCGTTCGGCGTGTTCCGCCGGCAGCTCGAGCCGGGTGGCGCCGCCGGCTTCGAGTGCGGCGTAAAACATCGGCGAAAAAGTCTTCACCGGCGATTGCAGGCCCCAGCCCTTGCCCGCGATCAGGCGCAGTTCGGCATTGGCCAGCGGCAGCACCGGCAGCGAAGC
>JAIENU010000072.1 GCA_019751125.1 Burkholderiales bacterium | reverse complement strand
CTGCGCCGTTCGCGCGGCTGGATGCTCGCCGGCGGTTCGATCGAGATGATGAAAAACCGGCTGGCCGAGATTATTTTCGAGCGGCGCTTTTCGCAAAGGCCGCCCAAGCCCGCAACCCCGTAATCAAGGCGCCGCAGAGCGCCCGATCTGGAGGAGACTGATGAAATCAAAACTGCAATGGCGCGCCGCTGGTGTCGCCGCCTTGTTGTTGGCCGGTATGCCGCTGCTGGTGCAGGCACAGCCCACCGGCAATTACCCGAATCGTCCGATCCGCATGGTGATGCCTTTCCCGCCGGGCGGACCGACCGACATCCTCGGCCGCATGCTGGCGCAGCGCCTGACCGAGGTCTTCGGCCAGAACGTGCTGGTCGATAACCGCGCCGGTGGTGGCGGTGCGATCGGCGGCCAGGTCGCGGCGAAATCGCCGGCCGACGGCTACACATTGTTCCTCGGCGGCATCACTACACTCGCCACCGGGCCCTTCCTGCACAAGAACCTGGGTTTTGATCCGCTGAAGGATTTTCAGACGGTGACCCAGGCCACGCTGCAGCCGCTGATGCTGATGACACACCCCACGCTGCCGGTGAAAAACGTCAAGGAGTATGTGGCGCTGGCGAAAAAACGCCCGGGCGACATCAACTACGCGACCTCGGGCCCCGCGGGGTCGGGCCACCTCGCCGGCGAGTTGTTCAACTACCAGTTGCAGCTGAAGCTGGTGCATGTGCCGTACAAGGGTGCGCCGCCTGCGTTGCAGGATCTGACGGCAGGCCAGGTGCAATCGATGTTCGGCACCATGCTCGCCGCGGTGCCCATCGTGCGCAACGGCCGTGTGCGCGCGCTGGCGGTGACCGGCCCCAAACGCTCGGTCGCGCTGCCGGATGTGCCGACCTTTGCCGAGAGCGGATTTCCGCAATACGACGCCAGTTCCTGGAACGGCATCCTGGTGCCGACCGGCACACCGCGTGCGATCATCGACCGCCTGCATGTTGAGCTGGTAAAAATCCTGAAAGATCCCAAGGTGCTCGAGCGCCTGATCAACGACGGTCCGATGGCCATCGGCAATACGCCGGAGGAATTCACCGCCTTCATCAGGAGTGAGCAGGCCAAGTGGAGCAAGGTCATCAAGGCGGCCGACATCCGCATTGAATAAAAATAGCGTGAACGAGGACTACTGAAGCATGAGCACCGAACAAGATCGTCTGCAACTGGGCCGCGCGCTGTTTGCGCCGCGTACCGTGGCGCTGGTGGGGGCTTCGGCCGATGCCGCAAAACTGGCGTCGCGTCCGCAGCGCGTGCTGCGCAAGCATGGCTTCGACGGCACCATCATTCCGATCAACCCCGGCCGCAGCGAGATCAACGGCGACAAGGCGTATCCGGACATCCGCTCGGTGCCGCAGAAGATCGACCACGCTTTCATCATGGTGCCGGCCAAGGCCGTGCCCGGCGTGATCGAGGACTGTGCGGCTGCCGGCGTGAAGGCGGCGACGATTTTCTCGGCGGGGTTTGCCGAAACCGGTGAGGAGGGCGCGCGTATCCAGAAGCGTATGGTCGACACCGCGCGTGCCGGTGGTGTGCGCCTGATCGGGCCCAACTGCCTGGGCATTGCCAACGTTACCGGCAAGACCGTGCTTTCCGCCAATGCCGTGCTCGAAAGCCAGGTACTGGTGCCCGGTAACCTGAGCCTGGTGTCGCAGAGCGGTTCGATGATGGGCGGCACCGTGTCGCGCGCACAGGAGCGCGGGCTGGGCTTCTCGAAAATGGTGTCGGTCGGCAATGAATGCGACGTTGGCGTCGGCGAGATTGTTGACTGCATGGTCGATGATCCGGACACGAAATGCATCCTGCTGTTCCTCGAGGCTTTCCGTGATGCACCGCGGCTGGGGGCTGCCGCGCGCCGCGCCTACGCACTGGGCAAGCCGGTGATCGCCTTCAAGCTCGGCCGTTCGGCGGTGGGGCGCGAGATCGCCACCACCCACACCGGCGCGATTGCCGGTGCCGATGACGTGGCGGAAGCCTTTTTCCGCGACCACGGCATCATCCGCGTGAAGACTTACGAGGCGCTGTTCGAGACGCCGCAGCTGGTGATGGGCTTCAAGCCGCCCAAGGGCAAACGTGTCGCGGTGTTCACCGGTACCGGTGGCGCGGCGGCGATGGTGGTCGATCAGCTGGGCCTCGCCGGCATTGCGGTGGTGCCGCCGCCGCAAGCGGTGATCGATGAACTGGCGGGCAAGGGCATCCACATCAACGACGCGCCACTGACCGACCTGCCGATGGGGCGTGCCGAGGGTGATGTCTATCCGAAGATCATCCACGCGCTGGAGCGCTCGGACCATTGCGACGCGATCATCGCGGTGCAGGGCTCGACTGCGACGCAGCGGCCGGATTCGGTGCGTGAACGCATCCTCAATGCCGGCCGCGTATCCAAGCCGCTGGGGAGTTTCCTGGGACCGGCGGCGAACGAGGCGCTGGCCATCCTGCAGCGCGGCGGCGCCGCGGCCTTCCGCACGCCGGAAGCCTGCGCCGATGCCGTGCGTGCGTATTGCGAGTGGCGCGCGCCGCTTGAGCATCCGGCAGTGGATGCCGGCGTGAAAACCAAACTCGATGCGGCTTTGCAGGCCTTGTCCGGCAAGGCGGTCAACGAACGCACGGCCTCTCAGCTGCTCGGCGCGCTGGGTATTCCCTTTGCGGCTTCGCAGGTGGTGCAGGGTGGTGGTGATGCGGTCAGTACGGGTTTTCCGGCGGTTGCGAAAATTCTCTCCGCCGACATTCCGCACAAGACCGAGGCCGGCGGCGTGGTGCTGAACATCGCGGACAGCGCCCAGCTCAAGACCGAGGTCGATGCCATGCTGGCGCGCATCCGCAAGGCGCAGCCGCAGGCGAAGCTCGACGGCGTGCTGGTGCAGCGCATGGAAAGCGGCATTGCCGAGGTCATCGTCGGTTTCCGCCGCGACCGCGACGCGGGGCCGTTGGTGATGGTTGGTGTCGGCGGCATCCTCGCCGAACTCGGCGGCGGCCATGCCCTGCGTCTGGCGCCGGTGAGCCTGGACACCGCGCGCGAAATGATCGACGAGGTCAAGGCGTTTGCGGTGCTGCGTGGTTACCGCAACAAGCCGAAAGGCGACCTCGAGGCGCTGGCGCGGGTGGTGCAGGCGATGTCACAACTGGCTGCGGCCGATGTGGTGGCCGAAGCCGAGATCAATCCGCTGCTGGTGAAATCCGACGGCGTGGTTGCCGTCGATGCGCTGGTGGCCCTGAACAAAACCGGAGGCTGAGATGCGTTTATTGTTGACTGCATTTCTGCTGCTTGCTGCGGGCTCCGTGGCGGCGCAGGGCAATTATCCGGTGAAGTCGGTGCGTTTCATTTCGCCTTTTGCGCCGGGTGGCGGCACCGATACCGTGGCCCGCGCGCTGGCGCAGCGCATGGGTGAGGCGCTGGGCAAGACCTTCATCGTCGACAACCGGCCCGGTGCGGAAGGCAGCATCGGCACCGAGCTGGGCGCAAAGTCGCCGCCCGACGGTTACACGCTGCTGGTGGTCAATCTCGGCACGCTGGCGATCAATCCCAACCTGCGCAAGCTGGGTTATGACCCGCTGCGCGATTTTGCGCCGGTGGTGCAGACCACCTCGTCATCGACGGTGCTGGTGGTGCATCCATCGCTGCCGGTGAAGAATGCGCGCGAGCTAGTGGCGCTGGCGAAGTCCAGGCCACTGAACTACGGCGCCAGTTCCTCTGCGACTTTTCTGCCGATGGAATTGTTTAAGCAGATGGCCGGCGTCGACATGACCCATGTGCCATATAAAGGCACTGGTCCTGCACTGACCGGCATCCTCAGCGGTGAAGTGCAGGTGCTGTTTGGCGGCTCGATCAACACCGTGCCGCAGGTGCGCAGCGGCAAGCTGCGTGCGCTGGCGGTGGCCGGTGACCGCCGCGCCAGGGCGCTGCCCGACGTGCCGACCGTGGCCGAATCCGGTTTCCCCGGTTACGAGGCGAATTCCTGGAACGGCATCGCTGCACCGGCACGCACACCGAAGCCGATCATCGCGCGCCTGAACAGCGAGATGCTGCGCATTCTCGCGCTGAAGGAAGTGGTTGATTACATGACCGCTGATGGCGCCGAACCCGCGGGCAATACGCCGGAGCATTTTGCTGCCTACATCCGCAGCGAACATGCGAAGTGGGCGAAGGTGATCCGCGATGCGAAGATTGCTGCTAATTAAAATAGTCAATAAAAACAATGGTTTATATGAATACCCCTCAAACTAACTCCAATCCCGATGCAGAAGCCGCGAGCCGCAGGCTCGCCGAATACGTGGCCGCCGTGGATGTGGCCACGCTGCCGCCGCAGGCGATCCACGCCTTCCGCCGCGCGCTGCTTGATTACCTGACCTGCGCGGTCGCCGGCTCGCGCATGGATTCGACGCGTGCGGTGCTCGATTACCTGCAGTCCTGGGATCGCTCAACGGAAGCTGCGGTGGTCGCTTCACCCCATCGACTGGCTGCGCAGAACGCGGCCTTCGTCAACGGTGCGGCGACACACGGTCTCGATTTTGATGACGGCATGACGCGCGGCTCGGTGCATCCGGCGGGCTCGATTTTTCCGGCGCTGCTGGCGATGGCGGAGAAGCTCGGTTCCTCCGCGGACGATTTGATCGCCGCCGGCGTTGCCGCCTATGACGTGACACTGCGCATCGCCTCCACTGTGCATCCGCATTCCTCGCGCCGCGGTTTCCACAACACGCCGACCGCCGGTGTGTTCGGTGCCACGGCCGGTGTGGCGCGGCTGTTGAAGCTTGATGCCGCGGCGACGCTCAATGCGCTGGGCATTGCCGGCAGTTTTTCCGGCGGGCTGCGTGCCTATCTGCAGGATGGTGCCGACGTGAAGCGCATCCATCCCGGCAAGGCGGCACGTGACGGCATCGTCTGCGCCGAACTGGCCAAGCGCGGACTGACCGGGCCTGCTGCGGTGATCGAAGGCCGCTACGGTTTTGTGCAGGCCGTGGCTGGCGGCGAGGCTGACTGGGCACGGCTCACCGGTGCGCTGGGCGAGCGTTACGAAATCTGCGATGTCTATTTCAAACCCTATCCGGCCTGCCGCCATTTCCATGCCGCGCTCGACGCAGTGCGCACCATCGGCCGTCGCACGCCGTTCAAGCTGGACGATGTGGCCGCGGTGAAGATCGGCATGTACGAGGCCGGTGCCGCGGGCCACGACCAGAAATCGGCGCAGACCCTGCTCGAGGCGCAGATGAGCGCGCCGGTGACCACTGCGCTGGCGATGGCCTTTGGCAACGTCACGGTGTCGAGCTTCGACCGCGCCAATCTTGAACGTGCCGATGTGCAGCGGCTGATCGGGTTGACCGATGTCCATGTCGATGCCGAGTGCGAGCGCATCTACCCGCGCCAGCGTTCCGGTGTGGCGCAGGTGCAGCTGAAGGACGGCCGCGTGCTGGAAGAGCGCGTGCTCGATCCGAAGGGCGAGGGCGGCAATCCGATGAGCGATGAAGACCTGACCGACAAGTTCAAGGCCAACTGTGCGCCGCTGATCGGCGAGGCACGCAGTGCCGCGCTGCTCGATGGCGTGATGCGGCTCGCGCCGGGCTCGGACCTGTCGCTGCTGTATCGCTGGAACTGAGTCGCCCGGCCACGATACGGTCCTTTGCGGTGGCGATTCACCGGCGTTTTCCGGCGCCAGAGTGAAAATGCCGGCCAAGCCTGACCAGCATATGGTGGTTTGCGGTTTCTCGGGGCGGGTCGATGCGGTAAAATCGAGGGCTTGCACGGACCTGTGCCGTGCCTGAATCCCGAATCTCCTTTTGCATAAAGCGGAGTAACCATGAAGGTCCTGGTCACAGTCAAACGCGTCATCGACCCGTACGTCAAAGTGCGCGTCAAATCCGACGGCAGCGGCGTGGAAACCGCCAACGTCAAGATGGCAATGAACCCGTTCTGCGAAATCGCCGTCGAGCAGGCCGTGCGCATGAAAGAAGCGGGCACGGTCAGCGAGATCGTGGTGGTTTCGATCGGCACCACGCAGTCGCAGGAAACGCTGCGCACCGCGATGGCGATGGGCGCCGACCGCGGCATCCTCGTTGAAGTTGCCGGTGAAGTGCAGCCGCTGGCCGTGGCCAAGCTGGTCAAGGCCGTTGTCGACAAGGAACAGCCCGGCCTGGTGATCATGGGCAAGCAGGCCATTGATGACGATTCCAACCAGTGCGGCCAGATGACCGCCGCGCTGCTCGGCTGGCCGCAGTCGGCCTTCACCTCGGCAATCGCCGTGAACGGCGACAGCGCCGATGTCACCCGAGAAATCGATGGCGGCCTGGAGAAGCTGACGATCAAGCTGCCGGCGGTGGTGACCACCGACCTGCGACTGAACGAGCCGCGTTATGTGACGCTGCCGAACATCATGAAGGCCAAGAAAAAGCCGCTGGAAGTGGTCAAGCCCGAGGCGCTGGGTGTCGATGTCACGCCCCGCCTGAAAACCCTGAAAGTCGAAGAGCCGGCCAAGCGCAGCGCCGGTGTCAAAGTGGTGGACGTGGCCGAACTCGTCGCCAAACTCAAGAATGAAGCGAGGGTCATCTGATGGCTATCCTGGTCATTGCCGAACATGACGGCAAACAACTCAAGCCCGGCACCACCAACACCGTCACTGCCGCGGCAAAAATCGGCGGCGACATCACGGTGCTGGTTGCCGGCACCGGCTGCGCTGAAGCCGCGCAGGCGGCCGCCAAAATCGCCGGCGTGCAGAAAGTGCTGCTGGCTGACGCCGCGCATTACGCCGGCGGTGCTGCCGAGAACCTGACCGCGCTGGTGCAGGGCATCGCCGGCCAGTACAGCCACATCCTCGCGCCGGCCACCGGCTACGGCAAGAATTTCATGCCGCGGCTGGCCGCGCTGCTCGACGTGCAGCAGATTTCCGACATCAGCGCCGTGGTCTCCGCCGACACCTTTGTGCGGCCGATCTATGCCGGCAACGCGATGGCCACCGTGCAGTCCTCGGACAAGATCAAGGTCATCACCGTGCGCGCCACCGGCTTTGATGCCGCGGGCGAGGGTGGTTCAGCCGCGGTTGAAAACATTGCCGCAGGTGCCGACACCGGCCTGTCCGCGTTCAAGAGCCAGGAGCTGTCGAAGTCCGACCGCCCCGAACTCACCGCTGCGCGCATCATCGTTTCCGGCGGCCGCGGCATGGGCAGCGGCGACAACTTCAAGATCCTCGAAGCGCTGGCCGACAAGCTCGGTGCAGCCGTTGGCGCCTCGCGTGCCGCGGTTGATTCCGGCTTCGTGCCCAACGACTACCAGGTCGGCCAGACCGGCAAGATCGTCGCGCCCGAGCTGTATATCGCCGTCGGCATCTCCGGCGCGATCCAGCACCTCGCCGGCATGAAGGACAGCAAGGTGATCATCGCCATCAACAAGGATCCGGAAGCGCCGATCTTTGCAGTGGCCAACTACTGGCTGGTCGAAGACCTGTTCAAGGCGGTGCCGGAGTTCACGGCCGCGCTCTGATCAGTAACGGCTGGATTGCTCAAAGGGCGCCTTCGTGGCGCCCTTTGTTTTTGGTGTGGCAGCTTTGGTGATATGGGTCTATTATGGCCAGACTAGCCAGAATAAGGATGCACCATGAGCGCTCAATGGCAGCTGCAGGAAGCCAAAAACCGGTTCAGTGAAATCGTGGATCAGGCCTTGAACCACGGTCCGCAGACGGTCACCCGCCATGGCCGCGAGGTGGTGGTCATTGTCTCCGCCGAGGAGTTCCGTCGCATGAAGCGTCCGAAGGGCAGCCTGCTGGAGTGCCTGCAAGTCCCCGCCAAATATGCCGTTGAGCTCGACGTTTCCCGCAGCCCCGATCAGCCGCGCGAGACCGATCTGTGAAATTTCTGCTGGATACCTGCGCGTTGTCTGAGCTGGTCAAGCCGGCTCCCAATCCGGGAGTTGTACAGTGGTTTTCGCAGCAGGATGAACTCACGCTGTATCTTGCGGCGGTTTCGGTGGGTGAGCTGAATCGGGGCATCACCAGACTGGATGCCGGCAAGCGCAAATCCTTTCTGCAGAAGTGGCTCAACGAAAACGTCATCAAGCGCTTTGCTGACCGGATATTGCCCTTGGACACTGAAGTGTTTGTGCGCTGGGGCGAGTTGCAGGCGCGGCTTGATGCCCAAGGTGCGCCGATGCCCGCTTTTGACAGCCTGATTGCTGCGCTTGCCTTGCAGCACCGGCTCACCATCGTGACACGCGATACCAAGGGTATGCAGGGCAGCGGTGTTGATGTGGTTAATCCGTGGCGGTAAATCTGTAAAATTATTTGGCTAATGGTTAAAGCTACTCCTGTGCTTGTTTCCAAAGAAGAGCGTGATAAGGAGTGGTCACGTTTGGCGGAATCGTCAAAGGCGGCGCTTAATAAGATCGAGCTTGCCGAGACCGATGATTTTCTTCTTTTGGGGCGAAATCTCGAATCCTATTTTTTAATAGTTAAGCTTAATAGAAGGTAATTAGGGCGAAACGTAACCAAAATAGATGTTTAAGAACTGCTTAAAAACGTTCTCTTTTCGGTGATTAAAG
>JAIENU010000130.1 GCA_019751125.1 Burkholderiales bacterium | reverse complement strand
CGCAGCACCACGCAGCGCAGTGTTTCATCCACTGACAGCGTGTTGAACACCGCAGCCAGCTCGCGCCACATTGCCACCGTCAGTGCATTGAGCTTGCCGGGGTTGGACAGCGTGACCGTCGCGACCGCGCCTTCACGCGTCAGCAGAATCTCGCCGCTCATCGCGAAGGCCGGTTTACGGTCAGCACTCAGCGGATCAGGCGCGCGGATCGCGCGTCTTCGGCTGGGTTTTCGGGCCCGGCTGCATCGTCTCCGAGTCGAGAAACTCGGTAAGCTTGGCGAGTTGCACCGAAGCCTGCTTGCGCACCGCGGCGGTGTCACAGCCGTCCCAGTCGTAAAAACCCTTGCCGGCAGCGGTGCCGGTTTCGCCACGCTTGACCATCGCCTGCAGCATCGGGTTGGCGACGTTGTTGTGGAACAGCTCGGGCACGATCGAAGCCTGTGCCCCGGCGTGGATGGACAGGCCGCTCAGGTCCTTCTGCGCGATCAGTCCATTGATGCACATCCGCGGCGCCAGCATGCGGCGCGCGGCATGGTCGATGTCGGCGGCACTGGCGACGCCTTTTTCGATCAGGTAATAGGCTTCGTGCAGGATCGCGTGCTGCAGTCGGTTGACCAGGAAGCCGACGATGGGCTTGTAGAGCACCACCGGCTCCTTGCCGGTGCGGCGCATGACCTCGGTGCACAGATCCACCAGTTCCCGCGGTGTTTCCGGTCCGGCCATCACCTCCACCACCAATGCCTGGTCAGCGGGCATGAAATAGTGCAGGCCTACAAAACGTTCCGGATGTTTCAGCGGCTTTGCCAGTTCCACCAGGTCGAGGCCCGAGGTGCCGGTGGCGATGATCACGCCGGCGCCGGGATATTTGGCTTCGACCTCGAGATAGACCGCCTGCTTGGTTTTCACTTCTTCCGGCACCAGTTCCAGCACCAGGTCCGGCGGCGTGTCGGGCAGCGTGGTGACAGCGCGCACACCGGGCGGCAGGTCTTTGAGTTCGGCGGCGCGGCTGCTGCGGATGATGGTGTCGAAACCGGCCTTGGCAAAGGTGCGGGCAACGCCGGCACCCATGACGCCGTAGCCGTAAATCAGCACGGTCTTGATGGCTTTGCTCATGAGCGGAAACTTTCGGATGGGCACGCCGCAGTACAGATGGGCGGCGGCAGGTTTTCGGGAGGCCGTAGGCTAACCACTTTGCCGTCGCCGGACAACTGCCATGCCGGTTGACACCCCATGGCCTTCGGTTTAACGTTTTCAAGCGTTTCCGGGCCCGTGTTTTCGGCAGCTGTTAAGGGCAATCACCAACAAAAAATCCACCGGAAAATCCGCTGCATCACGCCATACCCGCCACCGGGCCGGCGCCAAATCCACCCAGGAGGAGTTGTCGATGAAACGAGTGTTGTGTGCTGCGGCCTGCGTGCTGGCCACTTCTGCTGTCGCCCAGGGCTTCCCCAGCAAGGCGATGACCATCGTCGTGCCCAACCCGCCGGGGGGCATGAACCAGATCCACGCCCAGCCGCTGTCGGCGATCATCGAGCGCCTGACCAAGCAGCCGGCACCGGTGGTCAACCGTGCCGGCGGCACCGCCGCGGTGGGCACCGCCTACGTCGCCAACCAGCCGGCCGACGGCCATACCCTGCTTGTCACCACGCCCAATCTGTATCTGGCGATCGAGAAGGACAAGCTCTACGGCATCAAGTCGCCATACACGCTGGCGCAGATCCAGCCGGTGGCGCTGATGAGCGCCGATCCGCTGATCATGGTGGTGCATCCCTCGGTACCGGTGAAAACCGCCAAGGAATTCGCCACGCTGCTGAAAAGCCGCACCGGCAACTACACCTATTCTTCCTCCGGGCCCTACGGCATCACCCACGTGCCCTTCGAAATGTTCATCAACACCGTCGGCATCAAAATGCGCCACGTGCCGACCACCGGCGGCGGCCCGGCGATTACCCAGGCCCTTGGCGGCCACGTGGATGCCACGGCCAGCGGCGCGGCGGCGATCCATCCGCATGTGGTGTCGGGCAAGCTGAAGCCGATCGGCAACACCGGCGCCAAGCGCCACCCGGCATTTGCCACCATCCCGACCTTCCAGGAACAAGGCATCGACGTTGAGGCCTATCTGTGGGTGGGGCTGTTCACCACCGCCGGCCTGCCCGACGCCACGCTGACCCAGCTGCGCGACCTGGTGCGCCGCGCCGCCAGCGATCCGACTTTTGTCGAGGCGCTGAAAAACGTACAGGTGATCCCCGATTATCGGGACATGGCGGAGTTCCGCACCTTCTTCGACAACGACTACAAGCGCATGGCCAAAGCCGTGCAGCAGATCGGCAAGATCTGAGCTGTATTTATTAACAAGCTATTTTAAGGAATCACCCGGCGGCGCTGCGGCGCCGCTGTTGTTTCCGGGAGTCCGACCTTGCGTATCCAGCGTATCCAGGCCATCGCCGTCAGCCTGCCGATGATCAAGCCGGTGAAGATGTCCTTCGAGGAGGTGCGCAACGCGGAAAACGTGATTGCCCGCATCGAAACCTCGGATGGCATCATCGGCTGGGGCGAAGCCGCGTCGGCACCGACGATGACCGGTGAAACACCCGGCAGCATGGTCGCCGCGATCCGTTACCTCGCCGACAAGCTGGAAGGCCTGCCTGCCGATGACATTGCCGGTGCCATGCACCGCGCCGGCCAGTACCTCTATGGCAACAACAGCGCCAAGGCAGCGATCGAAATGGCGCTGTGGGATGCCCTGGGCCAGGCCAAAGGCAAGCCGGTGTACGAACTGCTTGGCGGCGCCAAGCGCCAGCGGGTACCGGCGCTGCGCCTGATCGGCACCGGCAGTACCGAAGGCGACATCGCAGAAACGCAGAAGCGCCTGGCCGAAGGTTATGTCGCGATCAAGATCAAGGTCGGTGTGGCCTCACCCGAAGCCGACGCCGACCGCGCGCGCGCGGTCGCGGCTTCGGTGAAGGATGACAAGGTGCTGATCTGCACAGACGCCAACCAGGCGTGGACGCCGGACGAAGCGATCCGCTTTGTGCAGGGCATCGCCGACACCCGCATCGAATTCTTCGAACAGCCGGTGGCCGCGCATGATGTCGCGGGCATGGCGCGGGTTGCCGCGGCGAGCCGTATCGAGATCGGCGTCGATGAAGGCCTGCACAGCCTCGACGACCTGCGCCGTCATCACGCCATGAAAGCCGCGCGCGGCGCCAGCCTGAAAACCATCAAGTTGGGCGGCATGGGACCGGCCTACGACGCCGCACTGCTCTGCGATGAACTCGGCATGAAGGTCAATCTCGCCTGCAAGATCGCCGAAGCCGGCATCGCCAGCGCCGGACTGATGCATCTCGCCGCGGCGATTCCTGCGGTGGACTGGGGCGTCAGCCTGTCCAGCCCCTATCTCGCCGATGACATCGTCACCGACCCGATCCGCCTCGACCAGGGCTGGCTGCATGTGCCGCAGGGTGCGGGTCTGGGCATCCGTGTCGACGAGGCGAAGCTGCGGCGGTATACGCGCGAAGTCTGACCAATTAAGCGAATTCACTTTAACCATTTGTTTTTATTGATAAAAAATTTCTCCCCCCATTTAATTCACAGCTTTTTGTTGTTGTTAGCTGCCGCTTTTTCGCATGTTTGGTTAGCTATCAATATCACTGACAGTAATATTTATTGACAATAAATTTGCAGTAAGAAATAATCGGATCTGCAGGGTGAGCGTAATCGCTCATACGTTCTTTAAATCGTCGATTTCTCCAGCTTTAAACGCAAAGTTTGCAGCTGCCGGGTTAATTCCTCGGCGCTGGATGTAGCCAACATCCGGCTTTCATCGGTCAACGCCCTCATGGCGCATGGTCGATAGCGATTAGATAAGCGCTTTTTTGGGCGACTTGTTTATTCGGTTTCAAGGCGGTGGGCTTCCGGGGCATCAGCAACTCCTTTCCGGCTTTGCTTAAAGGCGACGGGCATTTGCCCGGTATAGGAGATTTATTATGTCGACTGATTTGAGAAAACTCGTCGCAGAACTCGAAAGAGTTCTTGCTACACGAGGTAGTTCGCTTGATGCCCCCGCTCGGGAAGCATTCCAAGCTCAGATCGATAGCCTCAAAAGGGCTGTCGATGAGGCAGATGTCGCAGAGATGGGTCGATTACGACTTGAAGCACTCAAGGTAGCGGCGACTTTGCTCAGTGTCTTGACTAATGTCTTGACGCTTCTGAAGTGAGGATGTGGCTGAGCAAGGAAGCCCTACCATTTTTTGATGGTAATTATGGAAATTGGAAACGCCGTAAAGATCTGCAGATCCGCCAAAAAACTTTCACTGGAAGAACTGGCGGTTAAAGTCAATCTTTCTCAGTCTTATCTTTCGATGATTGAGTCTGGAAAGCGTATGCCAACGCTACCAACCATCGAGAAAATCGCGAAAGCGCTTAGCGTACCCACACCAATTCTTTTATTTCTTGCCGCAGAGAAAAACGAATTAAAAGGATTGGACGCGGAAACTACCTACCGATTATCTGCTGCCGTACTCGACGTTGTACGCGCCTAAAACATAGCAGAATGGATCGCCCGGTTTACGCCCACGGATCCATCCAATCCATCCAGTCTTTATGCCGAGCGCTTGGAACGCCAGAACCAATGCTGCGTTCCATAATTCAGCGTGCGCATAATCTGTATATAGGGCCCAAACCACAAGTAAAGAAAAATGGCGGCGTTCGATATGTTTTTGATACAAAACCGCCGCTAAAACCTTTACTCAAAAAAATCAACTCGATTTTTTTCCGTCGGACTCACTTCCCACCATACCTGACAGGCTCAATCGCCGGCCGTGACTTTATTGCCAATGTAGAAGTTCACAAAGGCGCACGAGTTGTAATTACAGAAGATATTGCTCAATTTTTCGACTGCATTACCGAGCAACATGTATATCGAATCTGGCGAGAATTCTTTCGATTTTCTGATGAAATTGCAGATCTACTGACCCACTTAATGACAAAGGACGGACGCGTATTTCAAGGAACCCCCACCAGCTCATATCTGGCAAACCTTGCCTTCTGGGATTTTGAGCCACAGTTGGTCAATCGGCTCGCCGCTCGAGGGATTCGATACAGCCGTTATGTAGACGACATTAGTATATCGACCACTAACGACCTTAGCGATTCCGAAAAGCGATGGGTTGTCGCACAAATTTACGCGATGATTGGTCGAGGCGGATTTAAACCACAGCGAAGTAAGCATCAATATTTAAGCTCCGCCCGTCCAATTACTATTATGGGCTTAAATGCAAACTCAAGCCGCGCTCCTACAATCACTCGTCGCGAACGATCTCGGATTCGAGCGCTTATTTTTCAGTTAGAACAACGATTCGCTAGCGGGGAAACAGGGCCAGAATTTAGACAATCCTTGAGTCATGCAATTGGTAAGGTCGGCAGATTAAAGCGGCTTCACAAAGTCGAAGGGGCTGCGCTACGCACCAGACTGGACACTATTCAAGCCGCTCTTGACGCTCTACCTGTCAAAACAAAAGCTTCTGCAAAATTTGAAAGCCCACCTGCAGACGCTATCGACGACCACCCCTTTTAGCGAAACAGCTCTACTTCCCTACACGATGAAAACTGATACGCAAAAATCTTAGGGCGATACATAAAAATCAGACCCTACAATAATTTGATCAAATTTATTCGACCAGTGCCGCCTCCAGCACCCGCGCCACATGCACCGCCTCGCGCCGCGTGCCGTCCTGAATCTGGTGGCGGCAGCTGGTGCCGTCGGCAACGATCAGCGTGTGTTCACCCGCCTCACGCACTTTGGGCAGCAGTGAAGCCTCCGCCATGCGCATCGACACATCGTAGTGTTTGGCTTCATAGCCAAAACTGCCGGCCATGCCGCAGCAGCTGGATTCGACGGTCTCGACCTTCAGCCCCGGTACCAGGCCCAGCACCTTCTGCACCGCCGGCATCGCGGCAAAGGCTTTCTGGTGGCAATGGCCGTGCAGGAGTGCTTTCGGCTGCGGCAGTGCCTTCAGTTTCAGTTGCAGGTGGCCGGCTTCCTGTTCACGGGCAAGGAATTCCTCGAACAGCAGCGCCTGACCGGCCAGTGCTTCGGCATCCGCACCGGGCAGCATGGACAGGAATTCATCACGCAGGCCAAGCAGGCAGGACGGCTCGAGGCCGACTACCGGCACGCCGCGCGCAACATAAGGCCGCAGCGTGTCGAGCGTGCGCTGCGCCTCGCGCCTCGCTTCATCGACCAGACCGCCGGCAAGGAAGGTGCGACCGCAGCACAGCGGACGGTCATCATCCGCGGCCTGCGGCAGGTGCACGGTGTAACCCGCAGCCTGCAGCACGCGCACCGCGGCACGTGCATTCTCCGGCTCGAAGTACCGGTTGAAAGTATCGACCAGCAGCACGACTTCACGGCCACTGCCGGCCACCGGCTGTGCCGGATCGATGAAGGCATTGCCGCGCCACGACGGCAACGTGCGCCGCGACGCAAAGCCGAGCAGCGGCTTGCCCAGGCGCTGCAGCAGGTTCATCAGCGGCGCCCATTGTGCGGCCCAGGGCGCATAACGCGGCAGGTAGGCAATCAGGCGTTCCTTCAGGTTGAGCCCGTGATGGCGCCGCCAGTGGTGCAGGAACTCGGTTTTCATTTTGGCCATGTCGATGCCGGTCGGGCATTCACGCTTGCAGCCCTTGCACGACACACACAGCTCCATCGCGTCCCGCACCGCCGGTGAAGTCAGCCCGTCCGCGCCAAGCTGGCCGGATAGCGCGAGGCGTAAGGTATTGGCGCGGCCGCGCGTGAGATGCTGTTCATCGCGGGTGACGCGGTACGAGGGGCACATCGTGCCGGCGTCGAACTTGCGGCAATGGCCGTTGTTGTTGCACATCTCCACGGCTTTATCGAAACCACCCCAGGCTGACCAATCCAGCGCGGCCGACGGCGGTTTCGCGGCATAGTCGGGCTTGAAGCGGAACAGGCTGCGGTCATCCTGTTTCGACGGGCGCACGATCTTGCCGGGGTTCATCACGCCTTTGGGATCGAACAGATCCTTGATCTCTTCAAAGGCCGCGGTGAGCTTGGGCCCGAAGAAGGGCGCAATCCATTCCGAACGTACCAGGCCGTCGCCGTGTTCGCCCGAATAGGAACCCTTGTACTGTTTGACCAACGACGCAGCTTCTTCGGCGATGGCACGCATTTTCTGCGCGCCGTCACGGCGCATGTCGAGGATAGGCCGCACATGCAGGCAGCCGACCGAGGCATGGGCATACCAAGTGCCCTTGGTGCCGTGCTTGTGGAACACCTGGGTCAGGCGGTCGGTGTATTCGGCGAGGTGCTCCAGCGGCACCGCACAGTCCTCGATGAAGGACACCGGTTTGCCGTCGCCCTTCATCGACATCATGATGTTGAGCCCGGCCTTGCGCACTTCCCAAAACTCCCTTTGGACTGCCGGGTCTATCACCTCCACCACGCTGCCCGGCAGGCCGCGGTCGGCCATCAGCTCCGTCAATTGCTTCAGCCGGCGGATCTGTTCATCACGATCTTCGCCGGCAAATTCCACCAGCAGGATTGCCGCCGGCTCGCCCTTTACGCACTGGTTGACGATGGGCAGGAAGGCCGGATTGCTGCGCGCCAGCGCGATCATCGTGTCGTCCACCAGCTCGACCGCGGCCGGTTTCAGGCCGACGATGTGCTGCGGCGCCTCCATCGACTGATAGAAGGTCGGGAAGTGGCAGATGCCCAGGGTCTTGTGTTTGGGCAGCGGCGAGAGCTTGAGCTCGATGCGCCGCGAAAACGCCAGCGTGCCCTCGGAGCCGACCAGCAGGTGTGCCATGTTGGCGCCTGCGGGCAGGACCATGTCGAGGTTGTAGCCGCCGACGCGGCGCAGCACCTTCGGATAACGATGCTCGATTTCTTCGGCTTCGCGGCGGACAATGGCGTTGATGCTCGCCACCAGATCACGATAACCCTGCGGCGCATCCAGCTGCTCGAGGTTTTCCGGCAATGCCCCAAAGCGGTACGAGGCGCCATCGGCAAGCCAGGCATCGATGCCCAGCACGTTGTGCACCATGTTGCCGTAGTGGATCGAACGCGAGCCGCAGGAATTGTTGCCGGTCATGCCACCGATGGTCGCCTGCGCACTGGTCGAGACATCCACCGGAAACCACAAGCCGTGAGGCTTCAACCAGGCATTGAGGTGGTCGAGCACCATGCCCGGCTGCACCGTGACCGTGGCTGCGTCGCGGTCAAAGGCCAGCACTTCCTTCAGGTGTTTCGACACATCGACCACCAGAGCCGCACCAACGGTCTGGCCGCACTGCGAAGTGCCCCCGCCGCGCGGCAGCACCGGGATGCCGGCCTCGATGGCGATCTGCATCGCGGCCAGCGC
>JAIENU010000030.1 GCA_019751125.1 Burkholderiales bacterium | reverse complement strand
GACACCGAGCGCTGGGTGCTGCCGTAGGCGATCACCGCGACTTCGCAGTGGCCGAGCTGGATTGCCATTTGCGCATGCGCAACGTGGGACATGAATGATGAACCGCCGATCTGCGTACCGTCGAACATTTTCGGCTTGATGCGCAGGTATTCGGCGAGCTGCATCGGGCCCATGCGCACCTGGGTGGCGGCGACGAACAGGCCGTCCACGTCCTTGAGCGTCAGGCCGCAGTCATCGAGCGCGCGCATCGTTGCCTGGGCCATCAGGTCAACAGGGGAGGTGTGCGGTGCGACCTGGCCGAGGTCGGATTCGGCGGCGCCGACCACCGCAATGCTGCCGCGTTTGAGGAGGCTGGTCATTTGGCGTCTCCCGCGGGGGTGAACACAGGGAAGGGCAGGGTCTTCTCGTCACCGGGGTTGACCTTGAATTTCACGCGCATGCCGATCTTGACGTCCATCGCGGCGATGCCTTCAACACGGCTCATCAGGCGGTAGCCCTCGTCCATGTCGATCAGTGCGACATTGAGCGGTTCCTCGCCCTTGTAGTGCACGGCGGTGGTCGAGTAGACCGTGCCGAGGCCCTTGGATATGCGCCATTCGATGTTGCTGCTGCCGGTTTCCGGGGCGACGGCGCGCGGATAGAAGAATGGCTTGTTGTTGTCCTTGCATACCTGGTAGGCGAGTTCGCCTTTTTTCAGGTGCTCGACATAGGTGCCGAGTGGTGACTGCTTCATCAGATCAGACATCTTGTGCTCCCTTCCTCTTATGAATGCTTCAGTTCATCGAATACAGTTTTAATCAGCTTTGATACCGGCGGCCTTGACCACCTTGTTCCATTTCGCCACCTCGGCGCGCAGATAGGCGCCGAACTGTTCCGGTGTGATACCGACGGCCTCGACACCGTCGCCGGCGAGGCGTTGCGTGACATCGGGCAGTTTCATGATCCGGTTCACTTCGCCATTCACGCGGTTGATCAGTTCGCGCGGCATCGCGGCCGGTGCGAGCACACCGTACCAGCCGCTGGCTTCATAGCCGGGGACGGTTTCGGCGATGGTCGGCAGCTCCGGCGCGGCGCTGGAGCGTTTGCTGCTGGTCACCGCCACGGCGCGCAGCCGGCCGGCCTTCACCTGCGGCATTGCCGACAGCATGTTGTTGAACATCAGCTGCACCTGGCCCGCGAGAAGGTCGGTGGTGGCGGGTGCGGCACCCTTGTACGGGATGTGCACCAGCTTCGCGCCGGTCATGGTGTTGAACAGTTCGCCGGCAAGGTGCGGCATGCCGCCGGTGCTGGCCGAGGCGTAGTTGAGCTGGCCGGGGCGGCTGCGGCCCAGCGTGGCCAGATCCTTCACCGTTTTCACCGGCAGCGTCGGATGCACCACCAAGATGAAGGGCGAGGCGGCAACCTGGGCCACGGTGGCGAGGTCGCGTTCGGTGTCGTAGGCCATCTTGCTGAACAGGCTGGGTGCCACAGCATAGGTCACCGGCACCATCAGCAGCGTGTAGCCATCGGGTGCCGCGCGCGCCGTGAGTTCGGCGCCGATCATGCCGCTGGCGCCGGCACGGTTGTCGACGACCACCTGCTGGCCCCAGGCTTCGCCGAGTTTCTGCGCGACGATGCGCGCCAGCACGTCGGTCGGCCCGCCCGGCGGGAAGCCGACGATCATGCGCACGGTTTTCGCCGGGTAGGCTTGCGCGGCGGCCGTGACGGGCAGGGCCAGCGCAATTGCGGCGAACAGCGCGGTGAGTGTTTTGGCTGTGTTCATTTCAGTGCGGAGAGGAATTTCAGTGTCGCCGCGGCACAGGCATCGGGATAGGCGCCGGCGGCGTGCCAGGCATCCCCCTCCATCACCAGCAGCTGTGCCGAGGGCACACCCGAGACCCAGGCTTTCACACCATCCACCGAGCGCAGGCCGCTGCCGGTGGTGGTGATGATCAGCGTCGGGCAGGTGATTTTCTTGACGACCTCGCGCAGGTCGAGCTTGGGCACCCAGCGCAAATAGCTCTGCAGCGTGGTCAGCGGGGTTTTACCCTGCAGGTGGTGGATCCACCAGTCGATCTCGGCCTGCGAGGCCTTGCTGCCGAGCCGGCCCTGCATGGTGTGCGCGGCCCAGTCGAGCACGCCCTTGCTGTTGATGTGTTTGACCCAGTCATCAACGCCGGCGGCGGGCAGGATCGGCGGGGTGACGCCGGTCAGCGTTTTCACGCGTTGCGGGCGCAGTGCAGCCATCGCCAGCGCCATCGAGCCGCCACTTTTGGCACCGATCAGATGGACTTGTTTGCAGCCAAGGTGGTCGATCAGTGCCTCGATGTCGTCGAGCAGTTCGTCCATCGACCATTCATGTGTGGCGCTCATCGGCGTCGAGCGGCCGAAGCCGCGCAGGTCGAGGCGCACCACGCGATAGTGCCGTGCGAAATGCGGCACCCAGGCGCGCCAGGCGGCGCCGGACTCGGCGAGGCCGTGCACGAACAGCACGGTCTCGGCAGGCTGCCAAGGATCGCTGTAATCATCGACGGTGTAGAAGATGTTGCAGCCGTCGGGGCGTTTGAGGGTGTATTCCACTCTGGGGCCTTATAAAAATATAAATAAAAACAATGGCTTATGAAATTCTGTCATTCCGGACGCGCAAAGCGCGATCCGGAATCCAGTGGCCCAGCCAGTTCTGCTACTGGATTCCGGCTTTCCCCCCAAGGGAGACTTCCTTCAGGGCGCGCCGGAATGACGGGGGTTTTCTCAGTGAACTCTGTGGCTAAGCTTTTTTAGTTTCTTCCAAACCAAAATCAATCAGCGCCTGCGCGCGCAGCTTGTTCTTCTGCACCTTCGAACTGCCGGTCATGCCGATTTTTTCGAAGCTGTCGACGATCTTCAGGTAACGCGGCGTGCGGAAATTTGCGAGCCGCTCCTTGCCCCAGGCCATCAGTTCTTCCGGTGTCGCGGATTCGCCATCCTTCAGGATCACGTAGGCGGCGGGCACTTCGACCAGCCGCGGATCGGGCACGCCGATGACCTGGGCCTGTTTGATCTTCGGGTGTTTGTGCAGCACGTCCTCGACTTCGGCCGGCGCGACGTTTTCGCCGCCGACGCGGAACACATCCTTGATGCGGGTGATGAACTTGAGCCGCCCGTCCTCGTCCATCACGCCGAGGTCACCGGTGTGTAGCCAGCCTTCAGTGTCGATGGTTTTTGCGGTCTGCTCGGGCATCTTGTAATAGCCCTGCATCACGCTCCAGCCGCGGACCTGGATTTCACCGGTCTTGCCGGCCGCCTGCACGGCGCCGGTTTCGGGATCAACCAGCCGGACTTCAACATCGTCGAGGATGTGCGCCCAGCCGTTGATGCGTTTGTCGAGGTCGTCGTCGTAATGCGACATGCAGACATTGGGCGAGGCCTCGGACAGGCCATAGGCCTGGACCAGCCCCTTCATGCCCATTTCATCAACCACGCGGCGCGAGACTTCAGGTCCGCAGGACACCCAGCCGTGGCGCAGCTTCAGCGGATATTTTTTGAAATCCGGATGGTTGAGCATCATCAGGAACATGGTGTCGTTGCCTGAAGTGTGGGTGCATTCCTCGCTCCACATCGCAACCAGCGCCTCGCCGGCGTCGAAGTGCGGCGAGGACACCAGGCAGGCGCCGGTGGTCAGCGCGGCGAGCATCGACAGCGTGGTGCCGGCGACGTGGTACCAGGGCCGCGCGCTGTAGTAGCGGTCGCCGGCCCGCAGGTGGAAGCGCGCTGCGATGTAGCAGGCGTTGCGCAGCATGTTGTCGTGGCTGAGCATCACGCCCTTCGGATACGAGGTGGTGCCCGAGGTGAATTGCATCAGCAGCGGGTCTGCAGCGTGTACTTCCGGCGGAATGCGTTCATCGAAGGCCGCGCCCTTGGCGAGCAGTCCGGCAAAGGGCAGGGTGCCGGCAGGTACATCCCCGCCCAGCACCACCACGGTGTGCAGCAGCGGCAGCGCGGGATCGGGCAGCTTGCGGTCGATGCCCGGGCAGATGCCGCGCAGCATCGCGATGAAGTCGATTTTCAGGAAACGGTCGGCGATGAACAGCAGCTTCACGTCGGCCTGCTTCAGGCAGTACGCCATCTCGTCGGCCTTGAAGCGGGTGTTCACCGGCACCGTCACCGCGCCGATGCTCGCCGCGGCGTAGAAAAAGATCGCCCATTCCGGCGAGTTGCCCATGCATACCGCGACATGGTCGCCGCGGTTGATGCCCAGCGCGCGCAGGCCACAGGCGACCTCGCGCACGTTGTCGCGCAGCTCGGCATAGGTCAGCCGCCGTCCACCGATGACCAGTGCTTCACCTGCGGCGTGCGCGGCCGCTGTGGCGGCGAGGGCCTCTCCCAGCGTCTGCTGTTTCCACTCCGGTGTGCTGCGTGTGGTCATGAAGCCCGATCGTCCTTATTTGCCCTTGAACTGGGGTTTGCGTTTTTCCTTGAACGCGGTGACGCCTTCGACATGGTCGTGGGTCATGCGCGCGCCGCAGATCGCCAGCACTTCCATTTCCAGCAACTGCTCGAGTGTCGGTACATACATGTACTGGAACATGCGTTTGGCCAGCGTCAGCGCATAGGTCGCCGAGCCGGCGATTTCCTGGGCCAGTGCCATCGCCGCGGCTTCGAGCTGGTCATCGGGAACGACCTTGCTGATCAGGCCCATTTCCTTCGCTTCAGCCGCCGGCAGCTTGCGCGCGCTGTAGACGATCTCCTTGGCGCGGGCGAGGCCCAGGTGCTGGGTCAGGAAATAGATCGCGCCGCCATCGGGCGGGATGCCGACGTTCTTGAAAGCCATCAGCAGGTAGGCGTTTTCGCTCGCCACGATGAGGTCGGACGCCAGCGCCAGGCTGGCGCCGATGCCTGCAGCGGGGCCGCGCACCGCGGCGATCACCGGTTTCTCGAGGTGGTGCAGTGCCAGCACCATGCGGTGGTGGCCCTTGGAGCGCTTGCGGCCGCTGACCACGTCGTAACTCGCCATCGAGCCGACGTCACCGCCGGCGCAGAAGGCGCGGCCTGCGCCAGTGAGCAGCACCACGCGCACGTTGTCATCGAGGTTCAGCGCATTGAAGGTCTGCGCGAGTTCCTCGTACATCTCGGCTGACAGTGCATTGAGCTTGTCGGCGCGGTCGAGCAGGACGGTGGCGATGCCGTCTTCAATGGTGACTTTGACGCTCATGAAAATCCCGTGGTTAAAACGCGGTTCCTAAAACGATTTGATGCCGGCGCGGTCGAGCACTTTTTTCCATTTCACGACTTCGTCGCGCAGGTGGGCCTGGAATTCAGCGGTGCTGCTGCCGACCGGGTCGGAGCCGTCACGTTTCAGCTGTTCGGCGAGATCGGGCGACTTGATGATGCGCGAGCTGGTTTCCTGGATGCGCACCAGTGCATCACGCGGTGTGCGTGCCGGCGCGCTGAGACCGTTCCAGGCCACCGCCTGGAAACCCTTGAGGCCCTGTTCATCCAGGGTGGGCACATCCGGCAGCGCGGCGGTGCGGCCGATGCTGGTGACGCCGAGCACACGCAGGCGTCCTGACTTGATGAAGGACACCACCGAAGTCAGGCCGTTGAAAGCCATGTCGACGTGGCCGCCGACGAGGTCGGCCAGTGCCGGTGCATTACCCTTGTACGGCACGTGCATGATTTTCAGGCCGGCCATGGTGTTGAGCAGTTCGCCCGAGAGGTGGGGCACGCCGCCGCTGCCGGAAGAACCGAAGTTCATCTGGCCGGGACGTTTTTTCGCCAGCGCGATCAGCTCGGGGAGATTTTTGGCGGGCACGCCGGGATGCACCACCAGACCCATCGGCGTGGTGTTGATCAGCGTGATCGGTTCAAAGTCCTTCGCCGGGTCATAAGGCAGCTTGGTCATCACGCTGGGCACCACGGTGAACGGCGCCGGTGTGACCAGCAGCGTGTGGCCGTCGGGTGCGGCCTTGGCCACGAGGTCGGTGGCGATCGTGGTGTTGCCACCGGGACGGTTGTCGACGATGACCTGCTGGCCCCAGGCTTCGGAAAGTTTGGGCGCGAGAATGCGCGCGATGACATCGGTGCTGCCGCCGGCGGCGAAAGGCACGATCAGGCGCACCGTCCTGCTCGGATAGTTCTGTGCCGGGGACAGAGCGGGAATCAATAAAAATGCCAATAAAAACAATGACTTAATTGATTTCATCAGACTCTCCTCCGGGTTCCGGCCTTGTTTTATTGATCTGTAATGCGGTTCAGCGCTGCAGCGACTGCAGCCGGCCCATCGCAGTGCGCGCTTCGGCTTCGATGCGGTCGACAATCGCCGCCAGCGGTTCGATTTTATCGGCGAACACCACGCCCTGACCGCAGGACAGCATCGCCTTTTCGACGTCGCCGGTTTCGTAGGCCTTGCGGCCGACAGTACCCATGATGTGCGGCAGGATCGCGGCGGTATCGACGGGTTCCGCTTTTTCAAGCTGCTGGATCATCGCCACGTGCTGTGTCTTCAGCGCACGCTGGGTGTTGCGCATCGATTGCAGCAGCAACGTGGTGTCGGTTTCCGCCGCGGCGACGAGGCGCTCCTTGTACTGGCGGTGCGCCCAGATTTCCTCGGACACCAGAAAGCGCGTGCCCATCGCCACGCCTTCTGCGCCCAGCGCCAGCGCCGCGACCAGTTGTTCGCCGGTGCCGATGCCGCCGGCGAGGATCACCGGAATCTTCACCGCGCGCGCTGCGGCGACGCCGGCGACGATGCTGCCCACCGGCTCAATGCCGGGATGTCCGCCGGCTTCAAAGCCGATCACGGTCACCGCGTCGGCGCCCAGCGATTCCGCTTTTTTCACATAACGCAGCACGCCCGGCACCTTGTGCAGCACCTTGATGCCGGCATCCTTCAGCCGCCGGATGTAGGCCTCGGGGTTGTTGCCCGCGGTCTCGACAAACTTCACGCCTTCCTCGATCGCGGCATCGATCAGCGGATTGACGCGGTCGGTGCCGTCACGGCTGACGCGGATCATGATGTTGACGCCGAAAGGCTTGCCTTTGGACAGCTCGCGGCAGCGACGGATGCCTTCGCGCAGGGCTTTTACATCGGGGAAACTTGCCGCGGTCATGAAGCCGATCAGTCCGGCGCGCGCCACCGCGGCGACGTACACCGGATCGGCCAGCCACATCAGGCCGCTGGCGACGACGGGGAGGCGGATGCCGTAGAGGTCGGTGATGCGGGTTTTGAATGGCCCGCTCATTTCAGCACCACCAGCGCATCGGCGGCGACCACGCCGCTGGCATTGACGAACAGCGGGTTGACGTCGATCTCGGCGATGCGGTCTTCATGGTCGGCCGCCAGCAGCGACAGCCGCGAGATGGCCTCGGCCAGCGCGTCGATGTTGCAGGCCGGCTTGCCGCGGTAACCCTGCAGCAGTTTCACGCCCTTGATTTCGTGGATCATCGCCTTCGCGGTTTCGACGTCGAAGGGTGCGTAGCGGTGGGTCACGTCGTGCATGATCTCGGTGAACACGCCGCCGAGGCCGACCGCGATCACCGGGCCGAAGTGCGGATCGTTGACCGCGCCGACGATGACTTCCTCGCCGCTGGCCATCTGCTGCACCAGAATGCCGGCGATGCGTGCATCCTTTTTGTAGGCTTTTGCCGCGGCCAGCACTTCGCGCGCGGCCTGTTTCAGGCCCTCGAGCGTGGTGATGTTGAGCCGGATCACGCCGGCTTCGGTCTTGTGCGGGATGTCGGCAGATTCGATCTTCACCGCCAGCGGGAAGGGCAGCGGCGCAGCCGTGAGTTTTTCGACGGCATCGGCGGCGAGCAGCATTTCTCCGGTGACCGGGATGCCGTAGGCCTTCAGGATGTCCTTCGACGCATGTTCGCCCAGCGTACCTGAACTCTTCAGCTCAAGTTTCTGTTTTTCGATCAGGCGTTTGCCACCGCGGGCACGCGCGGCCTCGAAATTACGCTTCTTGTTCGCGAAGTCGGTCAGCGCGGCCAGCGCGTCGACGGTGCGCCCCGGGGCGAGCATGCAGGGCACGCCGTTCTGTTCGAGGTAATCCATTGCCGCCCGGTTGTCGTCGGGCGAGGTCGGCCAGTTCAGCAGCAGCGGCTTGTCCACGCCTTTGAGCATTTCGATCAGGCCCTCGGCCCAGGCCATCGCCACCGCGCCGCGCGGCGAGCGCGCGACGATGGCGTCGATGTTGGGGTCGGCCAGCACCTCGCGCATGGTCTTGGTGTACGAGGCGAAGTTGTCGTTGTAGCCCTGGGCGGTGGTGTCGATCGGGTTTTCGATCGAGGCATAGGCGACGACGATTCCGCGCAGCGTTTCGCGCGTCTTGTCGGTCAGCCGCGGCAGGGTCAGGCCGCG
>JAIENU010000118.1 GCA_019751125.1 Burkholderiales bacterium | reverse complement strand
GCCTGGTGGTTGCCGTAACGGAAGATGTAAACGTTGTCGGTGCCTTCAACCTTGGTGGTGGCAAACAGCGGCGGCTTCGGCGCCGGCGCGGGTTTATCCTGCGCCGTGGCGCTGATGGCCAAGCCCAAGGCGATGGCGGTGATGATGGTGCGCAGCATCTGGGTCTCCTCCCTTTTTGACTGTCCCTTCGCTTGCGGGACCGCAGTCATTATGCGCCGGCTGCAGCCGGCCGGAATGCATCCGAAAATTATCGCCGGCGCGTGGAATAAGAGCCGGTCCAGGGTGTAAAAGGCGCCGTGCAGGGTTGCGTCGCCGGGCCTCCGGTGCTCCAATCGTTGCCGGACTGCCGCAATCAACAACAAAAACAGCAGGATATTGATAACAGGGCGGGTCAGCTGTCAGGACAACCCCCGTCATTTTGCAGGAGGAGCATTCGATGAATCGCCAAGACCGGGTGCGTGCCGCCGTGCTGGCTGCCGCGTTTGCCGCGATGCCGCTGCTGCCGGCACAGGCCGGGGATTTTCCGTCGCGCCCGGTGCGCATGGTGGTGCCTTATCCCGCAGGCGGCGCCAATGACATCGTGGCACGGCTGGTGTCGCCGGTGATGATGCAGCAACTCGGCCAGAACGTGATCGTCGACAATCGCGGCGGCGGCAATACGCTGATCGGTTCCGAGATCGTGGCCAAATCCGCGGCGAACGGTTACACGCTGCTGGTGGTGGCCGCCGGACATGCGATCAATCCGGCGCTGTATCCGAAGCTGCCCTATGACACGGCCCGGGATTTTGTGCCGGTGGCGCAGTTTGGTGATGGCGCCTATGTCTTTGTCGCGCATCCCGGCGCCGCCGTGTCGAGCTGCGCCGAACTGATCGCGCTGGCGAAGGCAAAGCCGGGCCTTGTTTCGTACGCCTCATCAAGTACCGGCAACCTGACCCATCTTGCCGCCGAGCTGTTCAATTCGATGGCGGGCATCAGGATGCTGCATGTGCCGTACAAGGGCGGCAATCCGGCGATGGCCGATCTGCTTGCCGGGAGGGTGCAGGTGTTTTTCTCGACGGTGGCGGTGGCCAGGCCGCATCTGCAGTCGGGCAAGATTCGCAGTCTTGGTGTGACCACGCCGAAACGCACGCCGGCCCTGCCTGCCGTGCCGACGATCGCCGAATCCGGCCTGCCGGGTTATGCCGTCAGCGGCTGGTACGGATTGGTGGCCCCGCGCGGCACGCCCAATGCCGCAATCAGCCGGCTGCATGCCGCAGTGCTGACCGCGGTGCGCCAGCCCGATATCCGGGAACGGCTGCTGGGTGTCGGTGTCGAGGCGACCGAGGTGTCGCCGGCGGAATTCGCCCAGCTGATCAATGCCGACATCGCCAAGTGGCGGCAGGTGGCGAAGCCGCTGAACATCGTGATGGATTGAAGTTTCACGGATTGCCGACCCTGTTCCAAAACAAAAGCCCCGCATTGCGGGGCTTTTGCTGGATGCAGGTTCGGCAGCAGGTGATCAGGCCGCCTTTTTCTGCAGCGCCCGCAGCTGTTTGGCGATGAATGCCATCACCGTGCGGTGCGACAGGTCGGCCTCGGGGCTGGGCACGGCGGTCCATTCGTGCTCGCTGTCGGCGAAGATTTCGAGCTGGCATTCGCCGCCAGCCGCGCGGTAGGTTGCCGCGAATTTTTCCTGGATCGGCGGGATCACGTTGTCGTCGAGGCCGCCCTGCATGATCAGCATCGGCAGCAGCTGCACTTTTTCCTTGCGGTCGAGGATGGCCTGCGGATTGCCTTCTTCAATCGAGCCCGGTGCGCTGAAGAAGGTGTCGGAGTTTTTCAGCATCTGCTTGTTGCCCTTGCGTTCGGCCTGGGCTCGGCGCGCGATCGGGTCGCTGATCGGCGAGCGCGTGGCGACATAGCTGAAGGTGGCGTCAAGCTGCGGCGCTTCGGGGAAGGGGATTGCCGCGTATTTGGGATCGTTCGGTTTCATCGCCAGCAGTTGTGCGATGTGGCCGCCGCTGGAGCTGCCGAGCACGCCAAAGTGGGTCGGGTCGCCTTTGAGTTCCTTTGCCTTGTGCTTCAGCCAGCGGATGGCGTAGTGCGCGTCCTGCACTGCGGCCGGATACGGCGCTTCGCTGGAGATGCGCAGGTCGGGCGACACCACCAGCATGCCGGCGGCCGCGACGGCGCGCGCCATCGGTTCGTTGGCATAGCGGTCCTTGCGGCTCCAGGCGCCGCCATGCAGGTCGAGCAGCACCGGGAACGGACCCGTGCCCTGGGGCTGGTAGATGCGCGCGATCAGCGTGCGGCTGCCGGCCTTGCGCATTTCGACTTCCCAGCATTTGACGGCGTAGAGGCTGTCGGGATTGTAGGGAACGGTCATGGAATCTCCTCCGGAATGTCTGCAGGTAGTGAAAAAGCCATATCATAAGCCCGCGCCGCCGCCCGCGTCAGGGCCGCGGACGTTTCTGATGCAACAACCCCACGACAATCCACGATGTGAAGGAATCATTCCATGCTTTGGGCCGTCATCTGCACCGACAATCCGAATACCGCCGCCATCCGAGAATCGGTGCTGCAGCCGCACCGCGATTACCTGAAAAGCCGGAAAAACATTCTGGTGCTGTCCGGAGCGACACAGAGCGATGACGGCAGCGAAGCCATCGGCAGCCTGTTCATTCTCAACGTCAACAGCCGCGCCGAGGCGAAACAGTTTTCCGATGGCGACCCGTTCACGCAAAAGGGGGTGTTCAAGAGCATCACCATCACCCGCATGCGCAAGGGCAACTGGAACCCGGAGACCGCGGAAGGCGCCTGATGCAGGCCTGAGCCGGTGTTTCCCGGAAAACGGCCCGCAGGGCCGTTTTTTTATGCCGTTGCCCGGCTGTCAGCGCGGCGCGTGCGGATTGCGCCGTCCGTGATCGCGCAGCGTGGCGGCACTGGGGCCGTGGACAATGCCCGGCTTGTCCTTCAGCAGTTCGTAGTAGCGTGATGCGAGTGCCAGATCCTGCAGCGCGGTGCCCACCGACTTGAAGGTGACCAGTCCGGTCTTGGGCGCGGCGACCTTGCCTTCGACGAGCTGGGCCAGCGTCGCCTGTTTGGATTCCGGCAGCGCGCCGGCTTCCACCGCACGCTTGAGGTCACCGGCTTCCTTCAGCGCGTGCAGCGAATCGACGACCACCAGGCCGGCATCGCCAAAACACTGCGCATCGACTTCCGCAAAGCCGGCGCGGGTGTTGCCCACCGCGCACAGCAGCCGGCAGCCTTCGAGCCAGGCGCCGCGCAGGATCGGCTCCGGCGTGCGCGCGTTACTGGCTGAAGCGACGACCTGGCGGCCGCGCACCGCCTCTTCGACCGAGCCCACCGGATGCACCGGAAAGCCGAGCCTGGCCGACATTTCGGCGGCATAACTCCTGCGGTTGGCTTCGGTGGGGCTGAAGACGTAAGCCGCCTTGACCGGATAAACCGAGGCCAGGCTTTCGAGCTGGGTGCGCGCCTGGTTGCCGGAACCGATGATGCCGACCGTGACCGGGCCGTCGATCTTCACCTTGCGCGCAGCAACGCCGCTGGCGGCGCCGGTGCGCAGGTCGGTGATCAGCCGGCCGTCGAGTGTGGCCAGCAGTTCGCCGTCTTCCAGACGGTAGAGCAGCACGACATAACGCGTGCCCACACCCTTGATGTTGTGGTACGCCTTCATCGCGCAGTAGCCCGATGCGCGGTCGGCCGCGAACAGGATGCGGATCATGCCGCTGTCAAAATCGGTGATGAACTTGGGCGATACGGTGGTGCTGCCGGCGGCTTCGTGGGGCAATGTGGCCTCGAGCAGGTCGATGGCATCACGCATGCCGATGACGCCCTCAAGGGCGTTGATGTCGAGTATTGCGGTCATTGCTGTTTGGCGTATCCGAGGTCGGTGAGTACGGTTTTTGAAACCTGGTATTCGGTTTCGAGGAATTTCCTGAAATCACGCCCGGCGAGGAAATGCCGGCCATGTTCGCCCAGTTCCTGGGCTTTTTTCCAGTCTTCGGTGGCCACCATTTTGGTGAAGGCGTCTTCCCAGAAGGCCACCTGCGCCGCGCTGATGCCCGGTGGTCCGAAGACGCCGCGCCAGTTGGTGGTCAGCGGGATGTCCACCCCTTCTTCGCGCAGGGTCGGCACGCCGGCCAGCGCGCCGGTCTGGCGTTGCGGTGCGGCGATGGCGAGGATGCGCGCGTTGCCCTGCTGCAGGAAAGGCATCGCTGCACTGGCCGACGAAGCGACGGCCTGTATATGACCGCCGGCGGCGGCGAGGTAGGACTCGACGTTGGTCTTGAATACCACCACCCGCAGTTGTTTGGGATTAACACCGGCCGCGCGGGCCACCTGCGACAGTGCGATGTGGTTGGAGCCGCCGAGGCTGACCACGCCGAAGGATACCGACTGCGGGTCGGCCTTGAGCCGGGCCATCAGGTCCTTGACCCCCTTGATCGGCGAGTCGGGACGCACCGAGAACACGCTGTATTCGGTCATCAGCAGCGCGACCGGCGCAAGGTCGGTGTAGTTGTACGGGCTGAGGCCGGTGATGTGCGAGGTGAATACGGTCGAGGTTGAATACAGCAGGTAGTGCGGATCCTTCGCGTTCTGGCGCAGGTAAACCGCCCCCAGCGTCTGGTTGCCGCCGGCCTTGTTGATGACCACGATCGGGGTCGTCACGATCTTGTGTTCCTGCAGGCATTTCTGTATCAGCCGCGCCATGTTGTCGTTGGCGCCGCCTGCGGCAGTGGGCAGGATGATTTCGACGGGTTTCGATGGCCGCCAGCCCTGGCCATGCGCCGCGGCATTACATAGCAAAGCCAGTGCTGCCAGAACGGGGACGATCAGTCGTGTTTTCATCGGGGGCCTCCGGAAATCGGGGTGCAGGGCGCAGCGCAGTTGTGCGGCAGCCCGGCCACGCTGGCGTGGCCGGGGCCTTGCGCTGCCCGGGGTTTTACCAGCCGCGGGGCTCGGACTGCAGGAAGGGCATTGCCGCGATCTGCGCGGCAAGCTGGCTGGCTTCGGCGGCACTGAGGCTGCTTTCGGGCAGCCGCGGATCGCCACATTCGCGGTCCATCAGCTTCAGCGCGCCTTTCAGTCCGGCGAAACCGGCGGTCTTCAGTGTATGGTGGAGCAGTGCCATCTGCTCCTGCAGCTTGCGCGCCTGGGTGAACTGCTGCTTTTTGCACATTTCGTAAAGCTGGCGCGCGAGTTTCGGTGCGACGCTGGCGAGCGGCGAGAACACGCCGTTGCCGCCGACCACGCCGTTGCTGACCATGTAGTCGGTGCCGGAGAGCAACTGGAATCCGGGGCGGATTTCGCGGCCCAATGACAGCACTTCAACCATGAATACGAAGCGCATGCTCGAATCGACCAGGCCGGCGACGTTGTCCAGCCGCTTCAGCACATCGAGCACGATTTCGGCGGTGAGGTGGGTGCCGGCGTCTTCCACCACCGGGGTGCAGATGAAGAAGGGTAGTTGAGTCGCGCTGCCGACGCGCACCAGGTGCTCGGCGACCATCGACGGCTTGGGATGCCAGAAGTACGGCGGGTGTGAGGCAATTGCCGCGGCGCCGAGGCTTTCGGCATAGCGCGCACGGGCGACTGCGATATCGGTGCCGGGGTCGCCGATGTGGGCGATCATCGGCACGCGGCCCTTGACGTGTTTCAGTGCGAACTCGAGCAGCTTGCGCAGTTCGATCTCGGTCATGCTGATGTCTTCACCCTGCGGCATCGGCAGTGCCAGTGCGTCGGCGCCGTTGTTGATATGGAAATCAAGAATGCGCGCATAGGTGTCGAAGTCGATGCTCTGGTCGGCCTTGAACGGCGTGACCGGGGTGTGGACGAAGCCTGGATTGAAGGTTTTCATGTGAGTGTTCTCTGTTGAATGGGTTACCAGCCGTGGGGTTCGGTGTCCATGACACCCAGCTCTTCGAGCTGCTTGCACAGGAAATCGACGCGTTCCTTCGATGCGGTGGGCAGCGGCGAGCGGATCGGGCCGGCGTCGCGCCCCATCGAGATCATGGCGCCCTTCAGCGACGACGGGTACTGGTCCTTGAACAGGCGGTAGAGCCTGGTGATCTTGTACTGGCAGGTACGCGCGGTTTCCCAGTCGTTGGCGACCAGCGCGGCAAAGAAGCGGTTGCACAGGTTGGGCGCGATCGCACCGCAGGACGAGAACGAACCGCAGGCACCGAGCGGATAGGAGGCGAGCAGGTGTTCAAGGCCCATGATGATGGAAAAGCCCGGCCGCATGTTCAGCGCGATTCGCGAGATTTCCATGAACTTCTCGCTGTGGAAGCTGGCGTCCTTCATGCCGGCATAATTCGGCAACCGTTCGATCAGGCGCTGCACCAGGGTGCTGGTGAACTCGACGCCTTCGCCGTTGCGCCATGGCGAGTTGTAGGTCAGCACCGGCAGGTCGGTGTGGCTGCCGATACGGGTGATCGAGCGGAAGATTTCCTCCTGTGACGGGCGGCGGCAGTACGGCGAGATGGTGAGGATCATGTCAGCGCCGATTCTCTGGGCGTGGGTGGCGAGGTCCAGCGAATCCTCCTCTGACAGGCTGCCGACGAACACCGACACCGGTACGCGGCCGGCGACGGTCTTGATCATGACTTCGGCGCCCTTCTTGCGTTCATCCATGGTCAGGTTCGGCGACTCCGCCTTGTGGTGCGGCCAGGCAATCGCCGGCGCGCCGTTGCGGACGTGGAAGTCGACCATTTTCGCGAAACGGTCGTAGTCGACGCTGAAGTCGTCGTTGAGCGGGGTGACCGGTGCCTGCATCACGCCTTTCAGGACAAAGGGTTTTTTCTTTTCCGCGGCCTTGGGCGGCGCGGTCATTACGGTGGACATGGTGTTTCCTTTCGCGGGGTTCTGTTGCAGGTGATGTGGGGTCGTGGATCTGTGCCGGGGTTTCAGGCCTGTGCCCGGGCAGGGTCGGGCGAGGCTGTAATCGGTGCTGCGCGTGCGGACTGGTCGAGGACGCACAAGGTGCTCGGTGCGCGGGTGTTGCCACTCATCGTCATTCCTCCTCGGTTGCGGCGCTGTCGTGCGGGCCCGGTTGCGCTGAACCTGCGGTGCAGGTTCGCGGCCGAGGTCTTGGGTAAAAACATTCTAGGACGGCACCCGCGCCCGGGTTCCGGGGTGTCCTAGAATCATCATTAATCCGGCGATTAACAATCTCTGCGAAGCCCGGGCGGCGCCCTGTGGTTGCGGGCCGACTCACCGTGTTTGATCCGCTATGGAGCGGATGCTTCGTGTGCGATGACCGGCCTGCCTCGGGCGGCAATGGGCGGATCCACCCGGAATTAAACGTAATTTTTTGTTTTTAAATAAAAATTTGTTCATCCACCGCCTGGAAAGTGTATGACTGGTTTTCGAGCTGGCGGCTGGCTTGGACTCTGGCTGCCGCGCGGGTATCGTGCACGGACAACAAGGCGCTCCAAGGCGCCGCCAACCAGGGAGGAGTGAACATGACGCAGGTGCTGCAGAAGCTGCTGTTCGCCGTTGCCGTGCTGTTGCCGTTGCAGGCGGTCGCGCAGGCCCAGGACTATCCGACGCGGCCGATTCGCGTGCTGGTGCCCTTCCCGCCGGGTGGTGCCGCCGACACCATGGCGCGGCTGATCGCAGCGCCGGTGTCGAAGGCGCTGGGCCAGAACCTGACCATCGAGAACCGGCCCGGGGCCAACACCGTGATCGCCACCGAGATCGTGGCCCGGGCGCCGGCTGACGGTTACACCCTGCTGGTGATGGCGACCAGTTTCACCGTCAATCCTTTCGCCTATTCGAAACTGCCCTATGACACGCTTCGCGATTTCAGCGGTGTCACGCGCATGGTCTACAACCCGCTGATCTTCTGCGCGCATCCCTCGCTGCCGGCAAAAAACATGAAGGAACTGGTGGCTTTGGCGAAAAGGCGCCCGGGCGAACTGACCTGGGGGGTATCAAGCATCATCGGCGGCGGGCGCATCGCCGGTGAGCTGTTCAATGATGTGGCCGGCATCAACATGGTCAACGTGCCCTTCGGCGGCGGTGCGCCGGCGACCACCGCGATTCTCGGCGGCCACATCACTCTGCTGGTGGGTAATGTACTCGACTGTTCACAGTACATCCCCACCGGGCGACTGCGCGGCATCGCGGTGACCTCGGCGCAGCGCGCGTCGAATCTGCCGGAGATCCCGACCATCGCCGAGTCGGGCTGGCCGGGATTCGAGTCGCTGAACTGGTTCGGCACGATGATGCGCGCCGGCACGCC
>JAIENU010000119.1 GCA_019751125.1 Burkholderiales bacterium | reverse complement strand
ATGAATAAAACATGGAGGGTGTCATCTCGTCAGGCGGTTTCATCCGCCACCCACTGCAGGTAGGCGGGCAGGCCCCGATCTACTGGGACCGCGATGATTTCCGGGAGTTCATACGGATGGCATTCGCGCAGCGCGGCTTCGAGTCGCGGATAGGCCGCCGCCGAGGTCTTGATCAGCAAGGGCACCTCGGTCGTTTTTTCGATGGCCCCCTGCCAGCGGTAATGCGAGCTGCAGGGCGCAAGGATGTTGACGCAGGCGGCGAGCCGCGATTGCAGCAGATGATCGGCGAGTGTTTCTGCGGTCGCCGCATCGGGCGCGTTGCACAGCACCAGCAGCACCGCGCCGGCCTCAGGCATGTCGCGCAGCCGCGGCGGCGGCGACCCCTTCATTGACCGTCGGATAACGCAGCCGCACGCGCAGTTCGCGCTTCACGCGGCTGTTCACCAGGCGCCGCGATTCACTCATGAATGAATACAGCATTTCCGGCAGCACCTGCCGCGCTTCGGCGCGCGGCAGACGCGGCGGCCGCGGCAGACTGAAACGGTCGGCGACAAGATCGAAGTAGTCGCCCATTTTCTGCGGCGCATCGTCGCTGGCGTTGTAGCTGCGGTTGGCCTGGCCGTGATGCAGGGCCGCGACCACCATCCGCGCCAGGTCATCGGCATGCACATGGTTGACGTAACTGTCTTCCTGTTCCAGCAATGCCGGCGTGCCGCGCTCGAGGCGCGCGATCGGCAGCCGGTCCTCGGCGTAGATGCCGGGAACGCGCAGGATGCTCACACACACGCCGCTGCGCGCGCCCCATTCACGCAGGCGGCGTTCGGCATCGGCGCGCCGCCGCGCACGCGCGGTGGACGGACGCAGCGGACTGGTTTCATCAACCAGCGCGCCGCTGCAGTCGCCATAGACGCCGCTGGTGCTGATGTAGACAAAGTGCTGTGGTAGACTGCGCGCCCGCGCCAGCGCCGCAATCAGATGCGCAGTGCGGGAGTCGGTGGCGCCACTCGCCGGCGGCGGCGCCAGATGGATGACATCATGCGCGAGGCCAGACAGCACCTCGAGGCTTTCCGGCCGGTCAAGGTCGCCAGCCAGCGGAATGATGCCGCGGCCGCGCAGTTCTGCAAACCGCGAAGCTTCTCGCGTCAGCGCGTAGATGCGATAACGCGAGCGCAGCAGTGCCGCGACGCGGGTGCCGACGTCGCCACAACCGATGATCAACAGTCGTTTCGCAGGCATTGCTTTACCGGTTATTGCTCATAGCCTTTCATTCTAGCGCAAGCCCAGTCCCGACCCCGCGATGACCCACCAGATCACCCTGATGCCCAGCGGCCATGTCTGCCATGCGCAGGCCGGCGAAACCGTACTCGAAGCCGCATTGCGCGAAGGCTTTCTGCTGCCCTACGGCTGCCGCAATGGCGCCTGCGGCTCGTGCAAGGGCAAGGTGCTGCAGGGCCAGGTCGATCACGGTACGGCGCAGGACAAGGCACTGCCCGCAGCCGAGCGTGAACGCGGCGCGGCGCTGTTCTGCCAGGCAAAGCCGCTGACCGACCTGGTGGTCGAATGCCGCGAGATCGGCGCGATGCGCGATATTCCCGTGCGCACGCTGCCCTGCCGCGTGCAGACGCTGGAGCGCCTGACGCCGGACGTGATGCGCATCCGCCTGCGCCTGCCCGCCTCCGAACGCCTGCAATTCCGCGCCGGCCAGTACATCGACATCCTGCTCAAGGACGGCACGCGGCGCAGCCTGTCGATGGCCAACCCGCCGCACGACGACGCGCTGATTGAATTGCACCTGCGCAATTACGGCGGTCCGTTCAGCACGCATGTATTCACGCAGATGAAGGAAAAAGACATCCTGCGTTTCGAGGGACCGCTGGGCAGCTTCTACCTGCGCGAGGACAGCGACAAACCGGTGATCCTGCTTGCCGGCGGTACCGGCTTCGCGCCGATCAAGGCGATCATCGAACACGCGATCCACAACCAGGTGAAGCGCCCGCTGACGCTGTACCGCGGCGCACGCACTGCAGCCGATCTTTATCTCGACGAACTGCCGCAGTCCTGGGCGCGCGAACATGGCGTGAACTACATACCCGTGCTCTCCGATGGCAACGCAGGGGACGGCTGGACCGGCCGCCGCGGCCTCGTGCATCAGGCTGTGCTTGAAGACCACGCCGATCTTTCAGGCTTCGAGATCTATGCCTGCGGCGCGCCGGCGATGATCGAAGCGGCGAAGCGCGATTACTGCACGCAGCGCGCGCTGTCGGAAGCGGCCTTCTACGCCGACGCCTTCACGCCGGCCAATCCCTGAAACGGGTGGTTGCACACCCTGCGCCGCACAAGAAATATATAATAAAAACAATGGGTTATAATACAGCCCGCACTGACGCCGACGGCAACGCCGATCGCATGCTGACCGTGCCCGCTCGTTATACTGTCGCACCTGCCTGCACCCGCCCGCGCTGAAATCTTGAGCATCCCTTCGTCTGCTGCTGCGCCCGCTTCCACCCCATCCGCCACGCCCACCCTGGTTACTGCCGTCTTCGACCTCGGTCGTGAGCGGCTGACCGCGCCGTTTCACCGCGACGCGGATCATTACCGCCGCCACCTGCCCGCGGTGCTGGCGATCGACCTGCCGATGGTGGTGTACTGCGACAGCAAACACGTCGAACTGGTGCGCAGCCTGCGCGGGCCACGACCCACGGTGATCCATCCACTTGAGCCGGCGCAGCTCACCGCACATCCGCTGTACCAGCCGGTGCAACAGATCCGCCGCAACCCGCAATGGCTGGCGCAGGCCGACTGGCTGCCGCTGAGCCCGCAGGCGGCACTACCCGACTACAACCCCCTGGTCATGTCGAAGCCGATCTGGCTGTACGAACAGGCGCAGCGCAATCCCTTCGGCAGCACCCACTATTACTGGATCGATGCCGGCATCAGCCACACCGTGCCGGCGGAACTGCTGCAGGCGGCATCATTCATCCGCCTCGCGCAGCAACACCGGCGCTTCCTGCTGCTGTGTTATCCGCATGATCCTGAACGCGAAGTGCACGGCTTCGATGCCGCGGCGCTGGCGCAGCGCGCCGGCGTGGAGCGCACACGCTGGGTGGCTCGCGGCGGTTTTTTCGGCGGCGCATCCGCCTATATCAACGACGTGGCGGCGCGCTACAGCCATCACCTCGAACAGACCCTGGCGCAGGGCCTGATGGGCACCGAGGAATCCATCCTCACCGTGCAAAGCTATGCCGAGGCCGAGCTGTTCGACCTGCAGTTCATCGGCCGTGACGGCCTGGTGTGGCCCTTCTTCCGCGCCCTCGCCGGCCAGTGGCCGGGCGATCTCGGCTCTGCACGCCAGCTTCAGGCCGAGCTCAGCGAAACCTGGTTCGTCTCCTACAACACACCGCTGCAGTTCCAGCGCCTGCTCGAATCGATAACGGCCGCCGACCCCGCGCTGCTGCGCACCGCGCGCCGCGTGCTGATCAACAACTCCACCGACGCCGTCACCTTCGCCCACTACGATGCGCTGTGCGCACAATACGGCATCGAGCAGATCCGTGAGGGCAACCGCGGCATCAACGGCGCGCGTATCCACGCCGCCGATCTGTTCCACCGCAGCGGCCGCCATGCCCAGTACTGGTTCGAGGACGACATGCTGCTGGTGCGCGCCGACGAAGAGCCCGCTGTCTGCGACAACGGCCTGTCGCGCCATGTGCACGAAACCGGCGCAACCAGCCTCGCCGTGCTGCAGCGCGAGTTCGCCGATTACGTGAAATTCAGCTTCACCGAGGTGTACGGCTCACACCACTCGCAGTGGGGCTGGATCAACCTCAACGACGAAGCCCGCGCGCATTATTTCCCCGGCGCAATCGACGCGCCGCGCACCGGCTTTTACTCGGTGCAAAGCCTCAACCACGTGCCCTATGCCGTGGGCGAGGTGTATTACAGCAACTGGCCCCAGGTGGTCACCCGCCGCGGCACGCACCGGCTGTTTTTCGACGAGCGGCGCGAACCCTGCTACGAGCAGTACTGGACCGCGCGCTCCTTCGAACTGCTGCGCCTCGGCCACGTCAAGGCAGCGGTGCTGCTCGCCTCGCCGGTGAATCACCACCGCACGGACGACTATGCACGCGTCGAGCGCGTCGAATACCAGCGTCTCGAGGATGCAGCCAAGCCGATCACTCCGGCCACCGTCGCGCCGCCGGCGCCGGTGCCGGCTCCTGCAGCACGACGTGACTGGCCGCTGCAACCGGGCACGATTTTCGTATCCATCGCCAATTACCGCGATAGCGAAACCCCGCACACCATTCGCAGTCTTCTTGCCAATGCTTCGTGGCCCCAACGCATACGCATCGGCGTGTTTTCCCAGGTGGTGCCCGGCGAGGATGACGACTGCCTGCCGCCGCAGGACCTGCCCGCTGGACAGCTACGGGAGATCCGCTGCCATGCCAACGACAGCCTCGGCGCCTGCTGGGCACGCAGCCGCATTCTCGAGGAACTGCTGCAAGGCGAAGAATACGTGCTGCAGATCGACAGCCACATGCGTTTCGAGCCGGGCTGGGACGGCACGCTGCTCGACATGCTGCGCCGCTGCCCGACGCCCCAAGCACTGATCACCACCTATCCACCGGCCTATGTGCCGCCTGCGGAACGGGGCAGTCCCGCAGTCACCCTGCTGGCCGCCGATACCTTCAACGACATGGGCATCCTGATGGTGAAACCGCGCGCCATCGACCCGCGCGAACCGCTGGCCGGGCCACCCCCATCCGCCTTCCTTAGCGCCAACCTGCTGTTTGGGCCGGCCACCGCCTTCCGCAAAGTGCCTTACGACCCGCACCTGTATTTCCACGGCGAGGAAATCTCGATGGCCGTACGCTTCTGGACCCACGGCTGGGACCTCTATGCGCCGGACCGCTGCGTGATGTACCACGACTACAGCACCGACCGCGGCCGCCGCCGCCACTGGGAAGACAAGCGTGACTGGGTACGCTTCAACATGCGCTCCTTCGCCCGTATACGTCATCTCTTCGGTATCGAAACCAGCCGCGACCCGGTGGTGCTGCGAGTAATCGACCAGTACGGCCTCGGCAGCGTGCGCAGCCTCGCCGACTACGAGGCCTATGCCGATGTCGATTTCAAGGCTTCACACATCGGCAGCCGCGCCGCCGACGCACGCTTTCCCGCTCCCCCGGCAGCACTGGCACTGCTCCGGCTCAAACAGCAGCGCGCACACTTCTTCGAACGCGCGCCCGGCGAGGACACCTACACGCCGGTGCGCGAAACGCGCTGCGGCGAAGCGTCAACGCTGGTGGCCACCGACAAGCTGCGGCCGGCGCTGGCTAACTGGCTGCGCGAACACGGCATCCGCCGCCTGGCCGATGCCGGCTGTGGCGACTTCAACTGGATGGGCGTCGTGGACCTCGGCGAACTGGAACTTTATGCCGGCTATGACCTGGTGCCCGAACTTATCAAACGTAACCAGCAGCTCTACGGTGACCGCCGCGGTCACTTTTTCGCCGTGGCCGACATCACGACAACACCGATCGCCGCCTGCGATGCGATCCTTTGCCGCCATGTGCTGGAACAGCTATCCGAAGAAGAACGCCGCAGTGCCCTGGCCAATTTCATCTCCAGCGGCGCGCGCTGGCTACTCACTTCGCTGCCTGTCGGCGACCTGATTGCGCGAGAACCCACCGCGCCAGCTCCAGTACCGGCTGCAGTTCTGCCGGATGGCGAACCGGGTCTTTCCGCATGGGACCTGGGTCGCACCCTCGCCCGCCCGCAAGCGCTCGCCGCCCCCGATCACTCCGATACCCGGGCCGGCTTCACGCCCGAGCTGGTGAAAGCGCCCGTGACTGCAGCCGGCAATACCAGCGATGGCATGCCGGCAGACCATAATTTCATCCTCCCCGAGCCACCCCAGGCCCAGGACGCGCAGGCGCGCATCTTTGTCTCCGTCGCCAACTACCGCGACAGTGAAACCCCGCATACCCTGCGCGACCTTTTTGCCAAGGCGTCACGCCCGGAACGCATCTACGCCGGCGTCTTTTCCCAGGTGGTACCTGGCGAAGACGACGACTGCCTGCCGCCGCCGGATCTTCCGACGGGTCAGGTGCGCGAACTGCGCTGCCATCCGGCGGACAGCATGGGGGCGTGCTGGGCACGCAGCCGCATCCTGTCCGAACTGCTGGGCGACGAGGAATACGTATTGCAGATCGACAGCCACTCCCGCTTCGAGCCGGGCTGGGATGACCGGCTGATCGTCATGATGCTGGCCTGCCCGACCCCGCGCGCGGTGTTGAGCAGTTACCCCAACGCCTACACCCCGCCTGACACGCGCTTCGCGCCGTCGATTTCCACCATCGCTGCTGAAAAAATCAACGAGGTCGGCGTTCTCGGCCTGCGCGCCCGTTCGCTGCGGCCGGAGGCAATACCGCCGATGCCGCAACCCGGAGCCTTCATCAGCGCGGGCTGCCTGTTTGCGCCGGCGGCCGCTCTGCGCGAAGTACCCTACGACCCCTATCTGTATTTCAACGGCGAAGAGTTTTCGATGGCGGTGCGCCTGTGGACCCACGGCTGGGATATCCATGCGCTGAACCTGCCCGTGATGTACCACGACTACGAAAACAAGCGCGGCCGGCACCGGCACTGGGACGACCACCAGCACTGGCCCGATCTCGACCGGCGCTGCTACGCGCGCCTGCGCCACCTCTTCGGCATCGAACCGAGCGACGATCCGGTCGCGCTGCGCGAAATCGACCGCTACGGGCTCGGCAAGCAGCGCACCTTGGCGGAATACGAGGAATATGTCGATGTGCATTTTGCCTCCAGGCGCACCGGACCGCGCGCCACCTACGGCCATTTCCCGCCGCCGATGACCGACGAAGCCCGCAGCCGCCTGCGCCGCGCGCGGGCCGCATACCTGATGCCGGACGCGACGCCGGACCGGGTGTTTGCCGCCGAAACCCGCGACGGGCCGCTGGCGGATCTCGCCGCCACGCAGACACTGCGCGCCGAACTTTCGGACTGGCTCAAAAAAACGGGGGTACGGCGACTGGTCGATGCCGGCTGCGGCACCTTCCACTGGCTCGCCCATGCCGACCTCGACATGCTGGACTGCTACATCGGCTGCGACATCCTGCCCGAGGTCATTGACGCCAACCAACGCCTGCACGGCCACCGCGGCAATGTGCTGTTCGCGTTGAAAGACGTGGTTTCCTCGCCGTTGCCCGCCTGCGACGCGATCCTCTGCCGCAACCTGCTCTACCGGATGCCGGCAGACGACGTGCTGGAGACCATCATGAATTTCCGCGCATCCGGCGCACGCTGGCTGATTGCCAGCATGCTGCCCGGATCACACGAGCCTGGCCCGGAGAAGGACGACCCCTTGGTTCACCTCAACAGTACAGCCGCGGGGCTCGGCGAACCGGTGGCAACGCTCGCTGACGACAACCATCTGTCGCTTGGCGTCTGGGTCCTGAACGACTGAAACGGCAACGACCCCCGCTCGCGGACGCGCATGCGGAGCGCGCTCGTGCAACTGTTCGAATCCGGTGCGGAAGTCAAACGGGCGCCAGCTTGCCGGGATTCACTGGGCCGCTCTGCGGCGCACAACCACCGGCACGACGACCACCCTGGACTGCCCCTTGGCATCCGTACCCACGACCGCAATCATGTAAACGCCAGGCGGCGTCGACGGCGGAATCGTCACATCCATGGTGATCGAACCATTGGCGTTTTGCGTGATCTTGGGCGCAGGCACCGGGATATCGCTATCACCATCTGCCGCCACTAGTACCGCCACCGCCGGCTTGGTGGGATCGAGGACCGGCGAGCCGTTCTGGGCCGGCGTGGAAATCGGGACGGTTTCGCCCGGCAGGGGCGTGGGCTTGGTAGTCCTGGCCTCGACCTGCGCGGGGGGAGGCGCCTCCGTCGTCGTGGTCTGCTGGGGCCTGGTAGTAGTCTCCGGCGGCGCCGTGGTCGTGGTCGTCCGCGGCGGGGTCGTGGTGGTTGTCGGTTGTTTCGATGAGCTAAGCATTTGGTTCACCGTCTGGTCCCGTTGCGGCACGACGGTTGCGGATGCCCTGATCGTGGACGAAACCGAGGTGCCGGTAACGGTGTAATTGGTCGAGCCGGTTCCGGCAAGGGTCAGCCCGGTGACCGGCGCGGTCACGTTGGTGGTGATGCCGGC
>JAIENU010000044.1 GCA_019751125.1 Burkholderiales bacterium | reverse complement strand
ATCCGCAGCGCAGGATTAAAGACCGACGAAGATTGTGCCGGAGCGGCGCATCACGTGCGGCTGAAAAACTAGGCAGGAGCTTTAACCCGCGGATCCAGCCGGGCGGGTTTGAAGGACTACTGCGGTGCCGGCGGGGGTTGCGGCACCACACGCTGCCAGGGGCTGGCGCAGTCCTTCACGTAGGGATAGTAGCTCTGCGTGTCCGCGCAGAAAAACCAGGTCGGCGCATCACTGCCGGCCTGCGGCTGCGCCGGCGCTGAGGGCTGCGTGCGATGGTGACCCGGCGGCAGCGCATTGCCGCGCTCATCGTAGTACACCAGCGGCTCACGCACGATTTCCCGGACCACCACCGGCGGCTGCGGATAGTAGTAGCTGGAGGGATAGTAATAATAGGGGGGCGGCGGACGATGCCAGCCCCAGGCCCCAAACACGACCGGCGCCCCGATGTAGACACCGACCCGTGCCCGCGAGTGGCCATGACCGCGGCCATGGGCTTCGGCCGGTGTGCTCGCCACGAGCAGCATCGCAGCCGCAGCGGACAGCAGCGACGCCGTTGCCCATGTGCTTTTCGGAATCGTGAAGCCTGTGGATGCCTGATTCATGCGCAAATCATACGCCTCGTCCCGATCCGTTCACGGGCGAAATTGTTACAGGCTGTAACACCCGTTTTCGGGCCAAATTCAGGCTGGATTGTCGATATCGATAAAGCGGTGTTCGATGCCAAAACGCCCGGCAAGATGCTCACCCAGGGCCTGCACGCCATAACGCTCGGTGGCATGGTGCCCTGCCGCAATATAGGCAACACCGGATTCACGGGCGAGGTGCACCGTCTGCTCGGAAATCTCGCCACTCAGATAGGCATCGGCCCCCATCGCGATCGCCTGTTCGAAGTAGCCCTGCGCGCCACCGGTGCACCAGGCTACCCGGTACAACGGGTTTCCGCCTTCACCCACCACCAGCGGCTCACGGCCAAGGCGTTTGCCGACGGTTGCCGCGAAATCGGCGACGGTCAGGCCGGCCGGCGCTTCGGCCATCACCACCAGGTCGTTGTCACCGCCGCGGGCGCTGATGGCCAGGCCGAGCTCACGGCCCAGCGTGGCGTTGTTGCCGACTTCCGGATGCGCATCCAGCGGCAGGTGGTAGGCAAACAGGTTGAGATTGTTCTCGATCAGGCGGCCGATACGGCGGCGGCGGATACCCGTGATCCGTGCATCCTCGCCGCGCCAGAAATACCCGTGGTGCACCAGCAGTGCATCGGCGCCTGCGGCAATCGCCGCGTCGATCAGCGCCGCGGAGGCGGTGACGCCGCTGACAATGCGGCGGATTTCGGCGCGCCCTTCCACCTGCAAACCGTTTGGGCAATAATCCCTGAACACAGGGACTTGCAGGAATTCGCCAAGATAGGCATCCAGTGCTGCACGATCCATGTTTGCTGTTGCTCCCGCGCTAATGCTCTCGCGCTATTACTCTCGTTATGACCCTGGCGTGTTCCGACCCTTGCCTTCGACCTTGCCCCAGACACCTGCCGCTGCAATCCCGAACCTGAGCGGCGATTTTAACCGCCCGCCCCTGCCCTGACGCCATGCGAAAACTCTGGCTGCTGTTCAGTCAAACCGCAACGATCTGCCTCGCTGCGCTGTTCGTGGTCGCCACACTGCGCCCCGACCTGCTCAACAACATGCCGCAGAACGCGGTGATCACCGTGCGCCAGCACGCCGACTCGGCGGCGGGCGTGACACGCGCCGGCTCGTACAGCGATGCCGCAAAAAAGGCGATGCCGGCGGTGGTCAACATCTACACCTCGCAGGCGGTGAAGTCGCGTCCCCGCCATCCGATTTTTGATGACCCGGTGTTCCGCCACTTTTTTGGAGACCCCGGCGAAGCCCAGGCCCAGCCGAGCACCAACCTCGGCTCGGGCGTGATCGTCAGCAGTTCGGGCTATATCCTGACCAACAGCCATGTCATCGAGGCCGCCGACGGCATCGAGGTCGCGCTGGCCGACACGCGGCGGGTGATCGCCAAGGTCGTCGGCACCGACCCCGAGTCCGATCTCGCGGTATTGAAAATCGACCTGCCCAACCTGCCATCCATCACCTTTGGCGCCTCGGATACGGCCAAAGTTGGCGACGTCGTGCTCGCCATCGGCAATCCCTTCGGCGTCGGTCAAACGGTGACCATGGGCATCGTCAGCGCGCTGGGCCGCACCCATCTCGGCATCAACACCTTCGAGAACTTCATCCAGACCGACGCCGCGATCAATCCCGGCAACTCCGGCGGCGCCCTGATCGACACCAACGGCAACCTGCTCGGCATCAACACCGCGATCTATTCCAAGACCGGCACCTCCCTCGGCATCGGTTTCTCGATTCCGGCGAGCACTGCAAAAAGCGTGATGGAGCAGATCATCCAGAACGGCTCGGTGCAGCGCGGCTGGATCGGCGTCGGCGTGCAGGACATGACCCGCGAAATCGCCGAGTCCTTCAAGACCCCGGAAATCCGCGGCGCGCTGATCACCGAAGTCTTCCGCGGCACGCCTGCGGACCGCGGCGGGATCCGGGTTGGCGATGTGCTGGTCGCCGTGGATGGCCAGCCGGTCACCGATTCGGGATCGATGCTGAACCTGATCGCGGCACTGAAACCGGGCAGCGAGGCCACGCTGAAGCTGGTACGCGCGGCCAAGCCGCTGGAAATCCGCGTCACCGTGGGCAAGCGGCCACCGAAAAAAACGCAGCAGGAGTAAACGCCGCGGCAGCGCGGCTCAGGCTTCGCCGGCGGGGCTTTCGGTGTCCGGCGCGCGCTTGGGCACAAAACGCGCGGCAATCAGGCCCACCTCGTAAAGCAGGCACATCGGCACCGCGAGCAGCAGCTGCGACACCACGTCGGGCGGCGTCACCACCGCTGCGACGATGAATGCACCGACGATGAAGTAGGAGCGCGCGTCGCGCAGCTGCTCGATCGTCACCAGCCCCATCCGCGTCAGCATCACCACCACGATCGGCGTCTCGAAGGTGAGGCCGAAGGCGAGGAACATGGTGAGCACGAAATTCAGGTAGTTCTCGATGTCCGGCGCCACCGAGATGCTTTTCGGCGCGATCTGGTTGATGAAGTGGAACACCGTGTTGAAGACAAAGAAGTAGCAGAAGGCGATGCCGACCACGAACAGCACGGTGCTCGCCACCACCAGCGGCAGCACCAGCTGTTTCTCGTGGTTGTAGAGCCCGGGCGCGACAAAAGACCAGACCTGGTACAGCGTGTACGGCAGCGTGATCACGAAGGCGATCATCATCGCCACCTTGATCGGCACCAGGAAGGGCGTGATCACGCCGGTGGCGATCATCTTCGAGCCCTCGGGCAAGGCGCTCATCATCGGCGAGGCCAGCAGGTCGTAAAGCTCGGAGGCAAAGGGAACCAGCAACAACAGCACCACGGCGAACGCAATCAGTGCGCGCAACAGGCGGTCGCGCAGCTCGACAAGGTGGGAGATGAAGGTGTCTTCGGTCATTGAGGACAATGCAGGCGCCGGCGCGCTCAGGCGCTTTTTGCGCCTTCCCGGACCGCTTCGGATGCCGCCGGCTCAGTGGGTGCAGGCGCTGCGGCAACGGCAGGCGCGGCATCCGGATTAGCCTGGGCGTCGGCGGCGATCTGGTGCACCTGGTTCTCCACGGCGCGCACTTCCTGGTTCACCGACTGCTCCACCGACTGCATGGTGTCCTGCATGCTCGCCTGAAGCTTGCGCAGGTCGTCGAGCGCCATTTCGCGGTTGATGTCGGCCTTGACGTCGTTGACGTAGCGCTGCATTCGGCCAAAAAGATGGCCCAGCGTGCGCGCAACCTTCGGCAGCCGCTCCGGCCCGATGACAATCAGCGCCACCACGGCGATGACCATCAGTTCAGAGAAGCCGATATCGAACATGCAGGATTGGGGATTGAGGAGTGAGTTTCAGCCAGGCGTGGCCGGCACGGCATGCCGGCGCTTCCGGCCGCTACTTTGCACGCCTCACGACTTCGTCGTTTCCTTGCGTGCTTCGCCGTCGATGGTCTGGCCGGTCGAAGGCGGAATTTCAGCCTTGGCTTCACCCGGCTTGTCGTCGCCGGACTTCATGCCTTCCTTGAAGCCCTTCACCGCGCCGCCAAGATCGGAGCCGATGTTGCGCAGCTTCTTGGTGCCGAACACCAGAATCACCACCACCAGCACGATCAACCAATGCCAGATGCTGAACGAACCCATGACTTGCTCCTGTAGATCCGTGCGCCTGCACGGAGGATTAAAAGCCCGGCCTGCCCGCCAAGTACTACTGCTTGCGTGCAGCCTTTTCCGCAATGCCGCTGACACCTTCGCGGCGCTCCAGTTCGGCCAGCACGTCTTCCGGACCCACACCATGCCAGGCCAGCAGCACCAGGGTGTGAAACCAGAGGTCGGCGGTCTCGCGGACGACATGCAGTTTATCACCCTCCTTCGAGGCAAGCAGGGTCTCGGTGGCCTCTTCCAGCACCTTGCGCAGGATCGCGTCCTCACCTTTGGCAAGCAGGCTGGCGACGTACGATGAACCCGCCTCCGCCGCCTTGCGCGCAGCGATGGTCTCGCCCAGCCTCAGTAATACGTCCTTGTCCGCCATGGCCATATTTCCTGTATTTATTTCTTGTAAATCTCGTCCGGATTTTTCAGTACCGGCGCAGTTTCAGCCCAGTCACCGTCGCGCAATTCGTAGAAAAAACAGCTGTGCCGACCGGTGTGGCAGGCAATGCCGCCGACCTGCTCGACTTCCAGCAACACCACGTCCTGGTCACAGTCGGTCTGGATCGAGCGCACCTTCTGCACATGGCCCGACTCCTCGCCCTTGTGCCAGAGTTTTTTGCGGGAGCGCGACCAGTAATGGGCCTCGCCGGTCTGTGCGGTCAGCGCCAGGGCTTCACGGTTGGCCCAGGCCAGCGTCAGCACGCGGCCGCTGCCGGCCTCCTGTGTCACCACCGGCACCAGCCCGTCCTTGTCCCAGCTGATGCGATCCAGCCAGTCACCCGCCATGATTTGCCACGCGCCGCAGCGCGCCCCGCAGACGTTTATAAGCGATTGATTTTAATGGAATTTTTTTACAGCCACAAGCGCACTGATTACAAGCGCATTCACAGACGCACTTCAATGCCCCGCTCGGCCATCCGCAGCTTGGCCTCGCGTACCGTGTGTTCGCCATAATGGAAAATGCTCGCGGCAAGCACCGCGTCGGCGCCGCCAATGGTGACGCCATCGGCCAGATCATCGAGTCCGCCGACACCACCGCTGGCGATCACCGGGATGTCGAGCACCGATGAAAACGCGCGGGTCAGTTCGAGGTCGAAGCCGGAGCGGGTGCCGTCGCGGTCCATGCTGGTGAGCAGGATCTCGCCGGCGCCCAGCGCCTGCATTTTTTTGCCCCACTCCACCGCGTCGAGTCCGGTCGCCTTGCGGCCGCCGTGGGTGAACACTTCCCAGCGCGGCGCGCCCTCGCCGGGCACACGCTTGGCGTCCACCGCGACGACGATGCACTGCGAGCCGTAGCGGCCGCTGGCATCCGCCACCAGCTGCGGGTTCTGCACCGCGGACGTATTGATGCTGACCTTGTCGGCGCCGGCATTGAGCAGGCGCCGCACATCATCCACCGCGCGCACCCCGCCACCGACGGTCAGCGGAATGAACACCTGCGCCGCCACCGCCTCGATGATGCCGAGGATCAGGCCGCGGTCATCGCTGCTGGCGGTGATGTCGAGAAAAGTCAGTTCGTCGGCGCCCTGGTCGTCGTAGCGGCGCGCGATTTCGACCGGATCACCGGCATCCCGGAGCTCGACAAAATTGACGCCCTTGACCACGCGGCCGGCGGTGACGTCGAGGCAGGGAATGATGCGTTTGGCGAGGCCCATGCACGGAGAGGCTGACGCGCCGCAGGCGCGAATGCCCGGATTATTTTTGGCTCAGCTTGTCGGCGAGCTTCTGTGCCGCGGCGAAATCCAGCGTGCCCTGGTACACCGCACGGCCGGTAATCGCGCCCATGATGCCCTCGGACTCGACAGCGCAGAGCTTCTCGACATCCTTCAGGTCGGTGATGCCGCCGCTGGCGATGACCGGCACCGTGAGCTGGCGGGCCAGTTCAACGGTGGCTTCGATGTTGACGCCGCTGAGCATCCCGTCACGGCCGATGTCGGTATAGATCACCGCCTCGACGCCGTAGTCCTGGAATTTTTTGGCGAGATCAATCACGTCGTGACCGGTCATCTTCGACCAGCCGTCAACCGCCACCTTGCCGTCCTTGGCATCCAGCGCAACGATGACATGCCCCTGGAATGCGGTGCAGGCATCCTGCAGGAAACCCGGCGTCTTCACCGCCGCGGTGCCGATGACCACATGGCCGATGCCGGCATCGATATAGGCCTCGATGGTATCGAGGTCGCGTATGCCGCCGCCCAGCTGGATCGGCAGATCGCCGCCAACCGCCTTGACGATGGCCTTGATCGCCGCCTCGTTCTTCGGTTTACCGGCCACTGCGCCGTTGAGGTCGACCACGTGGAGGCGACGCGCGCCCTGCTTCAGCCACTGTGCGGCCATCGCGGCAGGATCCTCGGAGAACACGGTCGCTGCGTCCATGTCGCCCTGCTTCAGGCGTACACAATGGCCGTCTTTCAGGTCAATGGCGGGAATGATCAGCATGGCGTTACGGAATACGAACGATCAGGAATGGCGACAGGAATGCCGGAACTGTATTTACCGGAGCAGGGCGATGGCGGATGGACTGTATGCGGCTGCGCGTTACGTTGATGTCGTCAGTTCAATCATACACCAGCCGCCGCGGCAGATGGCAGCCGCAACTCAGGCGGAGGGCTGCCAGCGCACAAAGTTTGCAAGCAGTTGCAAACCGGCAGCGTGGCTTTTCTCGGGGTGGAACTGCACCGCGAACAGGTTGGCACGCGCCGCGGCACAGGCAAATCGGAAGGGATAGGCACTCCAGCCCGCCACCAGCGAAACATCCGCAGGCTCCGGATAGTAGCTGTGCACGAAATAAAAGCGGCTGCGGTCGGCGATGCCTTCCCAAAGCGGATGGGCGACTTGCTCCACTTCATTCCAGCCCATGTGCGGGACCTTGAGCTTCTCTCCCTGCGCGCCGATCATGCGCGCCGCGGGAAACCGGCGCACCGTGCCCGGCAGCAGGCCCAGGCCCGGCGTGTCACCCTCTTCGCTGCGTTCGAACAGCATCTGCAGGCCGATGCAGATGCCCAGAAAAGGCTTGCTGCGTGCAGCTTCAAGCAACACCGGCCGCAGGCCCCGTGCTTCCATCTCGCGCATGCAGTCGGGCATCGCACCCTGGCCCGGAAACACCACGCGACCGGCGGCGGCCACCACCGCAGGGTCGCTGGTGACCAGCACGCGGCTCTGCGGCGCGACGTGCTCGATCGCCTTCGACACCGAGCGCAGATTGCCCATGCCGTAATCGATGACTGCGATGTCGATGGCCATGACGGTCTGTTGCGGAATTCCGGATGCGGGGCACCCGCCGGCGGCGGGTACGGGGTCTCTTAGAGCGAACCCTTCGTTGAGGGTACGCCCTTCACACGCGGATCAAGCTCCACCGCCATGCGCAGCGCGCGGCCGAAGGCCTTGAACAGCGTCTCCACCTGGTGGTGGGCATTGACGCCCTTCAGGTTGTCGAGATGCAGCGTCACCGAGGCGTGATTGACGAAGCCCTGGAAAAACTCGCGCACCAGGTCGACATCAAAATCACCGACGCGGGCGCGGGTGAACTTGCCGCTCATTTCCAGCCCGGGACGGCCCGAGAGGTCGATCACCACCCGCGACAGCGCTTCGTCGAGCGGCACGTAGGCATGGCCGTAGCGGCGCACGCCCTTCTTGTCGCCGATCGCCTTGGCGAAGGCCTGGCCGAGGGTGATGCCGATGTCCTCCACCGTGTGGTGGGCGTCGATGTGCAGATCACCCTTGGCTTTGACCTCGAGGTCGACCAGGCCATGACGTGCAATCTGGTCAAGCATGTGGTCGAGGAAGGGCACACCGCTGGCAAGTTTCGCCTGGCCCTTGCCGTCGAGATCGAGCTTGACGCTGATCTGCGTTTCCTGGGTGTTGCGGGT